>CAZHMJ010000078.1:0-17403 GCA_964533805.1 uncultured Anaerolineae bacterium | reverse complement strand
CACCCCTCATCGGCCAATGACCCGCATGTGTCAGATTAAGTCCGATCTTTTACAAGGGTCTTGCCCCCGGCCGCTCCGATCTTCCGCAGGTCAGCCTCGATGTCGTCGCTCTCGATGTAGAGCATCACGTCGCCGGGCTTGACGTCCTCGCCCAACGGCGCCAGCCCGCCGCCCACGCTGCCCGTGGTGAAGCCCCAGTATTCCGGATGGTCCGAATACTGGAACTCCCAGCCGAACAGGTCGGCATAGAATTTGCGAGTGGCCTCGCCGTTGGCCGACGGCAGTTCCCAGTGTACGATCGCCCGCTGACCCATCTTTTTTCTCCTTGCGACAAGAGAACATTAGTTCTATTCTAGTATAATTAGATAAATCATGTCAAGTATCATTCTGTTCCCGGTCACGAATCGCTCGTGCTGTTCCTCGCGTCAGACCCCAGTTCGGCGCTCCTGGTTGCGCGGCCCCGGAGTCCTGTTTTCTCCTGCCTCTCTGCTTCCTGTCTCTTGCCTCCCCCTCCGAATCAACTGCCACTTTAGTTTGATCCCAACTACAGGTAGAATGGGAAGGGTTTGTCTGTGGTGCTGCGGTCGCCCCTCCGCCGGTCGTAGCTGAGTGGTATTGACGGGACACATGAACGACAGGACTTTAGACGTACTCGAACTGCCCAAAATCCTGGAACGGCTGGCGGCCTATACCAGCTTCAGCGCCGGGCGTGACCTGGCGCTCAGCCTCGTCCCCACGACGCTGCTGGATGAAGCCCTGGAGCTTCAGCAGGAGACGACGGAAGCACGTCTGCTGCTGGAGGAGAAGAGCAACATCACCCTGGGCGGAGTCTTCGACATCCGCGAGCCGGTCCTCGCC
Organism: uncultured Anaerolineae bacterium; assembly: GCA_964533805.1. Taxonomy (GTDB): domain Bacteria; phylum Chloroflexota; class Anaerolineae; order Aggregatilineales; family Ch27; genus JARKOQ01. The sequence goes on along the minus strand of CAZHMJ010000078.1, from coordinate 16,545 downwards.
GCCAAACGCTCGGTCACGATCGAGCCGAGCACCCTGCTCGACATCCTGACCACCCTGCGCCGGGCCTCGACCCTGCGCCGCCAGCTCACCCGGATGCGCGGCCAGGTGCCGCGCCTGGCCCAGATCGCCGACCTGATCGAGGAATGTCAGGCCGTGCAGGAGGAGATCGCCCGGATCGTCAACGACCGGGGTGAGATCAATGACGGGGCCAGCCCGCGCCTGGCGATCATCCGCCGCGACCTGCGAGTCGCCTTCGAGCGCCTGCAAAGCAAGCTGGCTTCGATCATCAACAGCGCGACCAACGCCAAATACCTCCAGGAGCAGATCATCACCCAGCGCAACGGGCGCTACGTGATCCCACTCCGGGCGGAGTTCAAGGGCCGCATCAAGGGCATCGTCCACGACCACTCCTCCAGCGGGGCCACGGTCTGGATCGAGCCGACCAGCACGGTCGAGCTGAACAATACCTGGCGCGAGCTGCAACTGGAAGAAGAAGACGAAATCCGGCGCATCCTCACCGAGTTGACCCGGATGATCGGCCACGAATCGGACTTCATCGTGCGCACGGTGGAGATCATGGCCCGGTTGGACGTGATTTTCGCCAAGGCGCTCTACGCCGAGGCGATCCGGGCCAGCGCGCCCAAACTGACCGGCTTCCGCGACATGGCCGGCAAGGGCGTGGCCGGGCATCCGGGCAGCGTCCTGCACCTGCCGGAAGCGCGCCACCCGCTGCTCAACCAGGACACGGTCGTGCCGATCGACGTCTACCTGGACGACGACACCTACATCCTGGTCATCACCGGTCCCAACACCGGCGGCAAGACGGTCGCGCTCAAGACGGTCGGCCTGCTGGCCCTGATGGCCCAATCCGGCCTGCACCTGCCCACCGCCGAAGGCGCGGAGTTGAGCGTCTTCGAAGGCATCTATGCCGACATCGGCGACGAACAGAGCATCGAGCAGTCGTTGAGCACTTTCAGCGCCCACATGACCAACACGATCACCATCCTCGAGGCCTGCAACAGCCGGTCGCTGGTCGTGCTGGACGAGGTCGGCGCGGGCACCGACCCGGCGGAAGGCTCCGCCCTGGCCCGCGCCTTGCTAGGGACGCTCCAGCGGCGCGGCGTGACCACCCTGGTCACGACCCACCACCCGGAGCTTAAGGTATGGAGCCACGAGCAACCCGGCGTGCGCAACGCCTCGGTCGTCTTCGACCTGCAAACCCTGGCCCCGACTTACCAGCTCGTGATCGGCCTGCCGGGCCGGTCCAACGCCCTGGCGATCGCCAAGGGGCTGGGCATGAGCGACGCGATCATCGAAGAAGCGCGCGGCATGATCACCACCGAGGCCATGATCGCCGACGACCTGCTCGACGAGATTCACCGTACCCGTGACGAGATTCGGCGCGACAAGGCCATGATCGCCGCGCTGCGCAAGGAAACCGAGCAGGCCCACGCCGTCCTGGAAGAGCGCCTGGACAACATCGAAGCCGAGCGCCGCCAGCTGCTGGCCCAGGCCCGCGAAGAGGCCCAGGCGGAGCTGGAAGACCTGCGCGCCGAGATGCGCCGGCTGCGCCGCCGCCTGCAGGCCGCCGGGCAGCCGCTGGAAGCCCTGCGCGAGGTCGAAGGTTCGGCCGAAGACCTGGAATCCGAGATCGAGCAGCCGATCGCCCGCGTGACCAGCCTGCCGGAAGGCTTCGTGGAGGAGCGCCCCCTGCGCCTGGGCGACCTGGTCTGGGTCCATTCGCTGAACACCGAAGGGGTCATCACGGAGCTGAGCCGCGACGAGGTGGAAGTCCAGATCGGCCGTCTGCGCCTGCGCGCCCGGTATGATGACGTCTCCGCCCGCAGCAAGGGCGAGAGCAAGCGCGGCGACACGCCCATCCAGAAGCCCGCCCCCAGCCAGCCCCACGAGCGCGAAGCGCCCCCGCAGCGGGCCAAATCGCCGGGGTTGGAACTCGACCTGCGCGGGACGCGGGTGGACGACGCCCTGCCCCAACTGGAAGAGTACCTGGACGCAGCCTACATGGCCGGGCTACCCTTCGTGCGGATCATCCACGGCAAGGGCACCGGCGCGCTGCGCAAGGCCGTGCAGGACATGATCCAGACCCATCCCCTGGCGCGAAGCTGGGAGCGCGGCAAGCCCAACGAGGGCGGCGACGGCGTGACCGTCGTCCTGCTGGCGACCCACAACTGACCCACACAAAAAGGACGGGGCGAGACGCTCCGTCCTTCAATTTGGCCGTTTTGGAGCACCGAACGGGGCAGTGCCCCGTCCCTACACCCTGCCCTCGTTTTTCGCCTCGACGCCTGCCGCTTCGACGCCTTCTCTGGCCTCTGGCCTCTTGGCCTCTGGCCTCGGCGCAGCGCGGCTGCGCGCTACCCGGCCGGTTCGATCCAGGCCTCGCTGCTGCTGCCACCGGCCGTCCAGCCGACCACGCCCTGGTAATTGACCTGCCACCAGGTGTATCCATCCGCGCAGGTCGGGCCGCCGACCACGCTGAACAGCGCCTCGCCGGGGATGCTGCCGACCTCCGGCGCGCCGGTGGCGGGCTGGCTGCGCATCTTGTTGGGCAGGCCGGGCGTGACCCGGCCCATCCCGCCGACGATCAGGGTCGGTCCGGCCGAGCCGGGGCAGATGCCGCTGGGAGTCGGCGCGCCGCCATCGGTGGTCGTGGTCTCGCCCGTCGAGCCTCCCACCGGCAAGGACGGCGGCGCACCCGCGGGCGGCGCGGGAGTCATCCGGTCGCCGTCGTAGAGCACCTGCCGCCACAACTGGTCGAGGACCTGCAGCGCGGTCAGGTTGCGCATCGGATAGCCGTATTGGAGGTGTTCCTCGTCGAAGACGGCGTTGCGCCCGTCCGGGGGTACGGAGGGATGCACCAGGTCGGCGCTGATGCCCTGGTTGGGCAGGTTTTGCACCGCCAGCCAGTAGTTCCACAGCGGGATATCGTAGGTCCGCGCCGTGGTCACGATCACCTGGTTCAGTTCCGGGATGCGCCCGGCGTGGTAGGCGTCGTAGGGCTTGGGCGGCAGGGTGCTCAGCACGGGGATCACCCCGTAAGCGATGCTGATCTCCACGATGCGGCGCAGATTGGCCGCGTAAGTTTCGGTCGGGACGCCGCCCGCGTCGTTGGTGCCGAGCATGATCAGCGCCACCGAGGGCCGCACCAGCCGGTAATCGCACTCGATCGGCGTCTCGCCGGGGTTGCACACCGATTGGTTCGCCAGCGCCGGGTTGAGCACGTCGATCGTGCTCCAGCCGGACTGCGCCCCCAGCACGGGTGGATCGAAGGGGTTGTTGCCGCGCCCATCCGGGCCGGAGAACCAGCGGATCACCGCCTGAAAGTAGTCGTACTCGCCCAGGTCGTAGCGGCCAGGATGGGCCAGCTCGGTCAGGAACGCGCCGCTGACCGTGATGCTGTCCCCGATTCGGGTGAAGGCGTTGAAGATGTTGCCGCGCTGCTGGCCCGCCAGGAAAATCTGGCGGCTGCGGGCCGTGATGCCCGTCACCACGTTGACGTTGAGCAGGTCGACCGGCATCCCTGCGGCCGCCGCAACCGCGACCGCCGCCGGCGCGGACGTTGCCGCCGAATTGACCGCTTCCCCAGCCACGACCAACCCGGCCGGATCGCCCTGCACGTCCAGGTAATCGGCCGCCACCCAGCCAGACTGCCCGGCGGCGGTGCTGATTTGCAGCCAGGCGTTATCCGCCGTGCGGCCGGTAACCGTCACCGGGTCGGCGGCGTTGAGAAAGGCCACGACCTGCCCGGCCGTGCCCGGCGTATCGCGCAAGCGCAGCCCGCCGCACGTCGCGCAAACCTGGGCCGCGATCGGGGCCGGGGTGGGGGTGAGGGTCGGCGGCGGGGACGTCGGCGTGAGCGTGGGCGGCTCGGATGTCGGCAAAACCGCGGTGGGGGTGGGGGTGGCCGTCACGACGATGTAGATCGCGGTGATGGTGGGCGTATCCGTCGGGAGCATCGTCACCGTGGGGGGCAACGGCGTCGGGCCACCGCAGCCGGCCAGCAGCAGGCCCAGCAGAACCGACCCGGCCAGCCAAGTCAATCGCCTTTGCAAATCAGTCCTTCGCATCCTGTTTCACATCTCCTGATCAGCCCCCTACCTTACCGGAAGTTGCCCCGAACGGCAAAACGGGGGATGGCCCGCCTGAGCCATCCCCCGATCGCCATTCTCTTCTCCGTGTGGGACAGCCCTAGTCCAGCCCTGGGAATTCCCCGACCCAGTTCCGGAAGATGTCGTCCAGATCGCGATCCAGCGTGCGCTCGAAGCTGTCCAGCAAATCAGCCGGCTCGGCCACTTCGTAACGGTAGGCCGTGAAGTAGTCGCGCAGGGCCTCCAGCATGACATCCTGCCCGATCAACTGCTCCAACATCACAAAGAACAGCGGTCCCTTATTGTACACGATGGCGACGTAGACATCCGAATTGCCGTACTCGGCCACCGGCAGGCCGATGGGCTGGTCCATGATCGTGCCGCGCAGCGGGCTGAACGTCTGGTCGAAGTAGCTGATGACCGACTGCCGGCCGTTCGGTCCGATCATGTCGCCAAAGAACTGGATCACCCCGTACTGGGCCAGGGCTTCGTCCAGCCAGGGGTCGCGGGTCTGGTCGTTGCCCACCAGGCTAAACCACCACTGGTGCGCGACCTCGTGAACAACCACCCACATGAAGCGCTGGTTGACCCGACTCCACAGCCGTTCAGCGATCACGACCAGCCCAGGATACTCGATCCCGCCTGCGGCAGTCGGCGTCTCCACGATATCCATCTCCGCGAACGGGTACAGCCCGAAGGCCTGGTTGAAAACCGCCAGCGAGTCGACCGCGAGGTTCAGCCCGGCCCGGCGGTAAGCCGCGTTTTCCTCGTAGCTGTAGGCATTGACCGTCACCCCGCCGACCGTGGCGCTTTCCACCTGGAAGTCGGCGCTGCCCATCAGCGCAAACTCGCGCATCAGCGGCGCGATGATCTCGTAGGTGACCGTTCCATCGTCGCCGGGCGTCTGCTCCCGCGTGACTCCGCTGGTCGCCAGGACGAAATCCTCCGGCGCGGTCAGCCGCACCCTGTAGTGCGACGTCTCGGCATAGATGGCATCTCCGCCGGAATGAACCGTCTCTCGCCACCAGCCGCCTTCGTCGGGTTCGTAGACGCTCAGAATCGGGTAGAAGTCCGGCGCGGCCAGCACCCCGTCCAGGTAGCTGAACTGGTTGTAGAGCGCCTCGACCCCTGCCGTCAGGGTGGTCTCAAAATCGAGACTGAGGTGGAACGTCTCGCCCGGCGCGGCGGCCTCCGGCAGCGGGATTTCGAGGATCGTTTCCGTCGAATCGAGCCGGGGGGTAACCGGCGCGCCCTCGACCGTCACGTTCTCGACCGTCATCTGGCCGCCATAGCTCTCCAGATTGGGGTACAACCGGAAGACGACGCTTTCCCAGGCATCCTCGCTGGTGTTGCTCACCTGGACGGCGACCGTCCCCCTGAAGCGCGCGGCCTCGTCATCCACGCTCAGCGTCACGCTCATATCGTAGAACGTGCGGTAGAGTGGGTCCAGATCAGCCTGAAAGGCAGGCAGCAGCGCCGGGCCATACACCTCGAAGATGTCCGGCCCCCCCTGTGCCAGGACCGGCCCCCTGCCGGCCAGCGCCAGGGCCAAAAGCACGATCACACCCACCCCGATCGTGAGCCGTCGCATAGGCCTCTCCCTTTCCTAGCCGCCGCGTTGCGCAGCGTTCACGGTGGCAATCGCGACCGCTATCCCCCCCTCTGAACCGCATTGACGGTCGCAATCGCGGCGGGTTCCAGGCCGGGGAAGTCCCCGACCCATTCGTAAAACATCGTGTCCCACTGGCGGCCGGTCACGTCCTCGAACACCTGGAGGATGTCGCCGATCTCGGCCACTTCGTAACGGAAACGGCGGAAGTATTCCTGCAGGACGCGGTACATTTCGTCGCGCCCGATGATCTCGGTCAGCTCGTTGAAGAACAGCGGCCCCTTGGTGTAGATGATCAGGGTGTACTGGTAGCCCACATAGCCATCCGTGGACAGGGACATCGGCAGATCGGGGTTGCCCTGGCCCAGGTAGCTATTGTACTGGGCCTGCTCGTTGCGGATGTAATCCGCCGCCGCCTGGATCTCGCGTTCGGTCGTCGCCATGTTCCAGTAGTAGACGTACTCCGTGAAGCTGGTCAGGCTCTCGTCGATGAAGGGGTAGGCGACCTGGTTGTTGCCGACCAGGCTGTAAAACCACTGGTGCCCGATCTCGTGGGCAATCACCGTCTCGAAGAAATCCGTGCCGGTGTTCCAGTAGGCATCCGCGATCACGATCAGACCGGGGTACTCGATCCCACCCGCGCCGGTGTTGGTCTGCACGATATCGAACTCGCTAAAGGGATAGGGGCCGAAGCGCTCGTTGAAAATGCGCAGCGAGTCGCTCCCGATCCGCAGCGCGGCCTGGGCGGCGCGCTCGTTGCGCTGGAGATTTTCTTCGTCATCCCAGTAGTAGATGTTGACCGTGATCCCATCGATCTCGCCGCTGGTCTTGAGCAGGCTGTAGCTGCCGATCAGGATGCTATCGCGCATCGGGCCGCTGACCACGTGATGGGTCAGCGTGCCATCGCCGTTGTCGATCGTGTCGATTTCCGTGCCGCTCATCACGACGGTCATCGCCTCGTCGGCGGTGAGTTTGATCTCGTACAGACCGGTTTCGGTGTAGGTCTGCTCGCCCTGGATGTTGCGGGCACGGTCCACCCACCAGCCCACGCCTTCCTCATAAACGCTCAGCACCGGGTACCATTCCGGCGCGGTGTAGACGCCCTGCTGGTAGCTGTACTCGCCGTAACTGGCCGTGAAGCCCGCCTCGATCGCGCTGTTGAATTGCAGGCCGATCTCGGCCGTCTCGCCGGGGGCCAGCGGATCGGGCAGCGCCACGCGCAGGACGGAGCGGCGCTCCTCCAGGACGGGCGTGACGGCCTGGCCGTCCGCCGTCGCGCTGAGGATGTTCATCTGGCCGGAGAAAGCGTCCAGGTTGGGATACAGCCGGAAGACGACCTCGCTCAGGGTGTCCTGGCTGCGGTTGGTGTAGCGCACTCGCTCCGCGCCGGTGATGGTCACCACGTCGCCCAGGGTCAGCGTGGCCTCGATATAGTAACGGTTGCGATTGACGAAAGCCTCGACATCACCCACGAATTCCGGTCGCATGGCCGCCTGGAAGCGGGCCGTGTCGTCCCAGGCCACCTCCGCCAGAGGGGGCGGGGTCGGCAGGGCGACGAAGGTCGGCGTGGCATGCGGCGCGGCGGTCTCGGTGGGGGGCAAGGTGGGCAGCGTCCCGGCGGGCAGTCCACCCCCGCAGCCGGCCAGCAGCAAAACCGCCAGCAAAAGCCCACCCCATTCGATCAACTTTCGCCGCAAGACACGATACGCCTGCATGAAGAGGCCCTCCCTAGAAAAAGCAGTCAGCAATCAGCGGTCAGCCAAAGACAAAAACAGCCAGGCAGCATGTCGGCAGGTTTGATTTTCACCCCTTTGGTGTGCCGTCTGGCGGCCCGGACCGGCAGCGTGATTCGCGCCTGGGTTGCGCTTTTCGCTCCGACGCTTGCCGCTTAGGCGCTGCCCGCACGGGCACAGAGTGTACCGCGAATCGAACCTGCCGCGACACGCGACCATCCCGCGCCGGGGCGGGATCAGGACTCAGTTGCGGAGGGGAAACGACGATCAGGCGGGGGCGGATGCCAGCCAGGCTTCGATCTCGGCCCGGTGCGCCCGGACATCCTCCGTCAGCGAAACGATCCACTCGGCATAGCGCGGCTCCGCGCTGGCCCGGTCGGGGGGCAAATCCAGGGCCTGCATGCGCAGGATGTCGACCGAATCGCGCAGGTCTTCCACGGTCAGCTCCCAGGAGAGGTGGCTGCGCGCCTCGACCTGCACGGCGTTATACTCATCGACCTCGTAGTGGCGGTCGAAGGGATCGCCGGACGCAATCTCCGCGAAGCGGCGGATGGCTTCGTAATGCCAGCCGGAGAGGTGATCGACGATTTGTTTGATGCTCCACGTCCCGCACACGCCCGGCACAACCCGCCGGTCCGGGGGGACCGTCTTGAGCAGGCCCAGGAAATCGCCGTAGGCCGCCAACCAACGATGAAACAGCTCGTCAAACACAAGGTCGCTCATCCGCCCGGCTCCAGGAGAATGGCCGATATTGTTCTCAGTGTAGCACAGGTTGGCGGGGAGGAAGTAGAAAGACGGTAATTGGTGATTAGTGATTAGTTTTCAGTGATTAGTTAAGACAAAGGCAAAAGCGGGCGACGTGGGGGCAGTCGGGTCTCCAGACTCGTTTCTTCTGCCTCTTGCCTCTTGCCTCTACCCAGGGCATAGTAGACTCACCGTCAGCCATGCAGAAGGACTCCCCCATGCCCGATTCCCCTTCGATTCTCACCGGCCGCCTGACCGCGCCGGACTATCGCCTGCCCACCTGGGCCACCGACCGGCTGCACCTGGTCCTGTGGGATCGTGACAGCGGCCCGGAGGCTCCCCTGGCTCACGCGCCCGCCCGCGGCCCGCACGGCGAATTCCGCTTCGCCCTGACCCCGGACGCGGCCCTCACCATGGCCCTGACCGGCCCCCGGCAAGGTCCGCGCCAGGTCGTCAGCGTCGGCTGGGGCGACTCGCTCGACCCAATCCTGGCCGAATTGTCCTGGCCCACCGACTACGGCCCGGCGACCGCGCTCGGCTGGCGCGGCGAGGTGAGTCTGATCGGGTACGTGGAGCAGCTTCACGCCCAGGAGATGGGTGAGTTGGGCCTGGCCGTGCTGGAGCTGGCCGCCCACGTCACGCCCATCACCTACCGGCGGCTGCCGCCCCTGCCCCTGCCCGGCCTGGGCGACCGTCACGGCCTGCATGTCGACCGTCCCCTGGAAGACCGCCCGGAACAGGTCTACTACGCCCTGGCCGAGGTCGAATCGCCGCTGGTCACGCTGGCCCAGGACGCGCTGATCAGCAACCTCAAGGTGGTGTGTGTCGCCAGCCTGGGGGAGGACGAAGGCCGCTGGGACGAGGTGGTCAACGTCCCGCTGCTGGTGGAGGGGATCAGCCTGCTGGCCCCCTGAGCGCCCAGGCGGTAAAGGCGGCAAGAGGCAAGAGAAAGCGCTCCAGCAGTTCGGCTGGGACATGGGGGATGGGGCGCCAATGTTTTGTAGCAACCCTTCCGGCCGTGTGCCTGCGCCAGACCCGGCCGTGCCAGTTTGGGGACCGATCGCCATCTCTGGCTTTGACGCCGGTAATTTTGCCGATGGCTGAACGCCGATCGCTGACCGCTTTTTCAAGGAGTCTTCGCATGTCGCCTGTGGTGATCCGTCCCGCCGACCCGGTGACCGACTATCCGGCCGTCGCCGTCCTGCTGAGCGCCGGCGCCACGACCACCATCACCGCCGACCAGATCCGCGCCTGGGATGACCGCAACGTCCCCGGTGTGATCCGCCGCCGGTCCGTGGCCGATCGGGATGGCCGGGTCGTCGCGTATAGTCTGGTCTATCATGAGCCGTTCGACCCGCCCGGCAGTTTCTACCTGTGGGTCACGGTCGCGGAGGGGCAGCGAGGGCAGGGGATCGGCGCAAGTGTCTTCGAGGAAGGGCTGTCCTTCGCCCGGTCGCAGGGAGCGACCGTCCTGCGCAGCGAGGTGCAGGAGGTCGCCCCGGACGCCCTGGCCTGGGCAACCCGGCGCGGCTTCACGATCGAACGCCACACCTACGAATCGACCCTCGACCTGGCCGCGTTCGACGAGACGCCCTTCGCCGGCCTGCCCGACCGGGTGGCCGGGGCGGGGATCCGCATCTTTTCCCTGGCGGAAGGCGGCAACACGCCGGAACTGCGCCGCCAGCTCTACGAGGTCAATTACCGGGGCATGCTGGACGATCCCGGCTATTCTGGTGCGGCCTGGCTGAGCTACGAGCAGTTCAGCCACTTCTTCACCGAGCGCTGGTTCCAGCCAGAAGGACAGTTCCTCGCCGCGGACGGGGATGTCGTGATCGGTCTGAGCGCGATTACCTGTAACGCGGAGTCGGGTGAAGCCAACCAGATGATGACCGCCGTGGACGCGACCTACCGGGGCCAGGGCATCGCCCAGGCGCTCAAGCTGCGCACAGTCCAGTACGCCCGGTCGCGCGGGGCAAGACTGATCCGCACCAACAACGATTCGACCAACGCGCCAATGTTGGCCATCAACCGCAAGCTGGGCTTCCGCCCAGAGCCGGGAATCTTCCGCCTGACCTGCACACTGCCGGAGCCAGCGGAAAACTAGAGGCTCACCGCCTCCGGGTGTCGCCTCTGCCGCTCAGGCCGGTGACAGTCTATCCCTCAATCAAAGCGGCGGACCGGAGTCCGCCGCTCGACAGGCTATCTCGAGACCCGCGCAGTTTTCAACTCAGCGGGATGCCCAGCAGTTCCCTCAGATCGCTGAGGAATTTGTCCACGCCCAGTTCCGGCTTGTCGTTCCACCCTTCGCCCCACTGCCGGATGTGGCGCAGCAATCCGGCCTGTTCCGCCAGCGGCAGGTTGCGCAGGTGGTCGTAGATCATGCCGAGCAAGGCTTCCTTCTGGACGGAGTCCGGCGAGAACAGCATAAAGTAGGCGTAGGCCCGCGTGAAATGCTCCAGCCCGGCCTGGAAGTCCTTGCGCTCGAAGGCTATCCGGCCGCGCAGCCGCTCGACCTTGCCCAGCGGCCAGAAGTACTCGTTGCGCTCGCGGCTGGGCAAAGGCTTGCCGGGAGCCACCTGATAGACCGGACCGATGGTCTGCTCGGCCTTGACCAGGCAGCGCTCGGCCTGCGGATCGTCGCCGGAGAGCGTGTAGGTCTCGGCCAGGTCCTCCAGCAGGTTGGCGCACTCGACCTCGTCCACGCTGGGCGATTTGATAGCCTCTTCCAGATACATGCGGCTCTTGTTGAAGTACTGCGCGGCGTCGCGCAGCCCGCCTCCCAACGCATTGATCAGGTGACCGTATTCACGGTAGGCACGGCCCAGACCGGCGTTGATCTCGGCTTCGCGCGCCTGAAGGCCGTGCTCCAGGGCGATGTTCAGCGCGCTGTTCAGCTCGTCAATCGTGGTATCCAGCATCACGCGGGCCGACTCCAGCCGCCAGCCGCGGTCGATCTGGCGGTGGGCCATGCGCCGCCGGGCGTGGGTGATGTGCTGGTAGGCCCGGCAGGAGCCATGCGCGTCCTCCAGGTCGCGGAAGATGCTAAGCGCCTCCTGGCCGTATTCGACGGCGCGGCTGTAATCCCCGATCATGCCGTACACGGCCGCCAGGGTGGAATAGGTCAGGCCCCGACTGTAATCGCTGCCCATGGTCTCGTTGATCTGGAGCGCCTCGTCGGCCACCGGCCGGGCCAATTCCATGCGGCCCTGCTGGGCATACACGAAGGCCAGGCTGTTGAGGAGGATCGCCAGCTCGTCATGGTAGGCATTCAGGCTGCGGAAAGCCGCCTTGGCGATCACGTAGTGTTCCACGGCACGGTGGAGCAACCCGCCGTTGCGATACTGGAAACCGATGGCATAGTTAAGCCGGGCGACGGCCACCGCCTGCTCCGGCGTGCAGTCTTCCAGAGGGGGCAGCCGCTTCAGCAGCTTCAGTGCCTGGCCCACCAGACGCTCGTCGTAGCCGGTCTGGGTCGCCGCCGAGTCGATCCAGCGGGCGTAGATGTTGGCCAGGAAGGCCACGTCGCGCTGCGGGTTGATGTGGAAGAGCTCCGGCCGGGCTTCGATCTTGGCCGCGAAACGCACCGCCTTCTCGTACTGGCCCCACCAGTAGAAGCGCTCCATCCACAACCGCACGCTCTCCCGGATCACGGCGTCGTGAGTCACGCCAGCAGCCTCGAAACGCGCCCGGCGGCGCGGCGGATCGCCTTCCTCGGTGCCCGGCTCGTTATAGAAGCGCAGGAATTCATCCAGCAGGCGGATGGAGTAGCCCGTCCAGCGGTTGCGGATGGCTTCCTCGCTCAGGCGTAGGTACTCCTGGTAGCCTTCACCGGCATTGCAGACCAGGGCATAGTACAGGCGCTCCACCTGGAGCTTATGAAGCTGGGTCCGCAGCCCGATACGCTGCTGTGGGTCGCGGATGTCGTCGATGCGTTTTTGCAGGGCGTCGATGCGCTTCTGGTAGTATTCCTTGACCAGGGTGCTCGCGGCCTGCTTCTCGCGGATGGGCAGGCCCAGGATCATGGACTGATTCAGCAGGCGGTAAACCTCGTCGTGCAGGAACGTGCGCGTGGTATGATCCTGGCGCCCGGCCGTGTCTGCCGTGCCGGATGGCCTCACCTCGGGCCAGGCCTTGAACTGCTTGATGATGGACAGACCTTCCATCTCCTTCAGCCAGTTTTCGGCGTCCTCGCGAGGAATCCCGACCGCCTCCAGGATGTCTGGGTCGACCCCTTTCGGAATCAAAGCGATATTGCTCAGCACGACGCCCATCTCGCCGGTCTGGTTGAAAAGCGTGCTCAGGATGTGACTCTTGATCTCGGCCTGGACTTTCTTCAGGCGCGGGTCGTCATCCGGTGCGTCGACCAGGTCCGCGTTCTCCTCGAAGATGTGCAGGAGGGTGCTTGGTTCCTGAGCGAGCTGGGTCAGCAGGTCGGCGATCAGGTGGATGAAAACCGGGCGTCCGCCGGTCAGGCGATGCAGGCTGGGCAGCAGCTTTTCCGGGAAGTACCGGGCCTCGTCCTCCTGGAAGAGGGTATGGATGAATTCTCGCGTTTCCGCCAGGTTGAGGTGGGGCAATTCCCGAACCTCGAGCCGGCGGCCAAACGCCTCTTCCAGATCGTTCACGAGGCGTTCCTGGTGGTTGATCGACTGGTCGACCGAGCCGGACTTGGGCCGCCCGGCGAAGATGATCAGCACGTTGGCCAGTTTGGGCAGTTCCTCCAGCATCCAGTACCGGACGCGGGTATCCACCTCCTCCAGCCCGGCGTTTTCTTCCACCACCGAGCTTTCATACTGGAGGACTTCCATCGTGTCGAAACAGATCACGAGCTTGCGCATATCGTGGGCCATCTCGCGCGCCTCGTGCACGAAGACGGCGCTCAGCTCGCGGCGGTGCGCTTCCAGCACGCCGGGGTCCGCGCCGCGCTCGCGCAGGAGTTGGAAGCCCTCGCGCTGTTCGCGGTACGTCCGGAAGTATTTGCCTTCCCGGTCCAGACCGTCGACGATGGCGCGCTCGACATCGCTGTTGCTGTGGGTATCGGTGTGGTACAGGTCGATGATGCCGCTGAAGGCAAAGGCCGGACCAGCCGCCTCGACCATGGCGCGCAGCTCTTCCAACAGGCGGGTCTTGCCATAACCACCCTCGGCCCAGAAATAGATGACATGATTCTCGCCCCGGGCGTGCAGGCATTCCCGCAGGAATTGCAGCTCCTTCTGGCGCCCGATCAGGGGGATTTTGCTTGTGAGAGCCTGATTGTGAGTCACTGTTCCGCCTCCTGTGGCATAACCGGCGGCACTATCCGCCTGTCAAGTAATCGCACCAGCGCGCGCCCGTGAGCCGGTCATGCCCCGCTCTGGGCCTGGGCTTCGGCCGCCCGCTGCCGGTAGATCGCTTCCTGGCGGGCATACTGGGCCATCGCTGCCGCGTCATCGGCCAGATATTGTTCCGCGAGGGCGTGGAGCGCGTCCGCGGCCGCGACACAGGCCTGGCGGTAGCGCTCCGGCTCCAGGACGCGCAGGCAGTTACGCATGACATCCCGCAGGACGCCCGACAGGCGATCCTCCTGGCGCTCCTGCCAGATCACGGTATTGCTGACCCGAAGCTGGCCCAATCCTCGGGCAAAGAAAAAGTCCGGCTGGTTAGCGGTCTCCGCCGGGATATCTCCCTCAGGCAGGCGCTGGAGATAGGCTTTGAGGGTGGTGGCATCGAACCAGTCCAGCACGCTGGCCCACCACAGAATATCATTCCAGGGCGGCTCGACCCGGCTGAAAAACTGGCTCTGGATGAAGGGTCTCACGATCTCCCTGCACATTTTCTGGCGCAGCCCGTCCGGCGCTTCCGGCGGCCAGTCCGTTTTGGCGAGGTGCTCGGCCAGGAGGACGGTCAGCCCTGGATGGCCCAGGGAAAACTCCAGGACCAACCGGGTTGCCTCCTGGACGGCGCGCTTGTTGCCGGCCGCCCTGAACTTGCGGTGCCTCAGAATTTCGGCTACCTGGGCCGGCGCGTCATCGTTGATGGAGAGCGGCGTCAGCGCCAGCAGACGCAGGTCGCGCCGCACCGCGAAACGGGTCAGCGGGGCCGGCATCCGCCCGGCCAAGACCAGGAAAATCTTGTGCGCCACGACCAGCGGGCTGATCAACTCCAGCTCGATTTGATCCCAGAAATACTTATCCTCCTGCAGCGCTTCGGTAGTATCGATGAAGAGGTAGGTTGGCTGCCGTTCGGCAAGCTGGTTGATCTGAGCGCCGAGGCTGCGGGCGGCATTCGGGAAGTCCAGCGCCGGCTCCAGGGTCAAGGAAGCCTGCGCGGCCAGGGTCTGGAGGAAGGCACGCGGCCGGTCGGCGGCGGCCTGGAGCGTCTGGCAGTCGACTTCCAGCACGCAGGCCGCGGGCGGCTCGGTGCGCAGCCGTTTCATGGCCTCGACGAGCAAGCGCGTCTTGCCGATGCCCGACTCGCCGTGCACGTTGATGACATACGGGTGCTGGTCTTTGTCACATAACAGCGCCAGTTCCTCATTGCGACCCTGAAACGTGAAATTATCGTCGTGTGTTGCGATCATGACAGAATCTCCTGCACCCATGCGAACGCGCGCCTGGGCTGGCCGGTGAAAAGCGGCGCCCGGCTGGGCACCGCACTCATGGGACATCTTTCGGGGAATCGAGAACGGCCCGAACCTGACCACTCGCGCACCGGTTCAGGCAGGCCAGCCAGCACATCAAACGCGACTCGTTCCCACATGGGTTCATCCTCCGGGCAGGCCCGAACACCGGCGTTCTATGACGCCAACACCAATGGGGCCCGGCAAACCGCTCAACCCGGACGAACTATGCAGTGATGTGCGCCCCGCTCATTTGTAGTCTCAGTATAGACGCGCCTGGGATGGCTTTCTATCCCGGTTGTGTACACTCAGTGTGGCATAAATGTGACATTTGCCGCGTGGTGAGGCGCTGGCGCGACAGGAAAAGCCCTTCGCTGGAGGACACCCGGCATAAAACGGATTCACACAAGCCCGGTCCTGCAAGCCGTGTGAATCCGTGCCTTATATGTGTCCTATTGTGAGCCGTTTTCCGAAAGACGCCCCGCTACCCCGCCGGGATGAAATGGATGGCGCTCCACAGCTTCGGCTCCGGCGCGGCCAGATCGGATTGGGAGCCGTCACTCACGCCCAGCACCCAGTCGGTCATCGTGCATTGGGTCGAGTCAAGGTGCCGGTCCGTGTTCTGGATGATCAGGTAGGTGTAGGTGTACGGCCGGGTATCGACCGTCCCCCGGTTGCCCAGATCGAAAACGGCGGCGCTCCCTTCCGGCTGGTCGATGCCCACCGCGGTCAGGGCCAGGTTGGGCTGGTCGAGGCTGAAGGTGTACAGGCCGGGTTGGGCCACCAGGACGTAATCCACCGCCATCTCCTGCACGCCGGACGCGCGCGGGGTGACCTCGCCCAGACCGTTGACGTTGCTCTCCACCCGCACGCGGGAGGTAATTTCCGGGGCCAGGTCGTAATCGAGCAGCAGGTTGCGGACGGCGTAGCGCTGGACGATGGCCTGGGGCGTGGTACCCAGCTCCTCGGCCAGCAGGTAGAAGCTGTCCAGCCCTTCGTGGATGGCAATCAGCTCCCATAGCCGCCGCACGGTCTGGGGGCCATAATCCTGGGCCAGCGAGTCGATCAGCAGCCACTCGCCATAGATGCGGGTGTCGTACTTGGCGTCGTCCGGCATCGCGCCGATGCACAGGTCCGGAGTGGCGAAGACATCCCCTACGTACGGGGTCGCGTCCTGATCCACCGGGAAGACGAGCGTCTCCAGCCAGGACGAGGTGGCTTCGTAGTACCACTCGCCGCCAATGTCGTTCAGGTCATAGCCAAACTGGATCGAGTGGTTGAACTCGTGGGCGGCGGTGGTGCGCATCAGGCCCAGATAGCCATCCCAACCGGCAAAGTCGTTGTCGATCACGAGGTAGCTGTAGGTTGACCATGCCTCGACCGGGGGCGTGTTGGGATTGTCGCCCAGCAGTGCCTCCGGCATGGAGTAGCCCATCGCATCATCGGTGCTGAGCGAGTCCATCAGGTAGACGTCGTAGCGGGTATCGCCGCCCTCGCCGCAGTCGGTCGGCGGGGCCGGCCAGCCGAATTCCATCACCTCGCGCTTCCACACCTGGTCCAGGATCGCCGCGACTTCGTCCACGTAGTGATCCATCGCCCCATCCGACCCTTCCTGGGTGTAATGGAGCACGAAGAAGTCGGTCTCCAGCCGCAGTTCCGGCCCGCTGAGGATGGGTCGCGTCGCCAGGGTCGAACAGTCGGTGACCGTCAGCCCGCCGGACTCTTCCCCCTCGGCCGGGGTAGACCCCCAGT
>CAZHMJ010000077.1:17272-17634 GCA_964533805.1 uncultured Anaerolineae bacterium | reverse complement strand
CCGGGTGAAAAACCTGTCCACCAACAAAAAAAACCGTCTGATCCTGCAACTGCTGATGAGCACGGCGCTCAAATACCTGCGCTATCTGCGCGAGATCAACAAGACGGTCGACGCGCTGGAAGACGAGCTTCAGCTCTCCATCCGCAACAAAGAGGTGCTCGGGCTGCTCAAGTTCGAAAAGAGCCTGGTCTATTTCACCACCGCCCTGCGCTCGAACGAGCTGATGCTGGAGCGCCTCCAGCGCAGCCGGTTGTTCGAGATGTACCCGGAGGACGCGGAGCTATTGGAGGATGTGCTCACCGAAAACAGGCAGGCCATCGAGATGACCGAGCGCCACGAGCCCGACATCGTCATCATGGACA
>CAZHMJ010000077.1:0-17262 GCA_964533805.1 uncultured Anaerolineae bacterium | reverse complement strand
TGACCGCCATCGCCAACAACATTCTCAGCGGGATGATGGACGCCTTCGCCTCCATTATTTCCAACAATCTCAACAGCGTGATGAAGTTCTTGACGTCGATCACGATCGTGTTGACCCTGCCCGGCCTGATCGCCAGCATCTATGGCATGAATATCGACCTCCCATTCCAGGCCCATCCGGCGGCGTTCCTGCTGGTCATGGGGATCGCTACCGGCGGGGCGGCACTGCTCGCGCTGATCTTCGTCAAAAAGGATTGGTTCTAGAAAGCGCCAGGTTCAGCCAACGCAACGCCAAACCTGGAACGGGCTGCTCCCCAAAAGCAGCCCGTTTCGTTTGACAAGCCCCTCTGGCTTCACTACAGTAGGAGCACGGCAGGCCATATCCCTTGCACGATTCTCCGGAAAAATCGTGTTCTCCTATGGAAAGGGTCTCCATCCCATGCCTCGATACCTCCTCGCCCTGGACCAGGGCACGACCAGCTCGCGCGCCATCTTGTTCGACCCGGCCGGCGCGCCGGTGACCAGCGCCCAGCAGGAATTCACCCAGCACTATCCCCAGCCCGGCTGGGTCGAGCACGACCCGCTCGAAATCTGGCAGACCCAGCGCGATGTCGTCCAGGCCGTCCTGCACCAGGCCGCGATCGGCGCGGCGGATGTCGCGGCGCTGGGGGTCACCAACCAGCGCGAAACCACCATCCTCTGGGATCGCGCCAGCGGCGAGCCGGTCTACAACGCCATCGTCTGGCAGTGCCGCCGTACCGCCCCGCTGTGCGACCGGATCAAAGCCGACGGCTTCGACGCGGCCATCCGCGCCAAAACCGGGCTGGTCACCGACGCCTATTTCTCCGGCACAAAAGTCGCCTGGATTCTGGACCACGTGCCCGGCGTGCGCGAGCGCGCCGAACGCGGCGAACTGGCCTTTGGCACGGTCGACTCCTGGCTCGTCTGGAAGCTGACCGGCGGCAAGCTGCACATCACCGACGTGACCAACGCCAGCCGCACCCTGCTCTACAACATCCACACCCGCGCCTGGGACGACGACATCCTGGCCTACCTCAAGATTCCGCGCGCCTTGCTGCCGGATGTGCGCCCCTCCAGTGAAGTCTACGGCGAGACGGTGCCCTACCTCTTCGGCGCGTCGATCCCGATCGCGGGCATCGCCGGCGACCAGCAGGCGGCCACCTTCGGCCAGGCGTGTTACACGCCAGGGCAGAGCAAGAACACGTATGGCACCGGCTGCTTCCTGCTGATGAACACCGGGGAACAGGCCATCGCCTCGCAGGGCGGCCTGCTGACCACGGCCCTGTGGCAGATCGGGAATGGCCCGCTCAACTACGCCCTGGAAGGCAGCGTCTTCATCGCCGGGGCGGCGATCCAGTGGCTGCGCGACGGCCTGGGGTTGATCAAGAGCGCGGCCGAAACAGCCGACCTGGCGATCAGCGTGCCCGATTCGGGCGGCGTTTATCTCGTCCCGGCCTTCGTCGGGTTGGGCGCGCCCTATTGGGACGCCTACGCGCGCGGCACGATCGTCGGATTGACGCGCGGCACGACCCGCGCCCACATCGTCCGCGCCACGCTGGAGAGCATCTGCTTCCAGAGCCGCGACCTGGTGGATACCATGCAGGCCGACTCCGGGCTGGGGCTGGGCGTACTCCGGGTGGATGGCGGCGCGGTCGTCAACGACGTGCTGATGCAGATGCAGGCCGACCTGCTCGGCGCGCCCGTCCAGCGCCCCCAGGTCACCGAGACGACCGCCCTCGGCGCGGCCCTGCTGGCCGGTCTGGCGACCGGAGTCTGGCATTCGCAGGACGATATCGCCCGGCAGTGGCAGATCAACCGGGAATTCGTGCCGCAGATGAGCGCCGACCAGCGCGAAAGCCTGTATGCCGGTTGGAGGCGCGCCGTGGCGCGCGCCCGCGACTGGATCGAAAATTGACCTCGCCCTCGAAGCCGCGGGGGAGCGCAGGCGCGTTTCCCCGCCCTATGGGAGTGTCCACTGATGCCTGTTCGACTGACCTCAAGAGTGTTGTTGTTCGTTTGCATCGCCCTCGTTCTGGCCGGATTGCCGGCGTTGAGCGCCGCCGCGCCCGCCCCCATCCAGCCCGGCGAACGGCTGGCCCAGACCGGGGCGCTCGGCCCCGGCTGGATGTGCGTCTCCGCGCCGAGCAGCATCCCGCGCGGCAGCAGCGAAGCCATCGAAGTCAATCTGGAAGCCGGGGACGTGCCCACCGGCGATACCACCGGCCGGGTCTGCCAGCCGCTGGATGTCATCGAGACCATGGGGGTAGGCATCGCCGGGCTGTCATCGTCCAGCTTCCAGGCCGACCCGCTCGACATGCGCATCCGCGACCGGATCGATCCCGATCTGCCGACCAATTTCACCTGGGTGATCACCGCCACCGGCACGGAACTGAGCAGCCACAACGTGATCATCTATGCGTTCGTGGACGATCCCGTCCGCAGCACCGGCTTCCGCTCCGTGGCCCGCATCCCGCTGCGCATCACGATCACGGAAGCCCCCAAGAACTTCGGGCAGCAGGTACTGGCGTTCATCAGCTCCACCAAGGAAATCCTGCTGGCGCTGGGCGCGCTGCTGACCGCGCTGGTCGCCTTCCGGGGCCAGATCAAGAAGCTGTTCGAGAAGAATCCACCGGCGGCCAGCTGATCGGTCCCACTCTGGCTGGCCTGACACGCAGTTCCAAGATGACCCTGTTCGCACACTGAACAGGGTCATTTGCATGTGAAACAAAGCACAACTATAAAGGAGGAACTCTAACCTGCTCCCCCACCCTATGGAGGAACATCACATGAAACGCTGGCTTATCGTGCTCCTGGTCGTTCTGCTCATCCTGCCGGTCGGTCTGGTGATCGCCCAGGGCGGCACACCGATCGCGGTCGCCAACGCGGCCCAGGTCGTGCAGCTCGCTCGCTTCGGGCGCGGGACCGTGCTCGACCTGGCCTGGTCGCCCGATGGCGCCACCCTGCTGATCGGTGGCTCGGTCGGCGTGTGGCTGTACAGCGGCGAAGACCCCACCGCGACACCGGTACTCCTGACCGGGCACAGCGAGGGCGTCTTCGGCGCGGCGTTCAGCCCGGACGGTCTGTCGATCGCCTCCGGCAGCAGTGACGATACCGTGCGCCTGTGGGACTCCACCGGCGGCTCGATCGTCCTGAGCGACGAAACCACCCGCCTGAACGACCTCAAGGCCATAACCTTCCTGCCGGATGGCAGCATCGTCGCGGCGGGCAGCGATTACGCGGTCCATGTCTGGGATGCGGCGGGGACACTGCGCTTCACCCTGGCCGGGCACACCCGCACCGTCAACGCGGTCGCCGCCAGCGCGGACGGCAGCCTGATCGCCTCCGCCTCGGACGATAACGCCGTGCGCCTCTGGGACGCCGCCGCCGGAGTCGAGAAACTGGTCATCCAGCACACGGCCGCGCTCAAGTGCGTGGGCTTCAGCCCGGACGGCGCGATCGTGGCCGCCGGCGATACCAACGGCGACACCCTGCTGTGGGACGCCGCCAGCGGCGCGCCGATCAGCATCCTGGAGCGCGAGCGCGGGCGTGTCAACGACCTGGCCTTCACGCCCGATGGGGCGCAGATCATCACCGCCAACGACGACGGCAAGATCCGCTTCTGGGACGTCGCCAGCGCGGCCGAGGTCGCCGCCTGGGAGGGGCACGGAGTCGAAGTGACCGACATCGCCTTGCGGACCGATGGAACAAAACTGGCCTCCGCCGACGTGGAAGAGACCGTCCTGATCTGGGACGTGGCCACGGGCGCGCAGCTCGCCAGTGTGCCCGGCCACACGGACACCGCCCTGAGCGCCGCCTTCAACCCGGCCGCGACCCAGATCGTGGAAGGCCACTCCGATTCGGAGGTCTACCTGCGCGACCGGACCGGCGGCGACATCAGCGCCCTGTACACGGTCGAGGGTCACATGCTGATCGACGGCAACACCACGACCACGGCCTTCAGCCCGGATGGATCGCTCTTCGCCTCGGCGGACGGCTTCGGCGTCTACCTGTGGGATGTGACCAGCGGGGCGTCCGCCGGTGAGTTGGAAAACAGTGACACCGGCCTGATCAACAGCTTCGCGTTCAGCCCGGACGGAACGCTGCTGGCCGTCGCCACCTGGGATGGCCCGGTCGTGCTGTGGGACGTGGCCGCCAAGACGGTCGTGGCAGTCCTCAACGGCCACACCGGGCAGGTCAACAGCGTGAGCTTCAGCGCGGATGGCGCGCTGCTCCTCAGTGCCTCCAACGACGGCACCGTCCGCGTGTGGGGGTTGCCCTGATCAGATAGCCTGCCTGTAAACAAACCGGGGCGAGATCGCGCGATCTCGCCCCGGTTGATTCGACGTCCCAACCGCCCTACTCCGCCATCGTCAGCCCGTACGCCTCGGCCAGCAGGAAGATCGGGTGGAAGGTCTCCGCGCCGGTCAGGGAGGTGATCTGCCAGCGGCAGGTCTCGGTGTCGCACACCACCTGGTCATAGCCGCCCGCGCGGACGTGCTCGACGATCGGCTGCCCGACGGCCTCGGCGATGGCGCGCTTCTCGGCCTTATAACCGTACGTCCCGCAGATGCCGCAGCAGTCGGCGTCAATCTCCTCCATCGCCAGCCCCGGAATCAGGCCCAGCACGTCCAGGGCCGGGCGGCCGATGCCGTGCGCCTTGAGCTGGCACGGGGTATGGTACGGCAGCCGCCGCTGGATCGGCCTGAAATCGGTATTCAGGCGGCCTTGCTCGTGCAGATGGCGCATGAACTCCATGAAGTCCCACACGCCCGCCGCGACCGTCCGGGTCGCGTCGTCGTGCAGGCCCAGGATGTGCTCGTAGTCGCCCTTGAAGGCCATCATGCAGCTCGCCGAGGTGCCCACGATCGGGATGCCGCGCCGGGCATAGGGGGCCAGCCAGGCCACGTTGCGCCGGGCGTAGCGCCGGGCCGCGTCGAAATCGCCGTTGGACTGCATCGGCAGCCCGCAGCATTGCAGCGGTGGCACGATCACCTCGAAGCCCAGGTGCTCGAGAATCGCCACCGCCGTGCGGCCGACGTGCGGCTCGTAGCTGTTGGTCGCGCAGCCGTGGAAGTAGACTACCGTCCGGGCCGGGTCGTAGGCTTCGACGGCGCGCGCGGCCTCCCGGCGACGGCGCTGGCGCTTCTGCCACCAGCCGCGGAAGGTATACCCCGCCCATTTGGGCATCGGTCCACGCGCGCTGACCTTGAGCGTTTTCTCCCCGATCAGGCGCAGCACCCGGTTGCCCATCGCGAAGTTCAGCACGGGCGCGAAGGGCGTGCCCAGCCGCCCCCAGATCTCGTTGCGCCCCAGGAACCAGTTGCGCAGGCTGAGGCCGTGGGTCTGGACCAGGGCCGCCTTGGCCTGGGTGTTGATCTCCATGACCTTGACGCCGTGCGGGCAAACCAGGGTGCAAATCCCGCATCCGGAGCAGTAATCGACGCTTTTGTCGACCGATGGCGCGCCCGGCTCGCGCATGCGCTGGGCCTGGGGGCCGACGTGCTTGGGGCCGGGGAACAGGTCGGTAAACGGGGCGACGGTGCAGTGCGCGGTGCAGATATTGCACTTGACGCACAGGTCGGAAGTGAACGGCGCGTTCTCCAGCAAGTCCAACAGATCAGGCATCGAGATCAGACTCCCCACGATCACGGAGCGATACAGGTTTCGCTGACGGCTTCTACGCCTGCTCGGCGTTCAGCGGCAAATGAATGGTAAACGTGCTGCCCTGGCCGGGCACGCTCTCCAGCGAGATGCTCCCACCGTGCGCCTCGACGATCTTGCGCGCGATCGGCAGCCCCAGGCCCATCCCGCCCTGTCCGGCGGTCCGCGCCGGGTCCACGCGGAAGAAACGGTCGAACACGCGGGTCTGGTATTCGGGCGTGATGCCCGGTCCGGTGTCGCGCACCCGGATCAGCGCCTGCGGCCCCTCGCACCGGGTCTGGAGAGTGATCGTCCCGCCCGGCGGCGTATAGGTGATCGCATTGTCGACAAGGGCACTCAAGGCCCGGTAAATCTGCTGGTAGTCGTACTCCAGCCCCAGCTCCGGCTCCGCGAGATCGAGCACCAGGCAATGCCCCTTGGCGGTCAGCGCGCCGTTCCACTCGTTGAGCACGTCCCGCACGACGCGGTTGAGATCGTAGCGCCGCAAGCTCAGCTCCAGGCTCCGGTCGAGGCGAGCCAGGCTCATCAGATCGTCCAGCAGGCGCTGGAGGTGGCTAACCTGGGTCTTGATACTCGCCATGTGCTGCTCGCGCAGTTCCGGTCCCGGATCGCGGGCCAGGATCGCCAGGCTGACCAGGATCGTGGTCAACGGCGTCTTGAGGTCGTGGGAGGCATCCCCAATGAACCGGGCCAACATATCCCCCCGTTCGCGCTCCAGGGCCAGTTCCAGGTTCTGCTGCTCCGCCACCTTGCTGGCGGTGATATCCTGGTTGATGCCCAGCATCCCGATGACCTGCCCATTCGAATCGAACAACGGCAGGTAATTGGCCTGAATCCAGCGTTCCTCGCCTGAACGGAGCTGGATGTGTTCCTCATTCAATATCGGCTGGCCGGTGCTCGTGACCCTTTTTTCGATGGCTATCCACTCCGGCGCCAGGTCCGGATAGAAATCCGTCGTGGTCTTGCCCAGGGTTTCTTCCTGCGATTTGAGGCCCATCCGGCGCAGCGACTCGGCGTTATTCATCACGAAGCGCCCCTCCAGGTCCTTCAGGTAGACACTGTTGGGCAGGTGATCGATGATAGCCCGAAGCAGATTGCGCTCCTTGGCCAGGGCCTCGCGCATCTCCCGGCGCTCGGTGATGTCGCGCGTCACCCCCAGGATGCCCTTGAAATGCCCCTGCTCGTCATGGATCACCGAACTGATGACCTCGGTCCAGACGGTCGAGCCATCCTTGCACGGCTGTTCCAGTTCCATCCGGATATCGCTTTCAGTCCGGAGACCCGCCGCTTCGCGCTGAATGACTCCGGCCAGGCGTTTCTGGGCCAGGGCCAACGACTCCGGGGTCAGGGCCTGGTCCATCGTCTGGCCGATCACCTCTTCCGACGAATAGCCGCGCAGCCGTTCCACCGAAGGGCTAACGTAGGTGAACCGGCCGTCGGGGTCGAGCATCCAGATCACGTCGCGGGCGTTGTCGGCCAGCATGCGGTAGCGATCTTCGATCTCCTTGCGCGCGGTGATATCGCGGACCGTCGCCACCCGGTAGCGCTCTCCTTCCCAATCCAGCCACTGGCCGGAAATTTCCACCGGGAAAGTCGTCCCATCCGCCCGCCGTAATACCGCCTCGAACAGGACATCCTTCTCAGGAGCCAGTTGAGTCTGGGCCGAAGCCTGGGACACCGGCGCGACGAAATCCAGACCGGAGCGGCCAATCAGATCAGCGATGGAAACACCCAACATATCCGCCAGCGCGGCGTTGGCCTCGACCACCACGCCGTCCCGGTGAATGGCAACCCCTTCGCGATGAAAATTCATCAGCCGGTGGAGCCAGTCGCGTTCAGCACGCAACACCGCCATCTCCTGCCGGGCCTCCGCCAGCGCTTTTTCCAGCTCGGCCACTTTCTGGGTCAACTCCGGGTCGCTGTGGCTCATGCTCCCGCCTATGCTAGTCGATCGAACGGATTGCCTCTCGCGCCGCGGCAAAAGCCGAAGCCAGAACTAGGCCTTCGTCACAGCCCGCGACCAGCGCGTTGATCCCACCCAACTGGTGTCCCACCGCGAACAGATTGGCATACGCGCGCGCGCCGGACTCGGCCAGCGGGCGCAGGGAACCATCCACCCGGAGGCCAAAGCCGTGAACCGGATGCCCGGCCGGATCGAGCAGATCGTCGCGGAACCAGGTCACGCGATCGGGATTGGCGTCCACCGGCAGGCCGAAGATCGGCTCCCAGACCCGGCCCCGATCGTCGCTGTGCAGCCCGCCGCCGTACAGCCCGCCCGTCGCCAGGATGAAGGCCTCGCCGCGCACGATCGTCTCCCGCCCGGCGCTGGCGACGGCGACCCCGGCCAGCCGCCCGCCTTCGATCACCGGCCTCGTCACCGGATGGCCGATCTGGACGCGCGCGCCGTGGCGCAGCAGCCAGTGTTTGAGGGCATTAAACAGGCGCGTGCCCGGCACGGACGGGGGCAGGGTCGGGATTTCGAAGACCGGCAGGCCGATCTGGCGGGCCAGATCGGGCAGGGCGTCCGGATCGCGCAGTTCCAGCACAGCCGGGAACCCAACCCGCGCCTCGCCGCGCAGCCGGGCTTTCACCAGCCGGGCGATCTCCGCCCGGAAGGCCGGATCGTCGAAGCGGTGGGCCAGTTCGGTCGGGCTGAGGTCCCAGCCATTGTGATGGTCGGGCAATGCCACGTGAATCCCCCGCCCGCCCCACAGCCCGGCGAAGAGGGCCGGATCGAAATCGCGCCAGCGGCTGAACCCGACGGCCAGCGTCTCGCCCTCCGGCGCGGGCGCGCCGCCCGCCTGCCAGACCGGCGCGGCATCGACCGGCTGGCCGAGGCCCAGCCCGGTGGGCAGCCGCCGCGCGTTCGCATCCACCGCCAGGGCGGGATAGGTCGCGCACCAATCGAAGAAGGCCGCCGGGCCGGGATGATCCGCGAATGGGCCAAGCTGGAAATGGCCGGGCGTCAGAATCAGGCGGCCCAGCCCGTGCGTGACGAGCGTGACCCGCGCCCCGGCCTGGACGGCGAAGACCGCCGCCGCCAGCCCGGCCAGCCCGGCCCCGATGACAACGACGCGCCGCCCTTCACCGGTTGGGATCGGACTGTAATCGGTCGCCCAGGGGGGGAGCGCCGCCTCCAGCGTCGGGCGCGGACCGTCCAGCAGGTCCAGGCCCAAGGTACGCCGGTAGATCATCTCGTCCAGCAAAAACTGGCGCAGATGCGGACCCCACAACAGAGGCCGCCCACCCTTGAAGCGCTCCGCCACGAAATCGCGCAGGGCACGGACGGCTTCCTGGGCCGGGAGGTCGCGCGCCTCGCGCAGGATGCCCGCCGCGCGCACCGCGCAGAACCCGCCCTGGCAGGGGCCCATGCCCAGCCGCAGGTCGCGGCGCAGATCGTCCAGGCTCGGCGTGCGGTCATAGGCCGCGATGGCGTCTTCGATCTGGCGGCGGCCGACCATCTCGCACTCGCAGATCAGCCCGCCCTCGATCCGGCCGTGCTCCAGCGCGTCGAGACGGTGGCCCAGGCTGTGATAGCGCCGGGTCTGTGATTCAACAGGCAGCGGCTCGGCCGCCGTCGTGCACGGCGCGGAAATCCCCAGCGCGGCGCACACATCGTCGGCCGCTTTTTCGGCCATCAGCCGGGCCGTGGTCAGCTTGCCGCCCACGACCGAGGTCAGCCCCGGCCCGTGGCGTACCACGGAGAAAGTGCGTTTGACGCTGCGCCCCTCGGCGCCTTCGTCCCTGCCCGGCGGCTCGTACAGCGGGCGCACCCCGGCCCAGGCCCGCAGGGCGCGCGCCCGGCGAAATCCAGCGATGATCGCCTCGCCCTCGTCCAGCATCCGGGTGATCTCCCAGGCCTCGATGCGGTTGTCGTCCGGGCTGTCGACCCGGACCGAGGTCGTCCCGATCACACTGACCGTGCCGACCGGGACCAGGATGTCGCCGTCATCGGGGGGATGCAGGCGGTTGATGATCGTGTTGACCCAGCGGATGTTCATGGCGATCATCACGCCCCGGCTCCAGCGCACGTCGAGATCGTGCCCGGCCAGGGCTGCCACCTGCCCGGCCCACGGCCCGGCCGCGTTCAACACCCAGCGGGCCGCGACGGTCTGTGTCTCGCCGTTGCGCCGGTCGGCCAGCGTGACGCGCATGCCGTCCGTCATCGGCTGGAGCGCGGTCACTTCCTTATAGATCAGCACCCGCGCCCCAAAGGCTTCGGCGGCGCGGGCGAAGGCGTGCCCCAGGTCGAAACCGTCCACCGCGCCATCCGGCACGGCAAAGACGCGCTGGAGGTCGGCGCGCAGGGCCGGCTCGCGGCGGCGCGCCTCGGCCACGCCGATCTCCTCCGTCTCGATGCCCGCCACCCGGCAGGCCTCGATCCAGGCCGGAGCGTAGGCCTCCGGGTCGCGGGCGGCGGCCACGAACAGCCCGCCGGTATCCTCGACGATGTGAGGCGCGATCCGGCGCAGGATGCGGTTCTCCTGAATGCACTCGCGGGCGGATTCGGGATCGTTGACAGCATAGCGCGCGCCGGAATGGAGCAATCCATGAAAACGGCCGGAAGTCCCGGTCGTCAGATCGTTCCTGTCCGTCAGGATGACCCGCAGCCCGCGCCGGGCCAGGTCATAGGCCGCGCACACGCCCGTCGCGCCGCCGCCAATCACCAGCACGTCACACTCGAACTCCGCCATGCCGAATCCGCTCCATGGATGGTGTGCTTCGCATTATATGATGATCCGGCAACCGCTACCCGGCCCGCGCGTGTACCGTCACTCGCCGGAACCGCCGTCGGGCATAGGTTCCACGGACCGCGCCGCCAGGTCAAACTCCTCCGGCAGACAGACGCGCAGCAGACGCGCCAGCTCCAGCCCGATAGTGAGCAGGGCCGTGCCGATCTGGAGCCGCAGCGGCCCGCCGAACGGCTCGCGCCCGGTCAGCTCGAAAGTCTGGCCGGGCACCAGGCCCAGTGAATGGAGGTAGACCAGGCAATCCGGATCGGCGGTCATAACCCGGCTGACCGTCCGGATCGCCGGGGGGACCAGATCGCACAGCGGTCGATCGGCCACCAGCGGCATGCGCCCTTCCGGGGTCGGGATCGGCTCGCCGTGCGGGCAGCGCTGGGGATGTCCGGCCAGCTCGCTCATCCGCTCGGCCACGCGCGCCGGCATCGTCGGGGCGATTGCGTCCGCGTCGGCGTGAACCTCGTGCCAGCCAAAGCCCATGACTCTGACCAGGTAAATCTCGACCAGCCGGTGCCGGCGAATGCTGGCCATCGCTTCGCGGTAGCCGGCCGCGGTCAGGCGGGTGCCCTGATACGGCTCGTGGGCCAGCAGGCCGCACCGCTTGAGGCGCGCCACCATACGGGCCACCGCCGGGGCGGAGACATGCATCCGTTCCGCCAGGGCCGAGGTGGTCACCCAGTCGGTCTCCGACTGGCGGCTGGCCGCCCGGTAAATCTCAGCCAGATACTCGCGCATGACGGGGCTGATCCCCCGCTGCCCCTGGGAGGAAGAAGCTGCTTGGGCCATCGTTGGTCTGATCCCCGCATTGTAACCGCCGGATGGCTGCCGGCGCCGCCCGGCCACTGCAAAAAGCCCGGCCTAAGAACCGGGCTTGTGGCACACTGTACCGACCAGGGCGCACATCCGCCGCCTGGGTCTGTTGCACGGCAAACGACTCCAGGGGAGTCTACTCTCCGTTTTCCTTGTCGTCTTTCTTGGAGTCGTCTCCCTGGACGCCACGCCGGAATTCACGGATGGCTGTGCCCAGTTCGCCGCCGATGCGCCCTACCCGGCCCACACCGAACAGGACGATGACGATCACCAGAATAATCAGGAGTTCAGTCGGACCTAGATGCATGGAAAGCCTCCCTGGTCTCGTTGCGAAACCGCTCAATGCCCGTATTATACCGCGTTGTCTGTCTCAATCCACACCCAGAACTCGATCGCGCGCTTGAGACCAGAGGTCAGAGACAAAACAGAGCCCTCAGGCAGCCGGTGAAGCTCCAGAGGCAAACGCGAGGAACGACCGGAAACGCGCGTCATCCTAGCGATGTCGCTGCTGGCGCTCCCAGGCGGCGATCCCGCCCTTCAGGCTGGCGACACGCGGAAAGCCCTGCGCCAACAGGTAGGCCGCCGCGCGCCAGCTTCGATGGCCCAGGTGGCAGTACACCACGATCGCGGCCTCCCGGTTCAGTTCGCCCAACCGGTCCGGCAGACGGTTCAGCGGCACGTGCACGGCCCCGTCGATGTGGCCGGAGTCCCATTCCCAGCCCTCGCGCACGTCGACCAGCAGCGGCCGTTCCGCCGCCGCCAGCCGGACCTCAAGCTCAGCGGCGCTGATTTCCTCGACGGCCGGGCCGCGGGTCTCTGACTGGCCTCGCCCGCCCAACAAACGATTCAACAGGTTCACGCGGTTATCCCTTCCTTCGATCCACGTCCGATAAGCCATCAGGCCTGGCCCGGTAACGATCCGGCTCCTCGAAGAACTCAACCAGCCGCGTCCCGGCCTGCACGCGCGCGGCGTGAATCTCGCCCGCCGCGATGCTGTACGACTGGCCCGGCCGCAGGCTGCGAGTCACGCCGCTGAGGGTCAGTTCCACTTCGCCGTCGAGCACCGCGCCCCACTGCGCGCCGTGGCTGTGCGGGGGCACGATCGTCTCCTCCTTGAAGTGAAAGAACACGACGAGGCCCTGTTCCGCGCGGGCCATGTAACCATCCACGTGCGCGAAAGGCACGTCCGCCCGCGGCAGGCGGGTGATCAGGTCCGAGAATTCCATGCCTAGTCCCTCCCCACTGAGCCAGCACAAGACACCCCGCGATTGTAGACGGCCTCGCCCCTGGGAGCCAGAAGTCATACATAAGAAGGTCATTAGACTATGCGCAAAAGCATTGACCCCGCTTGGCGGGTCAGGCTACACTGATCGTGATCGCAGGCCGAATGATGGAGAAAAGAGGCAGTGGATGACGAAACTGCGGTCTGTGGCCGTTCCCGCGTTGATCACCCTGACTCTGGTGGTGATCGCCGTGGTCATGTTTGGCCCTGGCTTCGCGTCGCTCTGAGAGCGGCGCGGGGGCCAGCGCTGATGCGCCAGTTCAGCCGCGTGGCTCCATAGGCCGGGTTAGCTTTCTTCCACCTCCGCACCTGCTTCATCTCGACTGGCTCCCTTGCGCCAACGGGGAGCCAGACTTTTTTTGCCTGCCCTGAAGACCTGACCCTCCACCCAGGCCGGGCAGAGGAGCCACCGGATGCCAAACCGAGGCACCCTCAATCAAACCGGGCGCAACAGCCTCGCCGACCTGGAGCGCTGGCTCCAGGCCGCGGGCCGCCTGGCCCCCGGACAGACCCTCGCGGTGCTGGATCGGGACGGGCTGGCCGCGACGGAGGACTCGCCGGCCTGCTGCGCCGATGGCGGAACCTTGGCCGGGCTGATCCTGCGGGCCTGCGACCTGGACGCGGTTCCACCGGCGGTGAGCCAACTCAGCCAGTTGCGCCGGCTCGACCTGGGAGAAAATCGCCTGGCCGAACTTCCAGAGACCCTGGGCCGCCTCACGCAGATCGACCAGCTCTATCTGCACCGCAACCGGCTGGCCGCCCTGCCCACTTCGATCGGCGCGCTCACGTCCCTCCGGGTTCTGGATCTGAGCTACAACGCCCTGACCGCGCTCCCCGATGAGGTTGGCCACCTGCGCCAGCTCGCCTTTCTGTACGCCAGCAACAACCGGCTGACCACCCTGCCCTCGCTGGAAGGGCTCGGCCAGCTCGCCTACCTGAATATCAGCGACAACCGGCTGGAATCGCTCCCCGATTCGATCGGCAGCCTGTCCAGTCTTATCGAACTGCGGGCCTACAACAATCCCCTGACGGCCCTGCCCGCCTCGTTCGGCCAGCTCCACCAGCTCCGCGAAGTCCACCTGCCGGGCAACCGGCTGGCCGCCCTGCCCGATTCGATCGGCGGCCTGATCGCGCTCAGGAAGCTCGTTCTCCAGGGCAACAGCCTGACCTGCCTGCCGGAGTCGATCGACGGACTGGCCGCCCTGACCGACCTCGACTTGAGGAACAACCGGCTGCGCGCCCTGCCGGACGGGATTGGCACGCTGAGCCGCCTCCGGTTTCTCGATCTGAGAAGCAACCGGCTCGCCGCCCTGCCCGAATCCGTGGCGGACCTGCCCGCGCTCGAAAAGTTGGACCTGCGCTGGAACTGCTTCGTTTCGCCGCCCGCCTGGATCACCCGGCTTGAGCAGCGCGGCTGCACGGTGTACTGGTGAGAAGCAGACGAGCACGGCGGGCTGCCTTCTCCGGTCTCTGGCCTCCGGCCTCCAGACTCCCCACTCAACCAGCCGATCCGTAGAATCTAGGCGACCCGCCGCGACTGTGCTAAACTACCCTCATCTACCCCCTGCCTGGGAGAGTTCCGACCGTGCCCGAACAAGCCCTGTATCTGAAATGGCGGCCCACCCGGTTTGAAGACGTCATCGGCCAGCAGCACGTCACCCGCACCTTGCAGGGGGCGCTGCGCCAGGGCCGCGTCCGCCACGCCTACCTGTTCAGCGGGCCGCGCGGCACCGGCAAGACCACGACCGCCCGCCTGCTGGCCAAGGCCATCAACTGCCAGCACGATGATCCGGCCCGGCGGCCGTGCAACGAGTGCCCCCACTGCGTGGCGGTCAACGAAGGCCGCTACCTGGACCTGATCGAGATCGACGCGGCCAGCCACACCGGGGTGGATGACGTGCGTGAACTGCGCGACAAGATCGCGTTCGCGCCGGGCGAAGGCCAGTACAAGGTCTACATCATCGATGAAGTCCACCGCTTCTCCGGCGCGGCGTTCGACGCCCTGCTCAAAACCCTGGAGGAGCCACCCGAACACGCGATCTTCGTCCTGGCGACCACCGAGCCGGAAAAAGTCCCGGATACCATTCTCAGCCGCTGCCTGCCCTTCGAGTTCCGGCGCGTCTCGATCCACGAACTGGCGGCGCTCCTGCGCCATATCGCCGACACCGAAGGCTTCCGGATCGAACAGCCCGCCCTGGAATTGATCGCCCGCCAGGGCACCGGCTCCGTGCGCGACAGCATCAGCCTGCTCGATCAGGTGGTCTCCGACCCGGAGGAAACCATCACCCTCGCCGTGGCCGAGCAAGCCCTCGGCGCGGCCGGACGGCGGGCAGTCAACGCCCTGGTCGAGGCCCTGCTGGCCGGTGAAGTCGCCGCCGGGCTGGAGATCATCCACGCCGCAGTGGATGGCGGGGCCGATCCGCGCCAGTTCGCCCGGCAGGTCGTCGATCACCTGCGCAACGTCCTGCTGGTCCAGACGGCCAACGCCAGGGTCGTCAACGACACAGAGGACGCTCTGGATAACTACGCCCGGCAGGCCGCGACCATCCCCCGCGGCGCGCTGCTGCGCACGATCCGCAGTTTCAACGAGGCCCAGAATGACAAAACCAGCGACTGGCAGCCCCAACTTCCGCTGGAGCTGGCCCTGCTGGACGCCCTGACGGCCCCCCCGGAAGCCCAGGTGATCGTCCAACAGGTCGTGCAGACGGTTGCCGGACCGGCCGGTCAGCCCGCGCCGGCGGCCGCGGAGGAACCTGAGCCGGAGCCGTCCGCCCCTGGTGAGCCGCCCGCGATCGGTTTGCTCGCCGTCCGGGAAAAATGGGTCGACCTCCAGAAGGCGGCCTTCCGCTTGAACCGCAACCTGCCCCCCCTGCTGGATCACGCCCAGGTGCGGGAGGTCAGCGGTAACACGCTGGTGCTCAGCGTGCACAACCCGATCTTCAAAGAGAAGCTGGATGCCGACGACCGGCGCAAAGCCCTGCTTCAGGCCCTGCGCCAGGTCTTCGAGCTGCCGCTGCAATTCCGGGTCGAAGTCGACCAGGAAGTGGCAGCGCGCTCCAGCATGGAATCGCGGGATATCCTCGCCAGCGACGAACTGCTGGCTTATACCGTTCACCAGCTCGGCGGCTCGATCTCCGAGGTCAAGAGCACGACTTCGGGGATCAAGGACGTCGATCCAGACGAAGAAGAGGAGTAACAGGCATGAGCAAGGGCAAAGGTGGTGGCATGCGCCGGAGTGCAATCCCCGGCGGACAGAGCGGCATGCTCAAGCAGTTCCAGAAAATGCAGCAGGATATGGTCGAAGCGCAGGAGAAGCTGGCCGAGGAGACCGTCGAAGTCTCGGTGGGGGGCGGCGCGGTGACGATCGTGATCAGCGGGCACCAGCGCGTCCAGAACATCACGATCAACAAGGACGCGATCGACCTCGAAGACGAGGAATGGCTCGCCGACCTGCAGGACCTGCTGGTAGCCGGCATCAACCAGGCGATCGAACAGAGCCAGGCGATGGCCGCGCAACGGATGGAGAACATCACCGGCGGATTGGGTGGCCTGGACCTCGGCGGTCTGCTGGGCGGCCTGTAAGCCCCGGCGATTCCCATGAGCAAAGCCGTCCCTGAACCGGTCACCCGCCTGATCGATGCGTTCTCGCGCCTGCCGGGCGTTGGTCCCAAGAGCGCCTCGCGGCTGACCTATTATCTGCTGCGCGCCCCGGCCGAACTGAGCGAGACACTGGCCCAGGCCATCATCGACCTCAAGCAGAGTACGCGCTATTGTTCGACCTGCTGGAACATCACGGAGAGCGACCCCTGCCCCATTTGCAGCGACAGCGCGCGCGATCGGGCGCTGGTCGCCGTGGTGGAGGAGCCGCTGGACGTGCTGGCCGTCGAGCGAACCGGTGGGTACAACGGGCTGTATCACGTCTTGCACGGGGCCATCTCCCCGGTCAACGGCATCGGGCCGGAACAGCTCCGCGTGCGCGAGTTGGTGCGGCGTCTCGATGGGGGCCAGGTCCAGGAGATCATCATCGCCACCAACCCCGGCCTGGAAGGCGACGCCACCGCGATGTACATCAAGCAGCAGATCGAGCCGTTCGGGGTGCGAGTCACCCGCCTGGCACGCGGTCTGCCCACTGGGGGCGATCTCGAATACGTCGACGCGATGACGCTGATCCGCGCCCTGCAAGGGCGCAGCCAGATGTAGCCACCTCAGACCGCCCGGATCGGGCGGTCTTTTTTGGCCAGAATGGCGGCTGGCCGGTCCAAAGTTGGTGGCAGAAGCGGCGATTCTTCGGGTGAATCAAACCCATGGGCGATGAGAATCCAACCAATTTTGGGATTCCTGAAAAATCACCCTTGACGGCCCTTCCCCCGGATGATACTATACGCAGGCATTCACGGGCAGGACCTTAAAAACACAGAGCAGTAAGATACGCAGACAGGGACCCGTAACATCAATCTGCACTGCGGGCGGTCAAGAGGCTCTTCAAACTGATCAGAAATTTGAAGAATTTAACCTCAAGTTAACCCTTGACAGTCCAAAAGCGGGATGATAGGATAGAAACACATCAGCGGGACGACCTTACAAGCAAATCCAACTGCACTGTAGGCAAACAAAACTGCCAGCGCGACAATAAGCGCGGCTGGCGGGTTTTGTCGTCTCTGCCGAAGCGAGCTGCTTGCAGCTCCAGGAACCTTAACAAGAGAAGAGTGAAGGACGAAGGGCGAGGAAAAAGAATGACCCCGAC
>CAZHMJ010000076.1:0-17664 GCA_964533805.1 uncultured Anaerolineae bacterium | reverse complement strand
GGGGGCGGGGTGAGCGTCGGCCCCGCGATCATCTGCTCGACCGACGTGCAGCCCGCCAGCAGAAGGAGTGCGACGAGGGGGAGAATGATCGCCGTAACACGCGCGCTGAGCCGGTCTCGATGCGGGGGATTGGGATTGGGCATCGTCGAAGGTCCTGGGTGGCGTATCAAGGCAGGCGGACATCGGCCTGGACTTCCAGGGTGGTGCCGGAAGCGAAGCGTAGGGTCAGGGTCACGGTCTCTCCAGGCACGAGCATCTGACTCAATTGCATCAACATGAGGTGGTAACTGCCCGGTTCCAGGGTGACGCTGCCCCCCGCCGGGATTTCCAGCCCGCCCGCCAGCGGTCGCATCCGCATGACGCCCTGGCTGTCCATCTCCGACGTGTGGATCTCCACGACTCCTGCGACGCTGGTGGCGGCGCTGACCAGCCGGTCGGCGGCCGAACCCGCGTTCCTGATCGTCAGGTAAGCCGCGCTCACCGCGTCCTGGGACATCGTCATCCCCCCGGCTTCGCCCAGCGAGGGGGCGGGCATGGCTTCGGCGCTTTCCATGGTCGGGGTGGCGTCCGGACTGGTGGTCATCTCGGTCGATTCGGCGGCTAACGCGCTGGTGGCGCGTACCCAGGCACCTGAAGCCGAGAGCTGGCTTGTGGGCGCGGGCGCGCAGGCGGCGACAAGGAGAAGCAGACCCGCAGCAACGAAACTCAACCGAAAAGCATGTCGTGTCAGTAAATACATCGAAAAATATCTCCTTAGTATACAATCCTCTCTGTACTTTAAATCACAAAGAGGGAAACCGCAAGGTCCTGGTCGCGTTTCGGTCTGAAAGCCGAGAAAACCTGATTCTGGATTCCTGGTGGTTGGTTCTGGCGTGGTAAGATAATAGATGCTGATGACCTGCTCCAGGATGCAGACCGAAGTTCAGATGTTTGCGGTAGAACGCCAATCTACAAGGACAAGCGTGTGATTACCATCCGTGATGTCGCTCAACTTGCGCAGGTTTCGACTTCCACGGTCTCCCATGTGATCAATGGGACGCGTCCGGTCAGTGAGCCGACGCGGCAGCGGGTCGTGGATGCGATGGCCGTGCTGGATTATCAGCCCAACCGGCTGGCTCGCAGCCTGCGCAATCGCCGGACCAATACGCTGGGTGTTCTTTTGCCCAACAGCGCCAATCCCTACTTCGCGCAAATCCTGGCAGGGATCGAGGATGCCTGTTTCGAGCATGGCTACAACATCGTGCTGGGCAACGCCAATGACGATCCGCAACGTGAGATGAGCTATCTGGAAGTCCTGCTGTCCAAGCAGGTGGATGGAATTTTGTTGGTTTCGACGGGCGCTTACCAGCAGGTGCTGGACTTGCTGGCGGCTCGCGGCGTTCCCCTGGTCATGGTGGATCGCTCGCCGGGCCAGATTTACGCCGGCTGGCAGGTCGATACGGTGATCACGGATAATATCGTCGGCGGGGCGCTGGCGACGGACTACTTGCTCGACCTGGGACACCGGCGGATCGGGTGCATCAGCGGCCCAGGCTGGCTGACCTCCAGCGCCGGACGTGTGGAAGGATACCAACTGGCCATGCGCCGGGCCGGTCTGCCACTCGATCCGGCGCTGATCATCGAAGGTGATTTTGAGCATGATGGTGGCTATGCGGCGGGCGCTGCCTTCTTGAAGATGCCCGATCGCCCATCGGCAATTTTCGCCTGCAACGACCTGATGGCGGTCGGCGTCCTGTGCGCGGCTTATGAGGCGGGTTTGCGCGTGCCGGAGGACGTTTCCGTGATCGGATTCGATGGGATTCCGCTGGCCTGTTATACCGTGCCTCGCCTCACGACGATCAGCCAGCCGGGACCGGCTATCGGGCGAACTGCGGTGGAGTACCTGATCAAGCGGCTCGCCGATCGTGACGCGGCAGCTCGCCATTCCGTTTTGCCGGTCAGCCTCACGATTCGAGATTCGTGCGCGGCCCACCAGGATTGAACTCTCAAACAAAGAGACGGCCGGGCTAAACCGGCCGTCTCTTTGTTTGTGTTTGATTTGGCCCGGCCTAATACACTACGCGGACGGGAGTGCCTACCTCGGCGAAATTAAAGAACCACGCGGCCTGGTCGGTGGGTAGATTCACGCAGCCGTGGCTCATGGGCTGGCCGAAGTTGTTGTGCCAGTACGTGCCATGAATGGCATAGCCGGAGTAGAAATACATCACCCATGGGACTCCAGGCAGGTAGTAGCCTGGCCCGGCCATGGTCTGCGACGTTAGCTTCCAGTAGATGTTGAAATCGCCGGTGACGGTGGGCGTGCCCGGCAGGCCGGTGGAGACGGTTACCGCGTTGACGAGTTGGCCGTCCTGATAGGCGAAAATCCGCTGGTCGCTCAGATCGACGATGATCTGTTTGCCGTTGGTGACGGTTGGCATCGGGCCGGAAGGGACGCCGACGCTCGGTTCCATGTAAGTGACCGGTACGGCGCTGTCCGAGGCGGGGATGATCAGGGTCTGGCCCGGATAAATCCGGTTAGGATCGACGATGTTGTTCGCACTGGCTATCGTCGTCCAGGAGAGGCCATAGCGCCGGGCGATGCTCGCCAGGTGTTCTCCACCCAGCAC
Source organism: uncultured Anaerolineae bacterium (assembly GCA_964533805.1). GTDB lineage: Bacteria > Chloroflexota > Anaerolineae > Aggregatilineales > Ch27 > JARKOQ01. The sequence continues at coordinate 15,058 of CAZHMJ010000076.1, read as the reverse complement.
GACATGGGTCGTGGACTGGCCCGTCACCGGCGCCGTGGTAATGGCCGGATCGACGGTCACAGGCTCGACCGGGACCGCAGCCGGGACGGTCGCGGGTGTCGCCGGGGCGGAGGTTGCCATGATGACCAACTGCTGTCCAACCAGGATTCGGTTTGGGTTGGCGAGGTTGTTCAGCGTGGCCAGGTCTGTCCAGTTCATGCCGTATTGGCGGGCGATGGTGTTTAGGGTTTCGCCACGCTGGACGATGTGATAGACGGGGGCGCTTGCCGCGGGTTGTGCTTCCGCGACAGGGGCGGCCTCTGGCACGGGAACGGATGCAGTCTGCGTCAATCCGGGGATGATCAGCGCCTGGCCGACGTAGATCTGGTTTGGATTGGCGATGCCATTGGCCTGGGCCAGGGTGTCGACGGTCACACCATAACGCAGGGCAATCCGGAACAGATTCTCGCCCCGCTGGACGACATGGCGATCGCCCTGCGCCGCCGCTGGCGATGCCAGAATCAGCGCGAGCACAAGCCCGAAGGCCAGCCACTGGCTGAGACGAAACAGGTGTTTGGGTGGCATATGAAGGCAACTCCACAAGGCAATCGATTTGGGTAGCGATAGGGTACACCCAATCCATGATCACAGCAAGCCGCGAGGCGCTTGGTGATCAGGTCGGGAGATGGCACGGCTTGCATATTCAAACCATGCTAAGCAGCGTTCGCTTGCTAGGGCGGGGGCTTTCCAGTAGAATTCGTCGCCAGAGCGCATGCTTGCTTACGGCAGGCTTACACTCCTGAGATGCTGAAGTGCCCAGGATCACCCATCATGATTGTCCGTGCGTTTCGCCTGACCGATAAACTCGCTGCCGCAATCCTCAAAATGCTTGCCTGGCTCGCGGGGGGGATTGTCGCCTATGTCGGGGCGCTCACCCACGTTGGCGGCCTGGCATTTGGATGGCTGGCGCGCGGGCTGATCCGGCTTGTCACGGGGCTGGCCCGGCTTGTGATGGGCGGGTTGCGCTCGATATTGATTGGCGTGGCCTGGTTGTTGGGAACCCTGATTGCGCTGGGTCAGCGGGTCAGCGGAGGCGCTCCGTCCAGTGGCGGGGCCGCACCCCTTTCGACGCTACGCGCCCGGCTGGCGGGGGATGTCGCCGAGCAAGACCGCCTGGATTCGATGCTGCGGCGAGCCGAGGAACTGACAGAAGCGGTGGTCCTGGTTGAGGACCCGTTGAAGGCGGCTAACCGGACTCTGAGCGCGATGCTAGTTGTTCTCCTGGGCGCGGTGGTCATTCTCCTGGTTTGGGCGACCGCCCCGCGTAGCACGGGAACTCTGCCGGTTGCGCCCGCTGCCGGCATCCTCTCGACCCTGACCAGTCCGGAACCGCAGGTGACTCCGTTCGCGACTGTCGTGCCAACGGCGACCCCCCGGCCGGAATCGTTGCGGATTGGGGGCAGCCTGGCCTACGCCCTGCGCAGTGGGGGGCAGCAAGATATCTGGGTCAGCGTGATTGGGTTCGACGAGCCGGTGCGGCTGACCAACAGCCCGGCAGACGATCGCAGCCCATCCTGGAGCCCGGATGGGCACTTCATTGCATTTGCCTCCAACCGGGATGGCAACTGGGAATTGTACGTGCAGGATGTACGGGTCGGCACTGCCACCCGGTTGACGTATACGCCGGGTTATGAGGGCGCGCCTTCGTGGAGTCCAGACGGTCAGTGGCTGGTTTACGAAGCGTACGCCGAAGAAAACCTGGACATCTACATCACTCGCCTGGATGGCACCCAAGGCCCGATCCGCCTGACGTTTGATCCCGCGCCGGATACCAGCCCTGCCTGGTCGCCGGGCGGGCGCGAGATCGCCTACGTCTCCCTGCGGGAAGGCAACAAAGACCTTTACTTGCTCTCGCTGGATGATCCGACTGAAGGCGTGGCGATCAACCTGACGGATACGCCGGACGTGGACGAAGAAGGGCCGGTCTGGTCGCCGGACGGCCAGGCGATTGCCTATACCGCGACAAGCGACGGGCTGGATGTGGTTTCGGTGAAGGCCATCCATGACCTCGCCGCCGCGCCGTCGGTGATCGACCGAGGGCGCGATCCGGCCTGGGCACCGGACGGGCAGAGCCTGGTCTATGCGCTCGATCAAGGCGCGCGCACCTTGCTGTTGGCGGGTCAGGTTCAGACGGTCAGCATGTCCAACCAAGCCCTGGCGCTGGACGGCGTGGCGACGCATCCCGACTGGACGGCGTGGCGGCCGCAGCAGTTGGATCAGGCTGGCGAGGCTACACCGGCGCCCTTGTATGAGGAGCAAATCGTCTCCCAGCGCGATCAGCCGCCTTATTATCATCCGATCCTGCTCGGTGACGTTCAGGCTCCGCTGCCTCATTTGAGCGACCGCGTCAACGACTCGTTCATGGCGCTACGCCAGGCGGTGCTCGACGCGACGGGTGAGGATTACCTGGGGGTGCTGGAGGATGCCTTCTGGGCGCTGGACCGGCTTCCGGAGCCTGGCCAAGAGCGGTTGAACTGGCACATGGCGGGGCGCGCGTTCTCGTTGAATCGCAATCTGATTTATGGATTCCCGCCCGCCCTGGAAGTGGTTCGTGAGGACGTTGGTCCCAACACTTACTGGCGCGTGTATGCGCGGGCGGCGGTTCAGGATGGGCAGTTGGGCGAGCCGCTGCGCGATCTGCCGTGGGACTTCACGGCGCGTTCCAGCGGTGATGTCGAGGCTTACGAGCAGGGCGGCCGGCGGCGGTCGGCTATCCCCGCCGGGTACTATGTCGATCTGACCGAGTTGTTCGCGGACTATGGCTGGGAACGCCAGCCTGCGGACCGCACGTGGCGCTACAATTTCGGCGGCGTGCTGTTCTGGATGTTCGTCAAGGATGATGGCCTGACCTGGGAACAGGCGATGCTGGAACTCTATACCCAGGATGAGCTCAATGCCTTCCTGGCGGAGCCGACGCCTTTCCCGACACCCACTCTGGCGCCGCCCACGCCGACCGCCGAGCCATCTCATACCCCAACCCCCATTCCGCCTGACGCGCAGTCGTCAGAAGGTTCGAGTGGATAGAGCAGGCCATGCCCCTTCGTTCAAAACGACACTCGCGTAATGTGCAGGGTTTCGTGCTGGTCCTGGTCCTGGGCGTTGGCCTGGGGATGCTCCTGCTGCGCGAGCAGTCCCCGGCGCTTCAGTTCGTGATTCCAGGTATTGGACAGGCTTCGCCCACGCCCGAGGGTCTCTCCTGGCAGGAAGTTCTCCAGCAGCAGTTCACCGATGATACGTCGCCGCTGCCGACGCCTGAGCTTCCTACCGCGCAGTATGTGGCGCCAACCCTGCCACCTGCCGAGCCAGTGATCGTCCCGATGATCGATCCGACCCAGTTGTTTGGAACGGTGGTTCCGACCAATACGCCCTTGCCCCCGCCGCCCAGCCCGACCCGGTCGGTCCAGGGCGTGGCTGCCACACCCACCGGGGATGTGCAGGTGATCAACGTGGCGGCCAACGAGGTGAGCTGGCAGCCGCCCTCGCTGTTGGAGCCGTTGTCGCTCGATCCGCGCGACCATTACTGGTTCGCCCGGCCGATCGATCCCAATGCGCTCAACTACGGAATCTACTATTACGCCTATGGCTCCGATGGGCCAGAGAACCTGTGGCGCGTCCACCACGGGTTGGATATGCCCAATCCGATTGGCGAAGGCGTGCGGGCGATTGGTCCGGGGACCGTTCTGTGGGCGGCGAGTGGCTTTCGGGTGGAGCAGCCGGACGGCAGCATTACCGAGACAACACTTTCCTACGGCAACACGGTGCTGATCCAGCACGATTTCAGTTATCGCGGCCAGCCGTTGTACTCGCTGTATGGGCATCTGTCGGCGATCATGGTTACCCGTGGCCAACGGGTGCAATCCGGAGATATCATCGGGCTGGTTGGCGATACGGGTGTGGTTACTGGCTCGCACGTTCACCTGGAGATCAGGGTAGGTACCAATAGCTGGTATTCGGCCCGGAATCCGGTGCTGTGGGTCGTGCCCTACGCCGGGCACGGGACGATCGCCGGGATCGTGGTTGGCCGGGATGGTGAAGTCCTGTATGACCAGGACATCTCAGCCATCGATCGGCAGACGGGGCGCGTCGTGCGCACGACAACTTCGTATGCCTATGCGGATACCAACCGGGATGGCGAGCCGGACATTCGCAGTGACGACGTCTGGCAGGAGAACTTCGTGCTGGCCGACGTCCCGGAAGGGCGCTATCAGATCGTGACTCGGATCGAAAGTACCCGTGTGACGCGCATCGTCAATGTGTTTGAGGGAACGACGAGTTTCGTGGAACTCAGTCTGCCGGAAGATGTCACTCCCCAGGCCCCTGCTGAAGCGGCATCTGCCCAGTAGCCCTTCCGTTTCGCACCCCTTGCAATCCGCTACGCCGTCATGGCAGGGCAAAAGCCGCGTCGTTGGTTTTTCGTCAGGTGAACGCTGAGCGCGCGCATGGCAAGCCAGGGTCGGACGGGCTACACTTGGAGCGCTGCGGTCTGAGTGGAAAGCGGATTTCTGGACAGACATTCTGTTTTTAAGGAGGCTGTGAGCGAATGAAAATCAGAACCTACACGCTGGTTGCCTGTCTGGCGGTGATTGGCTTGCTGACCAGCGGCGTATTGATGGCGATTGCACAGGAAGACTCCCGGCAGTTGGTCAGCGGCACGCCAGTCACTGGCACGCTGGGCCAGGAAGCGTTCTCTCAGACGTACTTTTTCGAAGGTGTTGCGGGTGCAGTGGTGACGCTGCAAGCGACGACCGCGGCGGAAGGCCTTGACCTGGCTCTGCTGCTGAACGATGCCGAAGGCGAGACGGTCGCCCAGGACGCCGATCCAGCGACGGCCGGTAGCGCGGCGATCAGCGAAGTGAGCCTGCCTACGGATGGGCGTTACTACGTGACGGTCCTGCGTCTATCGGGCGCGGATGGCGAGGCCGCTGGCGATTTTTCATTGACCTTCACGAGCACGAATGGGGCATCGGCCGAGACCCCGACCGACACCACCGTCAGCCCGACGCTGGTCACCCTCAACGCGGGCATCCAGGTGTCCGCCGTCTGGGATAGCAGCGCTGATCTCGATCTGGAGGTCCGCGATCCGTTTGGCAACAGCATCTACTGGGACAACTCGACGGCCGAGAACGCTGTCTTCGACCGGAATATCAATGCCAACTGCGTCGAGCCGACGGCCGACAGCCCAACCGAGCGGATCAACTGGGCTCCGGGCGCGTCGCCGGTTGGCAGCTACGAGATCATCGTCTACTACGTCCAGGGCTGCGAAAACAACAATCCGGCCAACCTGACCCTCAATGTGGTCGTGGATGGCACCGCCTTGACCACGGTGACAGGCGTGCTCAGCCCTGGACAGGAATTCCTGTCCAGTTTCACCGTCCCGGCCAGCGGACCTGCCCAGATCGGCCCGAACGGCATTAACCCAGGCGAGACTCTGGCCAATGCCTCCACGTTCCTGACTGGCCAGACTCCGGTCGTGACCGATACCAGCGTGACCGGGACGATTCAGGTGGCCGATCCCTTCAAGGCCTACAGCTTTACCGGCGCGACGGGGGATATCGTGACAATCCGCCTGGACGCCACAAGCGGCAACCTGGACCCCAAACTGTTCCTGTTGGATCCCAATGGCAACCTGGTTGCGGTCAATGACGACAAGGCCCCGGGCAACACCAACGCCGAGATCACCAACCAGACGCTGGTATCAGACGGGCTGTACACCATTGTCGCCACGCATTACGGGCAAGACCTGGGCGGCACGCAGGGGGACTACATCCTGACGCTGACCGGCGCGGATCTAGAGGTTCCTCCCGCTTTGGCCGGACTCAATCTCACGCAGGGCAGCGTGGAAGTGTCCTTGCTGTGGAACACCAACGCCGATTTGCAGCTTCTTGTGCGCGATCCCTCCGGGACGTCCGTTTTCGACGACGTGCCGCGCAGCAACAGCGGCGGCGTGCTGGAGCGGAATGGCAACGTGAACTGCGCCAACACAACCACCAGTCCTGTCTCCTACATCTACTGGCCGACAGATCGGCTTCCGGCGGGCACGTACGAGGTCGAGGTCTGGTACCAGGCTGACTGCAATGACACGACGCCGGTGACCTTCAACCTGACGGTGCGGGTCAATAACCAGGTCGTCGTCAGCCAGACCGCGCAGCCGATCAGGGGCCAGATTTACCTGACCAGCTTCACGGTCGACGTCAATGGCGTGGCCTCGGCGGGACAGGGCGGCTTTGTCGGCGACAGCGCGATGCTGGATGTCGGTGCGGCGCTGACCAGTGCCATTCCGATGAACTTTGGGGATACCCTGTCTGGCTCGATCACCCAGAACGCTAAGTATGCCCTGTACACGTTCGAAGGACAGGCGGGTGATCTGGTTCGGATCGGGATGCAAGCCACGGCGGGCACCCTGGATACCAGCCTGTTTCTGCTCTCACCGGATGGGGCGCAGCTCGCGGCGAACGATGATGCAGTGCTCAATGAGACGACCGATTCGCTGATCGACTCCTTCACCTTGCCGGTGGATGGCACCTACATCGTGATTGCCACCCATTATGGATTACTTTACGGCGGGACGAGTGGGACTTATAATCTCTCTCTCACCCGACTCAACTGAGTCTGTGCTATAGTCTGGCAGGGGAGGGTGCGGCTGTGCTCACCCTCCCCGCTGTTTTTACCCAAGATAGGTAAAGGCCACTTCCATGAAGCGTACTGGACTTCTGCTCATTTTGCTGCCCGTGGTGCTGCTTCTGACCGCGGCGTGCGCGCCAGAGCCGACTTTGCGTTCGGACTTGTTTTTGAATGATACCAGTGTCATTTCTGGTGAGCCGTGTGCCGCCCCCTGCTGGAATGGCGTTACCCCTGGGGAGACCACCTGGGATGAGGCGACCGCGCTGGTGAGCACGGACGCGGCTTTCGAGAGTTTCGAAACCAACACGGAGAGTGGACTTCGCCAGGCGGTGTGGCAGAAAGCCGGCTCCGGCCAGTACTGCTGCCGGTTGATTGCCAACGATGAGGCGGACGCGGTCGTGTCGTACATTTTCCTCGCGCTGGCCCCAGGGATCATCGTGGACAACGTGATCGACGCGCACGGCGACCCGACCTACATCACCGTATTCCCCTTCACCAGCGCCGAGTCGGTCATCCAGATGATCTACCCGGAAAAGCGGATGGTCGTCTCGGTAGTCGTCGGGGATTCCACCTCCTCGCTGCTGGCCAATTCGGACGTGGTGGCCACGCTGTATATGTCGCAGGAGGAGATGGACCTGATCCTGGAAACGACCGAACTCCGCGCCTGGGCCGGGTACCAGTCCTACAGTGCCTATGAGCAGGGAACGCCCGTCATCACGCCTAGCGTGACCCTGACGCCCGCCCCTGAGCAGTAGCCGTGTCTGATTTCAGACGTCGCCGGAACGATTCTCATCGTAAGCCCATCACATTCTGGAGCATGGCATGACCGACAACGAAATCTTTCCCGAACCCCCGTCTGCCGTTGAAATGCCTGCCGCCGCGACCAGTGCGTCGCCAGGCCGTGCGATTCTACCGCTGATCATTACTGCCGTTGTGTTCTTCGTCATCGGGTTTGCAATCGCCTATCTGGCTTTCTCGGCGGGCGCGGCGACCCAGACGGCTGCCCTGGAGAATACGGTACGCAGCGCGGTCAGCGAGGCTTTGTCTGGGTTGAATCTCGGCGCGGTGGCGGCTGCCCCCACCGCAGAGCCGACGCCATCGGTCTACGACGTCAGTGTGGATGACGATCCGGCCATGGGTCCGGAAGACGCGCCGATTGTGATGGTGGAATTCTCGGACTTCCGCTGCCCGTACTGTGCCCGGTTCCAGACCCAGACTCTCGATCCGCTTCTTGCCCAGTATGAAGGGCAGATCCGGTTCGTGTACCGCGACTTCCCGGTGGTGGGTGGGGATCGCGCCGCGATGGCGGCCGAGTGCGCGCAGGACCAGAATGTCTTCTGGGAGTACCATGACCTGCTTTTCGAGAACCAGAGTTCGCTCGGTACCGATGACGCCCTGATCGAACTGGCCGGGCAGCTCGACATCGATGTGAGCGTATTCTCGACCTGTTTGTCGAACAACACGCATCAGGAAGAAATTCAGAACGATTTCAACGAGGGGATGAGTTACGGGGTGCGTGGCACGCCCGCCTTCTTCATCAATGGTCGACCCATCGTCGGCGCGCAGCCACTCGCGTCGTTCCAGCAGGTGATCGACGAGGAACTGGCGGCGGCTGGTTAGCGCCGGTGAACAGGCTGTTTGTCGGGGAAAGTCGCCATTGCCGGGGCTTTCTCCGGCAGGTATAATACTCGTCCGTCCGTTGGGTGCCGCTAATCGCACGTCGTTTCGCAAGGAGCTTAGTTGCCATGGCTGTGACTGCTGGAGATAAACCGACATCGATCAATGACCTTGAGCCCAAGATGGAATTGACGGGCGTAGTCAAAAAGGTCGAGTTGTTCGGAGCTTTTGTTGATGTCGGTGTGGGACATGATGGTCTCCTCCACATTTCACAGCTAAGCTCTGGGCATGTGCGAAATGTGACGGATGTCGTCAAGGAAGGCGACACCGTGACCGTGTGGGTGATGGGCGTGGACCGTGAGAAGGGGCGTTTCAACCTGACCATGGTGCGCCCGGCTGCGGTTTCCTGGGATGATATCAAGCCGGGCGCCGTGCTCACGGGCAAGGTCACCCGGGTGGAACGCTTTGGCGCCTTCGTGGACGTGGGCGCGGAGCGTGCAGGCCGGATTCACGTTTCGGAACTTTCGACCGAGTATGTCAAGAATCCGGAAGATGTCGTCAAGGTCGGTGATGAGGTTCGGGCGAAGGTCCTGAACGTCAATCCCGGCAAGCGCCAGATTGACCTGAGCATCAAGGCTCTGGAAGAACCCGCCGTGATCGAGCGTGCAGACGATGAGCCCGAAGAATCCGTTCCGACGGCGATGGAACTGGCCCTACGGCGGGCGATGGAAGGCACCGAATACGAGGGCAGTCTCAAGCGCGAGGTTAAGAAGGGGCGCGGCAAGAAGCAGCGTGCCAGCTCGGCGCAGGAAGACATCATGGCTCGCACCCTGCAGCACCGGAAGAACTAGCTGATCCTGACGCGGTAATCCAGATGAAAACAAGCGCGATGCCTGACCGGGCATCGCGCTTCTTGTTCTGGCAACAGGTGATGGACGGATTGCTAGGCCGTCTGGCCGCGGAAATGGGCCACAAGGCGGATCGTAGCGATGACAAAGACCAACGTCATCAACAGGGCCGAAGTCAGGCACCAAGTGCAGACCGTGTACATGATCGCCAGTTCGGTGTAAGTCAGGTAGGCTGAGAACAGGAGACCAAAGAGGGCCATTCCAAAGACCAGAATAGGGCCATATTCCTTGAGGAGATTGACGCGGTCTTCCAACAGCCAGGCCGCCAGAATGGCGAGGTAACCCGCGATCCCCAGGAGGGCTACCGGGATACCCAGGAAGTGTGAGTAAATGCTGTTCTGGACGAATCCGCAATCGACAGCGATCTCGCCGGCTGTGCCCGTGCCTTCCGTGGCTCCAGGGCAAGTGGTTTCCTGCCCGGTCAGTTCCGCGTAACCCATGTACGCGGCGACTGCCAGGCCCAGCACGGCCAGGATGATTCCCAGCCAGCGTAGCCAGTCACCTGATTGCCTTGTTGCGGTTGCGGTACGAGATGCAGCAGTCATTGTTTACCCCTTGTTACGCCAAGTGATAGATCAGGACTTACCACCCAAGTGAAGCCAGTATAGCACTGTTCTAACTTCTTGTCGGTAAACTCCGGGGCGAATATACTTATACTGATCAGGTCACGGGTGTGAGGGCCGGGTGTCGTGTGATGGAACTGGACCAACTTCTCGCAGGTCTACCCAACTTATCTCCGGCCGATGTTCAACTGATTGAACAGGCCTACCGGCGCGCTGAACAAGCCCACCAGAATCAGAAGCGGCGTTCTGGCGAGCCGTATTTTGTTCACTGTGTCGCTGTCGCCCAAATTCTCACCGACCTCAAGATGGACGCGGCGACCATTGCCGCCGGGCTGCTGCATGATACGGTCGAGGACACCGAACTCGAGCTCGAGGATATCGAGCGGGAATTCGGGCTGGAAGTGGCGCGTCTGGTCGATGGCGTGACCAAGATGGAGCGCCTGCCCACGCAGGTCAGCGCCAAGGCACGGGACCGGGAAGCCGAGTTTCTGCGCAAGACGTTCCTGGCGATGAACGACGATGTGCGGATCGTGCTGATCAAGCTGGCCGACCGTCTGCACAATATGCGCACCCTGGGATATCTGTCACCGGAGCGGCAGATCGAGGTTGCCCAGGAGACAATGGACATCTTCGCACCGCTGGCCAACCGGCTCGGCATCTGGCAGATGAAATGGGAGCTGGAGGACCTGGCATTCCGGTACCTGAATCCGCGCGCCTACAAGGAGATTGCGCGCGCCCTGGACGAGCGCCAGACCGAGCGCGAGAAGGACGTGCAGCGGATTTCCGGCGCGCTCAACAAGCAACTGGAGCAGCACAACATCAAGGCCAAGATCACCGGCCGTCCCAAGCATATCTACTCCATCTACCGCAAGATGGATCGCAAGGGTCTGTCGTTCGATCAAATCTATGACGTCCGGGCCCTGCGGGTGATCGTGGACGACGTCTCGACGTGTTACCAGACGTTAGGTATTGTACACGCGATGTGGCGGCCGATTGGTGGGGAATTCGATGACTACATCGCGGCCCCGAAGGACAATTTCTACCAAAGCCTGCATACGACCGTGTTCGATGACCAGGGCAAACCCCTGGAAGTGCAAATCCGTACCTGGGATATGCACCGTTCGGCGGAGTATGGAATCGCTGCCCACTGGCGATACAAAGAGGGCAACAAATACGAAACCGAGGCCTTCGAGCGGCGCATCAACTACCTGCGCTATCTGATGCAGTTCAAGGATGACGAGGAGGAGCTCCAGGACGCCAGCGAGTTCATGGACACCATGAAGTCCGAGGTGTTCCAGGACCGCGTCTACGCCTTCACGCCCAAGGGCGACATTATCGATCTGCCGGCCGGCGCGACGCCCGTCGACTTCGCCTACTACATCCATACCGAAATTGGTCACCGATGCCGGGGGGCGAAGATCAACGGCAAGCTGGTCGGGTTGGACTATAAGCTGCAAACCGGTGATCGGGTCGAAATCCTGACGGCCAAGCGGGGCGGTCCCAGCCTGGATTGGTTAAGTACCCATCTGGGCTATACCGCGACGACGCGCGCCCGGTCCAAAATCCGGGCCTGGTTCCGCAAGCAGAATCGGGAGAACAATATCGCGGCGGGTCGGGCGGCCCTGGAACGCGAGTTGAAGCGTTTGGGCCGTGAAGACATGTCGTACGAGGAGGTCTCGCTGCTGTTCAACTTTCCTCGCGCCGAGGATTTCCTGGCCGCGATTGGGCATGGCGACATCAACAGCGGGCAGATCGCCTCTCACATTCTGGAGGCCGAACGGCGAACCGGCAAAGAGCGTCTGGACCGCGAACTGCGCAAGCTGGGCCGGGAGGACATGAGCGTCGACGCGGTCGCGGCGCTGTTTGGTTACAAACAAGGGGATGAGTTCCTGGCCGCCATCGGGTACGGGGATATCCCGCCCGAACAGGTTCGAGAGCGAATCCTGGCTCATGAGCAGCAGAAGGCCGTCGAGGCGCTGCGCAGGGATACCCCCCTCGACGCCTCCGATGGAATCGAGATTGTGGGTTCTGGGAGCGGGCTGCTGGTGAACCTGGCGCGCTGCTGCCATCCCACGCCAGGCGATGACATCGTGGGCTACATCACCCGAGGCCGCGGGATCACGGTGCATCGCAGCGATTGCAGCAACGTGATCAACGTGAGCGAGCCAGACCGCCTGATCAATGTGAACTGGAAACGGGCCGAGGATACCAAGACTTATCCCGTGCCGGTCATGATCGTGGCTTACGACCGCGAGGGATTGATGCGCGATATTGGCGGCGTCATCGCGGACGAAAAGATCAACATGTCGACCGTGAGCATCACAACCAAGCAGAACATCGCGACCTTTCTGGTGACAATGGAGATCGCGGATGTCAGCCAACTCACGCGGGTGCTGACCAAGATCGAGCGGCTCCCGAATGTTGTCGAAGCCCATCGCCGCACCGCCGTCTGAGGGCATGCGCCCAGGTTGCCAGGCCGAAACCACCTGCCGCCTGAATGCCCGAAATCCGCGAACGACCACTCTGGGAGGTATGGATGTGCCATCGTCCATGGATTCTGCCCATGCTTGGCATGGGGCTGCTGCTTGGATTGCTGCTGGCTGGTCCTGGCACGCGGGCCGCGTCGGGAGGACTGCTCATTCCCACGCCAACCCCAGTCGCTGGCCCATTAGCGACGGAACTGCCATCTGATGGCGCCGAGCTAGAGGTCTTGCTGACGGCGGTCGACACTGAGAATCGGGAATGGCAGAACATCACGTTCTGGTCGGGGGGCTACCTGGGGAATTCCAGTCTGGAAGGTCTGGCGATCGACATCCCTGTGGGAGATCAACTGCCCGAACTGGTGATCCCGCTTCACGCGGGGGGAGAATTCCGGCTCGCCGACCAGACCGGGCCGCAGCTTCTCAATTTCTGGGCATCGTGGTGCGGGCCTTGCCAGCAGGAAGTGCCTTATTTGCTCACCATGCATGCCGATCCCGATGTGCCATTCCAGATCGCGGCCATCAATGTGCTCGATGAGAAATCCGCTGCCCTGTCATTCGCGCAAGCGGAGTTTCCACCCACGCTGAACAGCGGGCAGGGCGATAATGCGCTTGTGGAGTTGTTGGGCATTGAAGCCATACCGGTCAGTATTCTGGTGGATGCTAACCGGGAGATTGTGGCGGTCCACTTCGGCAATATCACCCCGGCCGTGGTGGACCTGCTGTACTGGTTGGCCAACCAACTCGACTCGCCGGCCGTGCTCGCGCAGACGCCTTCGGCAGAGGGGCCATCGTCGGAATTGTTGGAGGATGTCGCACAGGCGAATCAGGCTGGGGGCGCGGTCAGCCTGTGGGCGGGTGGGCGGTTGGGAATCGAAGACGCGCCGCTGCCTGCGCTTGCGGTGGGTGAGAAGCTGCCCGGTTTCGGCCTCGTGACCCACGGGGGAGAGAACTACCAGCTCGATCTGGCGGAGCGGCCGCAACTCCTGAATTTCTGGGCCTCGTGGTGCGCGCCGTGCCGGGAGGAGTTTCCCTTGCTCATTGCCTCTCGTGCCCGGCTCGACAGCCCTTTTGATGTGGTGTTCGTCAACGTTTGGGATGATCCGATCACCTATGCGGACTACCTGGCGGATTATCCTGGCGACCTGGTGGCCGTGATTGACGTAGATGGCGAGTTGCCTGAACAGTATGGCTTCGAGATGGTCCCGGTGACTCTGCTCGTGGATGGGGAGGGGCAAATTCGGTTGATTCACGTCGGCCCGCTAAACCCGGCCGTTCTGGTCCTTGCGGATGTATTAGCATCTTAGGTTAGCCTCTGCCTTCACACTGGATGATTAATTGACCTGTGCGGCGTGCCATGTAGGATTGTATTTGGCTTAAAAATACCAGTCTGCTATACTGAAGACGTGTTGTGTTAACATGACGCACTAGGTGCTGGACAGCTCTGACCGATGGGGGGCACACCCATGTCATACTTGCGTCTGATCGAGACAGCCCGGACGGCTTTCGAGCACTTGCCGTCGGATGTGAACACGGTGATTCTGCACCCGCAGTTTCGCTACCATAATGCGTTGATCGAGGCCCTGGTCAGTTCCTGTGCCTGTGATGCCCTGTACATCACCCTGCCCGCGGAAGGTGGATTGGCGGCGCTATGGGACAATCTGGCATCGGAATTGCGTGAAGGGGTACAGGTTGTCTTGCCCGGCTGGGGGGGATGGACTCCCGCAGAAGCCTCCAATCGCTTCCTTGAAGCGCTCGACCCCATCAGGGCGCTGATCCTCGTGCTGGCCGCCTATGATCAGGCGGATCAAGCCATTCACGAGTTTGTCGTGAGTACGGCGCGTCAGGCCCACGCCAAGCTGCGCTTTCTTCTGGACAGCCGGGTGTGGCCTTACCAACTCATGAGCCAGCCCGGATCGGGGGCTGGATTCACGATCCTGCCCGTCTCCGCCGAGGATATGCTCCTGGACTATCTCAATCGAGACGACAAACGGGTCGTGCTTGAGGTTCGGGCGCTGGGATCGGGCCAGGTCCTGATCGATGGACGACAGATCGACCAGTGGGACGGGGCGCTGCCACGCGCGCTGTTCTTCTATTTCGTCGATCGAGGGATGACCACCCGGGACGAAGTTTTTTCGACCTTCTGGCCGGAACTGAGCACGCGCGAGGCAACCAACGTCTTTCATGTGACGAAGCGCAAAATCAGCGAGATCCTGAATGTCGATCTCACTGTGTATTCGTCCGGATTCTACCGGATTTCGCCGCATATCGATCTGTTTTATGACGTGGTCGCTTTTGCCGAGGCGGTGCAAAACAGTGCGGTGGCCGAGCCGGAGGATGCTCGTCTGCTGCTGGAACGGGCGATCGGGCTGCACGAGCGAGATTTCCTGGGCGATTTCGGGCAGGCCTGGGCTATTCGTCGTAGGGATGAGTTGCGGAGAACCTATGTCGATGCGCTGGCGACCCAGGGACGCCTGTACGAAGATGAGGGGATGCTTATGGAGGCCCTGGGCCTCTACAGCCGGGCCTTTGGCCTGCTGCCGCAGCGCGAAGACCTGGCCCGGAACCAGATGCGGCTGTACGCCCAGGCCGGCCAGCCTGACCGGGCGCTGGCGGTCTACAACCGGCTGGTGAGCGAGCTGGACACGTCGCTGGGGGTTGGCCCCAGTCCAGAGACGATCACCATTGCCGAGGAAATCCGCTACAAACAGAGCTAGGAACCCTGGTCTGTTGTCGACGAACCACATCATCCCGGTGATGTGGTTTTGTTTTCCGTGGGTGGCTCATGTCTCAAGCTTCGATTCAGATCGCCCTGGTGGAACCCTACGAT
>CAZHMJ010000075.1:0-17676 GCA_964533805.1 uncultured Anaerolineae bacterium | reverse complement strand
CAGGCATTCCGGCATCTTGCCCGCAGATATCACCCGGTTGTCAGCCAGGTAGCCGATGCCGAAGATCGATTCAAGGAAATCAACACGGCTTACGAAGTTCTGAACGATCCAGACAAGCGCGCTCGCTACGACCGCTTTGGCCCGGCGGGTGTGAACGGCAACGCGGGCTTCTCGGACTTCGGCGCTGGCATGACCGGCTTCGAAGACATCATTGAGCAGTTCTTTGGCGGCTTTGCCGGGGGCGGACGCCGGGCGGACAGCCAGCGCCGGGGACCGGCCCGGGGCCGCGATCTCACCTTCGAGCTTTCGATCACGTTCGAAGAAGCTGTTTTTGGCGTCGAAAAGGAAATCGAGATCGCCCGCCGCGAAGTTTGCGACGAGTGCAATGGGTCAGGCGCGGCCCCCGGCACGACTCCGGCCCGCTGTCCGGAGTGCAATGGCACGGGTGAAGTCCGCACCGTCCGCCAGACCTTCCTCGGCTCGATGATCAGCGTCAACGCCTGCCCGCGCTGCCAGGGCCGCGGCGAAGTCATCACCTCGCCCTGCCCCACGTGCAGCGGCACGGGCCGCATGCGCGCGACGCGCCGCCTGAAAGTCTCCGTCCCGGCCGGCGTCGACCAGGGGATGAAAATCCGCATTGCCGGCGAAGGCGAGCCTGGCGAATTGGGCGGCCCGTCCGGCAACCTGTACGTGGTCATCAGCGTCCGGCCGCACAAGTTCTTCAAGCGACGCAACGACGATATCCTGCTGGAAATCTCCATCAACGTGGCCCAGGCCGCCCTGGGCGACCGGATCACCGTCCCGACCGTCGAGGGCGATACCGAGCTGGTCATCCCGGCCGGGACGCAGACCGGCGAATCTTTCCGCCTGCGCAACAAGGGCTTCGCGCGGCTGCGCCGGGATGGCACCAATGCCGGACGCGGCGACCAGTGGGTGATCGTCCAGGTGAGTGTGCCCAAGACCCTGACCGACAAACAGCGCCAGCTTTTCGAGCAACTCGCCGAGACGCTGGACACCAACATCATACCACCTCAGAATAAGAGTTTCTTCGACCGCGTGATCAATTTCTTTAGTGGTGAAAATTAGGCGCGGCCAGGCGCCAGAAAGAAGATGATGATGAGCAAGCGATCGGTCTGGGTATTCAGTGTGTTGTTCGTCCTGGCATTGCTGGCAGCCTTCGCCCTGACCTCGCAGCCCGCCGTGGAGGCTCAGCTCAACCTGGATTCGACCGGCCAGCTCCTGACCGATCTGTGGGATCGGGTGACCGCGGAGCAGACCGGCGCGACCTCGTCCAGATTTGTGTTCACCATCAATTTCAATCAATCGCTGTCGGGTATTGGGGGCACCGTTACGCTGGGCCAGAATCTGAACTCCCTCCAGATCAACCGCATCGGGCAGGATTATTTCTGCCTGTCGCGCGCGTTCAGCCGCGCCTCCAACATCGACTGCATCCCGTTCGCCAACATCAAGAGCATCAGCTATCAGGAAGCCGCCCGCTAAAGGACCCCACACGCGCATGAACTGGATCGAAGTCTCACTCCACACCGACGGCGAGGCCGTCGAAGCCATCGCCGACCTGCTCCAGCAGTACGGCTACCAGGGGGTCGCCATCGAGCAGCTTGGCATCGTGGCCGACGCCTGGGAAGACGACCTGCCCGCCCCGACCGACATGATCGTGCGGGCCTATCTGCCCGACGATGCCCAGGCCCCCGAACTCAAGCGCCGCCTGGAAGACGGCCTCAACCATCTGGCGATGATCTACCCGGTTGTGCCGCGCCAGCCGGCCTATACAATCGTCCAGGAGCAGGACTGGGCCGAAGCCTGGAAGGTGCATTACAAACCGGTACGCATCGGCCGCCAGATTTGCGTCCGGCCGGAATGGTGCGCCTCCGAAGCCGGGCCGGGCGACCTGGAGATCATCCTCGATCCGGGCACGGCCTTCGGGACGGGCACTCACCCCAGCACCCAGCTCTGCCTGATCGCCCTGGAAGACCTGCCCCGCCCCCTGCCCGCCCACGGGCTGGACCTGGGCTGTGGCTCCGGCATCCTGGCGATCGCCGCCGCCAAACTGGGCGTCGAACACCTCTGGGCGCTGGACATCGACCAGCTTGCCGTGGACGCCACCCTGCGCAACGCGGGGCTGAACGCCGTCTCCGACCGCCTGACCGCCGAGCAAGGCAGCCTGGAAGCGCTGCTGGCCTCCGGGCGCACCTTCGGGCTGATCCTGGTCAACATCCTGGCCAAGACGATCATCCCGATGTGCCAGCAAGGCCTGGGGCGCCTGGTCGAGCCGGGCGGCGTGGCGATTTTCAGCGGTCTGATCCACGAGCAGGCCGACGACGTGGAAGCCGCCCTGCGCGCCACCGGCCTGCTCCCGGTTCGCCGCCGCACGATGGGCGATTGGGTCGGCATCGAAGCCCGCAAGGAAGCGTAAAACAAAAAACCGGGAGCCAGTGGCCTCCCGGTTTTCGTTTTAGCTCTTAGTTTTTAGCCAACAGCTAATAGCCAGAAGCGAACAGCGTCTTTGCTTTTTCATCCCAACGGACGCGCCTCCGGCTTGCGCTCCCAGATGATGAACGCCCCGATCTCGTCCACCCGATCATAGTTGTACATCAGCCAGTTGTTGAGGTCGACATCGTCCTGGAGCAACATGTGCGAATCGGCCTCGCGGCCGGTCGCCCACGGCGTGAAGTCCCCTTGCAGCACCAGCACGTAGGCAGGCATGGTCAGCCATAGCGCGTCTACGTTTTCCCGCCGCCATTCCTGGGGATACCAGTCCGCGATCAGGTAATGGTTGACGATGAACCGATTGGCCGGCCGCAGCTTACTGAGCATGTACACCTCCGGCCGGAAACCGTAGATGAACAACGTCTCGCCCTCGGAGGCATGAGCTTGCAGATAGTCGGCCACAGCCACCGACTCGGCCGGATCGAAGCCAATGGCCCCGTGCCCATGCAAAAACTCAGCATAGGACTTGTGTCCGGTGAAGTATGCCAGATTGGGCAGCCACAGAATCCGCCACAGCATCGCCAGCATGAAGACCAACGCCAGGCCCGTTGCAGCCCACAACCAGCGACGGCGATTCAGCACGCCGGGCAGCACGCGCCAGCCGCGCAATAGCCGCCACAGCCCCAGCGCCAGCCGGTCGAAGGCGTCCG
Source organism: uncultured Anaerolineae bacterium (assembly GCA_964533805.1). Taxonomy (GTDB): domain Bacteria; phylum Chloroflexota; class Anaerolineae; order Aggregatilineales; family Ch27; genus JARKOQ01. The sequence continues at coordinate 14,518 of CAZHMJ010000075.1, read as the reverse complement.
CCGCCAGCAGAATCAGCGGCGGCAGGATCGGCAGCCAGTGATAGGGATAGCCTTTGACCTGAATCACCAGGAGGCCAATCGCCGCCAGCAGCCAGAGCCACACCAGCCACCAGCCCGGCTCTGTCTGCCGCACGCGCGGTACGCGCCAGCGTAGCAGCCCCCAGGCCAGCAGCAGCGCCAGCGGCTCCTTCCAGCTTCGGAAGCGGCTCAGCGCGCCTTCGCCCTGAAACAGGGTATTGAACAGGTTGGGCATCTCACCGGCGGATGCGTTGTAAGCTGCCGCGATGTACAGATTCTCAATCAGCGCGTCCAGCAGGCCCCCCGCCGCCAGCAAGCCCAGGCTAATCACGCTCGCCAACGCTGCCCCACCCACGAAGGCTGCCGCCCCACTCCTAAGGTTCCGCCGTTGCGCGGCGCGGTCAGAGGTCGGAACGCTCAGGACGCGAAGGAGGTAAGCCACCACCAGCATCCCATCGAAGAGGACGAAGGGATACTTGAACCACACGATAATCACGGCCAGCACACCCGCCAGCGCCGCCCACCGGCGCGCACCTCGCCCGCCATCCCCGGCCTTGATCGTAGCGACCACGGCCAGACTCATCGAGATCAGCGCCACGCCGTCATTCTGGGCCAGCGACCAGAACGATTCGGTGAAGTAGTAGGCCGTGAATCCGGTGCAGGCCAGTATGCCCACGCGCCGCCCGGCCATGCGCCGGCCCAGCCAGTACAGCGTCAGTCCGACTACGGCGCAGATCAGCAGGTCCAGGATATGCAGCCCGCCCATCGAGGGGCCAACGACGGCCAGCGTAGCGGCATAGACGTAATAGATGCCCGGCGTCTTGATGTCCCACACATCGAGGTAAGGGCGTTTGCCATCCAGGATCGCCTGGCCGATCACGGCGAACGTCCCTTGATCAGAACCGATCGGGAAGGTCAGCACCGGCAGCGCCAGCCCGATCAGCAGCGCCAGGAGCGCCGCCAGTATCCATTCTTCACGCCGTCTCATGCAAATCTCACACGCGCTCCGCCGTCAGTTGGCGTTCGCCTTCAACCGCGTCTCGATCAGGTGGCCGTCGCGCAGCTCGTGGACAACGTCGGCTTCTTCCATCACCTGTGGATCGTGAGTCACGATCACCACGGTGATGTTCTGCTCGCTCACAAACCGGCGCAGCAAGGCCAGAATCTTCTTGCCGGTCTGGCTGTCGAGCTGGCCGGTCGGCTCGTCGGCCAGGATGAAATGCGGATGGGCGGCCAGGGCACGGGCCAACGCCACGCGCTGCTGCTCGCCGCCGGAAAGTTCGTACGGCCGGTGATGGGCGCGCTCGTTCAGCCCGACCCAGTCCAGCGCGTTCTTCACTGCCTGCTGGCGGTCGCGGCGGCTCAGACGGCGCATGCGCAGCGGCACGCCCACGTTCTCCTCCGCGCTGAGCAGGGGCAGCAGACCGAAGCTCTGGAACACGAAGCCGATCCGGTCGCGGCGCAGGGCCAGCCGGGCCACCGGGTCGAGGTCGGCCAGGCGCTGGCCTTCGATCCAGATTTCGCCCTCGGTCGGATCGTCCAGACCCGCGATCAGGTTGAGCAGGGTCGTCTTGCCGGAGCCGGAACGGCCCACGATGGCCGTCATCTGGCCGGGATGGATGTCCAGCGACACGTCGCGCACGGCATGGATATCTTCTCCGCCCAGGTGATACACCCGGTGCAGGTTCTTGATGCGGATGATTGGATCAGCCTGGCTCATCGGCGCCCCTCTTTTCCATCGGACGAGTCGCGGTCGCCCTGACCATCACGGTCAGGATAAACGCCTACGTGATCCTCGCGCAGGCGGAGCTTGACCCGGTCGCGCATGTCCAGCGTCTCGATGAACACCTGGGGAAGCTGCAAGCGCCCGGCCCGGTCAAGGATCGCGAACTCTTCCTCGGTGATATCGACCCCATTATCGCCCCGCCGCCGGAGTACTTCGATGCTCGTCCGGCCGTCCCGGAAGCCCACCACCCGGTCGACCCGGCTGGCGACGGTGTAGTCGTGGGTTACGATGACCACCGTCACCCCGGCCTCGTCCGCCAGGGCGCGCATCGAATCGAAGATCATGTTGGCCGCTTCACTGTCCACCTCGCCGGTCGGCTCGTCGGCCAGGAGCAAGGCCGGTTGGTTGGCCATCGCCACGGCGATCGCCACGCGCTGCTGTTCGCCGCCGCTCAGCCGGTCGGGGTGATGATTGAGCCGCCCGCCCAGACCGACCATTTCCAGCAGGTGTCTGGAGCGCGCCCGGCGCTGCCTGCCGGGGACGTGGTTGAGCGACATCGGCAATTCGACGTTCTCCTGCGCGGTCAGGTAGGGCAGCAGGTTGCGGGCCGTCTGCTGCCAGACAAAGCCCACCATCCGGCGGCGATAGAGCACCTGTTGGCGGCGGTTCATGGCGAGCAGGTTGTAGTCCCCCACCCGCACCTTGCCCGCCGTCGGTTGGTCCAGCCCGCCCAGGATGTTCATCAGGGTCGATTTGCCGGAACCAGATGGCCCGACCAGAGCCATCATCTCACCCTCGCCGATCTGCAAATCGAGGCCCTGAAGCGCCACTACTTCCAGGTCCGCGACCTTGTAAATCTTCACCAGGTTGTCACACTCGATAAATACGTCGCTCATGCTTTTCCTCGGCTCTCACCGGGCTAACGCGGGCCTTCCAGCGTCCCGCCACACTCCGTGCAGGTTCCCACGCCGGGCGCGTAGGTCAGGTTGCAGGCCGGGCAGACGCGCCGCTCTGAACCCAACTCCCGGTCGACGATGGCGCGGGCCACGTCAAAGTCCAGGCCGCGTCCGGTCAGAGCGCGCACCACGAATTCAACCGGCGTCCCGCCGGCCAGTTGCCTGCCCACGCTGTTGATCAGGGCCGCCAGATCGGGCGGCGTCTGAGCCGGCGCGGCGTTGAGCACGTCCGGCGCGAACAGCGTCCCGCAGGTCATGCACTCGATCACTTGGCTGCCGTGGCCGATTGGAAAGACCGGGATGAAATACAGCGCGAAATACGGACGGGCTTCCTTACGCTCATAGGGCCGCTTCGCCCGGCAATGCGGGCAATAGAACTCCCCGCGATCGATCGTCTTGAGTTTGTGGCGTGTCCCGAAAATAATCATGGCTATTCCTCACCCATGCGCAGCACCTGATGCACCTGCCGCCGCCGTAGGAAGACGGCCGTCACCGCCAGGAGCAGGCTGAACGCGATCACGAGCGCCAGCAGCAGGCCGCCGACCTCCAGCAGCGGGAAGCGCAGCGCCTCACCGCCGATCAACTCCAGGAAGGGCAGCAGCAGATAGGCCAGCGCCCCGCCCAATGCCACCCCAACCAGCAGTGCCGGGGTGATCAGGGCCGCCTGCTCGACCGCGAGTTGGCCCCAGATATTGCGCGATTCCCAGCCCATCGATTGCAGCACCGCGAATGAGACGGCGCGGCGCCGGGCGGTTACGGCCAGATAAAAACCGAAGTCGAGCACGCTCAAGGCCAGCGACACCCAGAAGCCCGCGAACAGCATCCCGGTGACTGAATTGGGCAGCGGCTCGCGCTGGATCTCGTTGAAGCGATCCCAGGCGTACGAAGCCTCGATCAGGCCCGGCAGACCGGCCGCGCCGAAGCGGAGGTCCTCCGAGGGCTGGCGCGCGTCCAGTTCGATCCAGGCCTGGTTGAAGTCATAGAAGCCGGTCAGCGACGAGACCCGGTTCAGTGCCGCGCGCAGGGTCTGCCCCTCGACCAGCAAAAACTGATCGCGCTCATCTTGGGTCAGGAACGAGTCGACGATCCCGGCCACCCGGTAGCGCAGTTCGACGTTCCCGTAGGGCATCTGCAATTCGAGCGCGCCCTCGTCCCCCGCCTCCAGCGGGATGCGGGCGCTGGTCAGATCGCCCAGGCTCTCCGCCATCCGACGGGATATCACCACCGGAACGATCGGGGCCGCACCTTCGTTCACGCCGATCAGCGGCTCCAGCACGCCCCCGCCCATCCGCCGGATGCGGTAAGTCACGCTCAAGCTGCCCGCGCCGCTGGCGGCCTGGGTCGCGTCCGGCCCCACCGCCAGGTCATCCGGCCGCTGGAACTGGATCGAACTAGGCATCCAGCCTTCCGCCCCGGACTCGAAGTCCTCGACCACGGTCTCGACGCCCGCGTCATTGACCACGGCCAGGTCATCCAGATAGAGCGTATGGGTGAAATCCTGAAGCTCGCCGCGCCGGCTCTGCACCCGGAGACCCACCAGCCGCCAGGGAGCCTGTCCCACTTCGGGCAGCGCCGCCCGGTAGGTCACGAACCGGCCGGAATCGGTCGCCGCCGCCGTCTCCAGCGCCAGGCTGACCGGCACGCCGCGCGCGTCGGCCAGTTGCGCGGCCAGCGCGGTTTCGGTCGGTTCATCCGGGCTGGCCTCGGCATACACCTGGAGGCTCAGATCGACCGCATCCTCCGGCAGGGCCAGACCGGGCAGCGCCACCGCAGGCGTCAACGCGAGCGGCGCGACCGCTTCGGCGAATTCCGGGTAGGTCTGGCCGAACGAGACCGGATCGAGGCCAAACAGGGTCGTATCCGCCCGCCCGGCGCGGTGGACCGTCTCCGCGACCAGCAGCGATTCGCCGCCGGTCACGCCCGGCAGCGCCCGCCACGCAGACTCATCCCCCCCTGCCCGCGCGTCGAAGCTCAACCGGGCATCGCCGCCTGTCTCCGAGCGGGCCAGCGTCCAGGCCCCGGCGTCGCGGGTCGCGCTGAGCGCCAGCGAGGCCGTGCCCAGGGCCAGCGTCCCGATCAGCAGCAGCACCAGTTGGGCGTAATGCCCCGGATCGCGCTCCACGCTCCACACGGCCAGCGGCAGGGTCAGGCCGTTATCCGCGCTGAACAGCCGCCCGATCAGGCGCATCAGTAGCGGGAACAGGCGCAGCCAGAGCAGCGCCGCTCCGGTCAGAATCAGGGCCGGGCCGAGCAGGTTGAACGGGTCGTTCAGCCCGCCGGCTTCGTTCGCGCCGGAAGCGATCAGGCGGATCAGCGAGGCCGGGTCGCTGAGCAGGACTTGCAGGCTGGTGCCGATATCGCCGCTGATCAGGAAATACAGGCGCAGCATGAAAGCCAGGCCCAGCACCAGGAGGATCACGTCCAGGAAATAGCGCGCCCAGGCCGGATGGGTCGGCGGGCGGCTGATCAACTGCTTGAGCCGCAGCAGGCTGCGCCGCGCCGCCGGCCAGGCCGGCAGGGTCAGCACCGCCACCGAAGCCACTGCCGCCGCCGCGCTCAGGCCAAAGATCGAAGGCGGCAGGCTGCGCACGCCCAGCGTCGCGCCGTTCAGGGTCCGGGCCAGCGGGCCGACGTGTTCCAGCAGGATCAAAATCCCCTGGGCGATGAACGGCCCGACGACCAGCCCGATCGCGCCCAGCACGCCCATCGTGACCAGTTGCATCTCGATCAACTGCGGGATGCTCCCGCCGCGGCTGGTGATCGAGGCCCATTCGGTGCCCTGCTGTTCCAGCACCAGCGCCACCGTGGTCACCAGATGGTACAGCATCAGGATCAGCACCGCGCCGGAGAGCAGCACGATCGGCCCTTCGGTACTGCGCAGCGTGCTGCGAAAGGTCGTCACCAGGTCGGTCAGGCCGCTGATAAACACGACGTCGGGGTAGCGCGCCCGCAGGTTGTTCTGCACCCGGCTCAGGCGGGCATCCAGTTCGTCCAGGGTATCGGCATGCAGCACATCCGGGCTGAGCTTCAGCCGCCATTCGTAGGTATTGCCGGCCGTGGTGGGCGCCACCCAGTCGTCATACGCGCCTTCGGGCACAATCAGCGCGAAATCGTAGCGTTCCTGGAAAGCATTGATCGGCACGTACTCGCCCGTCAGGACGACCCGCATCCCTTCCCAGAAGGGGTCCTCGGCCGGCACGACCGGCTCGACGATGCCCACCACGCGCACGATCGCGGTTGCATCAATCTCTTCCCCGATCACCAGCCGGTTGCCGATCTCGATCCCGGATTCCTCGGCCGACTGGCGGGTGATCACCGCCTCCACCTGCCCCCGGCTGTACACGCCAAGCTGGTTCGCAGCCAGCGCGTCGGCGGAGAGACCCCGACTCAGCGCTTGCAGCTCCGCCGGGGTCGACAGACGGACCGGCCAGCGCCCCGCGCTGAGGGTGAACAGCTCGCGCAGGCTGGAGAACGCGACCATCTGGTAGTTGTTCTCGCTGCGGCCGCTGAAGGCCGTCACCGGCTGGCCCAGCTCGTAGCCAAAACCGGGCACGACTCGCGTCGACCGGGTGATCCGCTGGAGATCGGAGGCCAGCCCGCCCAGTTCCTGGTTGAGCAGGTCGTAGACCTCCGGGCCAAAGGGCTCCAGGTTGCTGAAAACCAGGTTCAACTGCTGCGGCTCGGCGTTCTCCACGGCGAAGCGAATGCCCGCCTCCGAGACCGCCCGGACGTACAACGGCCCCAGCGAAAAGAAGCCGGTCACCAGGCAGACGGCCAGCAGCAGCACACTCAGCAAGCGGCGCTCGCGCCAGATCCGGCGCACAATCATCCCCAGAGGCATGGGCTACTCCTCACCGAGCCGGAGCGTCTGCGCCAGCGAAAGGCGGCGCACCAGCAGCAAACTGGCCGTCAGCACCCCCGCCAGCACGGCCAGCATGATCAGGCCGTACTGGAGCAGGGCCGCGACCTCCACCTGAACCACGAACGGCGGCGTGATCGCCTCCCCGGTCGCGCCAATGGCCAGCGTCGGCACCACCCGGTCGCTCAACAACGCCCCCAGCACCCCGCCCAGCACAGTCCCGGTCAGCATCACCAGAGTTTGTTCCAGCGCCAGGCTGAGCACCAGCCGCTTGAGCGACAGGCCTAGCGCGCGCAGCACGCCAAACTCGGCCCGGCGGCTCTGGGCGGTCAGCCCGGCGTAGGTCAACAGGCCGACCACGCTCAGCGCCAGGGCGACCATGAAGGCCAGGAACAGCAGGCCCATCAGGCCCAGCGCCAGCGGGTTGGTCTGGATGGTGCGCAGCGTCCGGTCGAGCGTCACCGCCCGGATGACCGCGCTGGAGTCGCCCTCGAGGTCGATTCCGGCCACGAACGTCTGTGAGGAGACGCCCGGCGTCAGGCGCAGCCACATCTCGGAGGGGTAGACCGTGGCGCTTGGCCGCCGGTTGATCGCGTACAGCAGCGCCGCCTGGTCGACCACCAGGAACGGCCGCCGCTCGTCGTAGAGCGTCGGATAGTAGTCCACCGTGTCCAGGACCTGGACGGTTGGGCTGACCCGGCCGATGTTGACCAGCTCGTAGGTATCGCCCGGCTGGAGGCCGTTGCGGGCCATCAGCGTCCGGCTGGCAACCGCCGGGATTGGCCCGGCCTCGGGGTAATTGAACACAATCCCCAGGGTGCTGATCATACCGTCCTGGTCCCAGATGATCTGGCGGGCGGCCAGATTGGGCCGTTCCACGGCCGTAAAGACTCCGGTCGAGCCTCGAATCAGCGCCCCGGAGTCATAGACCAGGTCCCAGCCGTCTTCGGCCAGCCAGTTCAGCTCGGTGACCGCGCCCCCGGTATCGATCAGACGCAGCCCGGCCAGCGCCAGCCGCACGTCGTTTTCGGCGTTGGCCCGCCCCCGGTTGGACCAGTAGATCGATTCGAGGCGCAGCTCGCCCTGCGGCGTGTAGGGCAGTCCCGAGAGGTCGGCTTCGAAATAGGCCCAGCCGGTCGTGAGGAACGCGCGCATCGACAGCCCTGGCTGGTCCATCCCGGCCCGCGTCCATTCCACCTCGACCGGGGCAAAATCCACGATCACGAACGTCCCGGTCGCATCCCGCAGCCGCGCGTGAATCGTCATCCGGTTGAGCAGCCGGTCGAGATCGGGCTGGTACAACCCTGCGCTGGAGAAACTGAAGCGCGGCAAATCTACCCGCGCCCACAGGCCAATCCGCGCCGGGGTCAAGGGCAGCGTCCGGCCCGGCGCCGGCAGGCTGACCGGCTGGCCCGGCGCGCGCGGGGCCTTGACCGGCCCCAGGTCGCTGCGCCAGTAGACAACGCTGCCGAACGAATCCGAATCGATCGCCAGCACCTCGCCGGCCAGCGGTTGGCGGCGATCGATCGAGACGTCCGCATTGATGAAGCGCATCACCGCGCTGGCGGCTTCGACTTCGTCCATCGCCAGGAAGGTCTCGGCCGGGCGCGTCCGGTCGACGTCGAGCGCCACGTCGCGCTCCGTCAGCCGGATGTCGGTGCCGACCTGGTAACGCGCCTGGTCGTTCTGGCTGCGGCTGACCGTCGCCCGGAAGCTGGTGGCGAACCAACCAATCCCGATCGCCAGGGTCAGCAGGAAGGCGATCCGGCCGTAATGCACCGGCTCGCGGCTGACCTGCCAGGTCGCCAGCGCCCCGCCCAGGCCATCCCGCCGGGCGAAGAAACGGGCCAACACCTGCATCAGCGCCGGGAACAGGCGCAGCAGAACGCTGCCCAGCGCCACAAACAGCAGGGCCGGGGCCAGCAGCAGCAGGGGATCGGCTTCCAGCCCGCCCAGTTGGGTCCCCGACAGCGGCGAGGACGTGCTGACCAGCCGCCACAGGGCCGCCCCGCCGACGATCACCAGCAGCACATCCAGGTAGTAACGCTGCCACCAAGCCTGTTTGTCGCTGCGGGCGGCGCTGCCGCCGGCCAGGATCAGGGGCAGGCGCAGCACCGGGCGCAGGGTCGCCATCAGGGCCAGCAGGGCCGCCCCACCGGCCAGCGCCGCGAACACAAACGCGCTGCGATCCAGTTCCAGCGGCAGGCGCTCGATCCCGGTGAAGACCGGGGCCAGCCCGATCAGGAATTGCTGGGCGACCAGCGGCGCGGCCAGCGCCGCCAGGAGCGTGATCAGCAACGCCTCTACCCCGCGCAGCAGGATCAACTGGCGGTCGAACGCGCCCCGGCTCTGGAGCATCGCCAGCTCGCGCCGCTCACCGCGCCGGACCAGGGTTGCGGTCGCCACCAGGAAAAACAGCACCAGCGCCCCGATTTGCAGCAACAGCAATCCGAACGGCGCGCCAAGCAGGCTGACCTCGCTCGCATACGCGGTCAGCAGCGGAGCCAGGTTGGTCTGGTAGACGTAATTCAACTGCGGCCCGGCCGGTGACTGGAACAGCTCGGCCAGATTGCGGCTGAAGGCTTCCAGCCGGGCCAGGGCTGCGGGAGTCTCCGAGAACGGCAGGCGGGTATGATCGAACAGCACGCGCCATCCGATCAACGAGCGCGTCTCCGGGATGAAGTCGACGGCGGCGCGCAGGAAATCCGCACGGGAAACCAGGACGTTGGCCTCGGCCTGGTACTGCCCGGATGCTTCCAGGCGCAGGGGCGACGGGGCCATCCAGTACGGGCTGCTGTCGTCGGCCTCGCGCACCACGGCGCTGATCCGCGCCCGGATCACACGGCTGCTTTCCCAGCCGCGCTGGTCGAGCACGATCACGTCGCCCACTCCCAGGGCGAGGTCGATCGAGGCATTCAGGCCCAGGGCGACTTCCATGTCCACGCCGGCCGGGGGCGTGGCAGACGGCCATTCCCCTTCGACGATCTGAGCCATCTCCTGCCAGCCGTCGTAATAGGCCACCCGCATCCGAACAGCTTCCAGGTCTTCGCCATCCTTGACGACCAGCATCGGGGCCGACTCGGCCCAGGTGACCGTCCGGGCGGCCCAGCCGGGCAGCGCCGAGTCGAAGACCGCACCCACCTGATCGCGTACGGCGGCGTCCGAGGCCGTCCAGGTCGCGTCCAGGTCGGCCACGTCGAGCGAGGTCAGGCTGATCCGGCTGAAGATATTGGCGTCGGCATCCGGCTGCTGGTCGAGGCGCTGGACCATCCCGACCTGGGCCACGGCCGCCGTATACAGCGGCGCGTTGGCGCCGATCACGGCCGCCAGCAGCACCCCAACCACGATCGTGAGCAGGGATTGCCATTGGGCCAACAGACGAAGGAGAGCCAGGCGCAATGCCCAGCCGAGCGGCAAACGGTGGATGAGGGAACGAAGCATGGGTTACCGGTTCAAGAGAAACGGGGGATGACATCCGCCACTCCCCCGGACGGCACGAACACTCGATTTTCAGCGGGAAATCGGGTAGATTGTAACGCACCTGCTCAAAGTGGGTATAAAATTGCGCTTGAAAGTGTTTGAGAACGAGTATTATGGTGATGGGCGAGTCCTCCCCGCTGCGCCTGCGGCACGCCACCCCCGATGATCACCCGGTAATCGCAGACCTCCTGGCCGGCGCCTTTCGCGGCAAGTATGCCGTGGCGCTTGGCTGGTCGGCGCGCCAGCGCGCCCGGCGCATGCGGACCCTCCTGCCAACGGGTATCCTGTGTCCCGGCCCGATTTACGTCGTCGAGCTGGACGGGGCCGTCATCGCCACGCTGACCCTGCGCCTGGCCTCCACCACCCCAACCGCGCACAACTACCAGGCCGCCAGAGACGTATTGCAGGCTGAGGTGGGTTGGTGGCGCGCCTGGTGGGCGGTGACGATTCTGCGCCGGGCCGTCGGGCCGCGAATCGGCCCGGAGGAAGCCTACCTGGACAATCTCGTGGTCGCGCCGGCCTACCGCCGCCAGGGGATCGCCACGCGGGCCGCCCCGCTCATGTACGAGGAATGCCGCCGGCTCGGCCTCAAGGGGCTGGTGGCGGATGTGATGAGCAGCAACTATCGGGTAGGCGGGCTATTCCGGCAGCAGGGGTGGGCCATCATTCACCGCAATTACTGGGTTGCCCCGCTGACCTGGCCGCTGTTTGGCACACCGGGGATTCTGCGCGTCCGAAAAGCGTTGGATACGTCAATTGTGTGATGAACTACGAACATTGGGATCATATTTATCTGTCGCCTCATCTGGATGACGCCGCGCTGTCCTGCGGCGGTCTGATCGCCACCCAAACCGCGCGCGGCGAGCGCGTGCTGGTCGTGACGATGTTCACGGCCGGCCTCGAACCGGGCAATCTGCCCGCCCACCTGCGGCGCATGCACGCCGCCTGGGGGTGCGGCGGGATCGACCCGTTCGTCATCCGCCGCCTGGAGGACAGCACCGCCCTGCGCCGCCTGGGCGCGGATTACCGGCACGTCGGCTGGCAGGGCGCGCTCTACCGCCGGGGCAAAAACGGCCGCTTCCTCTACCGGGGGCTGAACTACTTTGGCCGGATCGCCCAGGGCGACGCCGGGCTTCAGGCGGACATCACTCACCTGCTGAATGAGCTGCGCCGCGACAACCCGGACGCGATGTTCTACGCGCCGCTGGGAATCGGCGTGCACGTCGATCATGCGCTGGTCTACACTGCCGCGCGCCGGACGCCCGGCCCGATCTGCTTTTACGAAGACATGCCCTACGTCCTGCTGGGCAACCTCGCCCCGCCGATTCTGCGCCTGTTGGCGGCGCTCTCCGACCGGCTGCCCGCCACGCATGGCTACAGCGGCGGCCACCTCGCGCCGCCCGTGGCCCGCCTGCAAAGCCGCCCCGGTCCCCACAGCGGGCCGCGCCTGACCCTGGTCGCCAGCCGGATTGCCCAGGGCGAGCGCTGGCTGTCCAACCTGTACGCCATCGACCTGCCGGCCAAGATCGACGCCGTGCTGGACTACCGCTCGCAGCTTCCCATGATCTTCGGGACCGAACACCTGGCCCGCCGCGCACTGGCCCATTACGCTGCCCGCCTCGCGCCGGAAGGCGTCGGCCTGTGGGAACGACTGTGGCAGCCCGCCCCGAATCAGGACCGCTAGCTCAGGCGCGTCTTCGTAGCGGCATTGCTTGCGACGACGGGGTCCTCATCCACGTGGTCCTATTCAACTGATGGGCCATTATCCGCTGTGAAAGGACAACGTCGCGGCCAGCCGCGACGCTACGCCCCCCCATTTGTCGTTATTCTCGGCAAGTCACCTTAACTCGTTGGATGCAACGCCTGGAATCTATCGGAACCCACCCCGATTCGCGCCTGCACGCGAAATTTCAAATTGATCTATACTGAAGGCGTGTGCAATTGGAACCCGCTAACTCAAGGATTTATCCGTCTCGACGACCCAGGGAGAATGCGATGCCCATCTACGCGAAATGGACCAAACCCGGACTGGCGCTGCTGTGCCTGGCAGCCCTCTTGATCGCCGTTCCGCTGACGCTGGCCGGCCCGCCCGCGCAGGGCGGCGGCCCCGTGGTCGTGGTGGATACCAGCGCCCTCAACCAGCGTACCGGCCCCGGCCCGGAATATGCCATCCAGGGCAGCCATCCCGGCGGCACCATCCTGCCCGTCATCGGCCGGACCAGCGACCGGTCCTGGTGGCAGGTCGTTTCTGATTATGGAACCGGCTGGGTCAGCAACGAGTTCGTAGTCACGCGCAACAGCTTCCGGGACGTGCCCATCGTCTCCGAGTTTGGGATGCTGGAAGAACCGCGCGCGATCATCATCGGCCAGCCGATGGAGGGGTATGCCGTACCCAATCCCGGTGGCCAGGTGCTCGGCCTGGCATTGACCGACTCCAGCTTCCCGATCGTCGCCCGCAGCTACTTCAGCGGCACGGAGACCTGGTACTGGCTCGTGGAGACCACCAGCGGCCAGGCCTGGCTGCCGGAGACCGAAGGGCTGGCCCTGTATGGCTATGTGGATCGGGTGCGCGTCTACAGCCGCGACCAGGCCTTCGCCCTGCCGCGTTCAGCGCCCTCCGCTGATGGGCGGCTCGTCCCGCCGCCCGCGCCGCCGGTGCTCGACGCCCCGGTGGCCCCGCAGGTCATCCCGACCCTGACCGCCACGGTCGCGGCGCCCACCGTCGCGCCAGTCACCGTCGAAGCGGCGCCGCCCACCGCGGTACCGACCAGCGTCCCGCCCGCCCCGGTGGAACGCTTCGGCATGGTCCTGGGTGGGGACTGCTCCCCCCTGGCCCTGGTGAACTACCTCGTCCAGCGCAGCCCGGCCCGCGCCACCGGTCTGATCTGCTCCAACAACGCGCAGGGCGCCAACGCGGTCGGGGTCGGCGTGGCTGACCTGAGCATGGCCGTGGATGCGGGCTGCGGCGGGGTTGTGACGGTCCCGGTCGCCACCCTGTACAGCGGCTCGACAACCCATACCCTCAACTTCTGCATCAGCGGCACGCCCAACACCTCCACCCGCACCTTCGTGGACTGGGTGCGCGGCGCGAGCGGCGCGGCCGCCATCCGCAGCTATCGCGGCCTGGCCGGGACGACCGCCCCCGAACGGGCCGAACCGCTCGGTTAGCCGGTGAATCAACACGGGCGCTTGCGGTCATCAGCAAGCGCCCGTTTTTGTTGTCTGACGCTGGCAGCATCAGCCCCGCCAGGTCTGCTTGAGCAGGGTCTGGAAGTTCGGGCCGGGGATGATCGCCCCCAGCGGGGTCGCGCGCTGCACGCCGGTCAGCGACGGCAGCGTGCCGGGGCGGTTATGCCACGCCTCATAGGCCAGCACGGCCACGCCCAACGCGTCCTTGCTTTCTGAATCCATCCCGATGTCTTCGTGCGACAGGACCGGCACCGGCGCGAACGCGCTCCGCACGAGTTGCATCAGGTGCGGATAGCGCCGCCCCTTGCCGGTCAGGATGATCTCCTCGATCGGGCCGGGCGCGAAGCGTTGGTACGCCTCCCGCATGCTTTCGAGCACGAATACCGTAAACGTCTCCATGATCGTCGCGGGCGACAGACCCGCGGCGGCAGCCTCGCGCCACAGGTCTTCCGCCATCACCCGGCCAAAGGTCAGATGCCCGACCGTCTTGGGCGGCCGCCGCTGGAGATAGGGATGGTCCATCATGCCCCGCAGCAGGGTCTCATCGATCACGCTGGCCGTGCTGTGCCCGTTGGGGTGATGGGTTTCGTCCAACCGGGCCTGGGCAAAGTCGAGCAGGGCCGTGCCCGGTCCGATATCGAAGGCCACGGGTGCCAGTTCCGGCTGGCTGAGCGGCGGCAGGAAGGATACGCTGGCGATATCGTTGAGGTAATGCACGGCCCGGAAGCGATGCGGATGGCGCACCAGCAGCCAGTCGACAAATCCAAGCAGCGGCGCGCCCTGCCCGCCGGCCGCCACGTCTCGCTGGCGAAAATCGCTCACGGTCGTGATGCCCGTCCACTCGGTCACGATCGCGGCCTGGCCCAGGTGCAGCGAGGTCTCCACATGCCCATCGTCGCGGACCTCGTGGCGCACGTTCTGCCCCTGCAAGCCAATCAGATCGATCTGCTCCGGGTAATAACCGACGTGGGCGATGCCTTCCAGGGCGGCAGCCGCGAACGCCTCGCCAATGGCAACATCCAGCAGGCACAGATCGGCCACGTCGATCGGGCCAGGCTCGCCCGCCCTTTCCGCCATCTTCTGGATTTCCAGCGGCCAGGGGATATTCAACGAGGAGAGGACCTCGGCGCGCAGGCCGGGAGGCGCCCCGACAATTTCGCACACCGCCACCTCGATGCCATCCGCCGCGGCTCCAGACATCAATCCAACCACGATCATGGCGTCCTCTTTTTCTCCAGGTCACACGCTACTTCGCCCGGTCGCGCGCATCGGCTCTTCTCGCGCCCGACC
>CAZHMJ010000074.1:0-17832 GCA_964533805.1 uncultured Anaerolineae bacterium | reverse complement strand
TGCTGCTTGAGCGAGATGATTTCCGCCTGCAGGCGCGCCACCTCCGCTTCCAGGGCCGCATTTTCCAGCCTCATCCGGTTCATATCCTGGGGAGACTGAAAATATTCTTGAATGGCCGCAAAGCGCGTTGAAAGCCAGGTCTGCGCGCTGACCACGGGGCTCAAGACGATCCGCGAGACCGGCGTCAGGTAGCCCCCCAGCGCCAGCAGGATCAGGCCAATGACCACCGCTGCCAAAACGATGGTTTGCAGCGTGCGGGAAGTGGTAAGTTTCATACTTGCTTACAAACTGGTTAGCTATGCTTCGTACTGCCGCGCTCCAGTCCAACCAATAAACGACGCAGGGAGTCGTAACTCTCCAAAATCATGCCACAGCCGCGCGCCACACAGCTCATCGGGTCTTCCGCCACCCAGGCCCGGATCTTTAGTTCGTCGGTCAGGCGCTTATCCAGCGCCTGGAGTTGCGACCCGCCGCCCGCCAGGCAGATGCCCGAGTCCATCAGGTCGGCGATAATCTCCGGCGGGGCCTCATCCAGCGCATCCCGGATGGTATCAATAATCGTTTGCACCGAGCCAGCAATGGCCTCGCGGATCTCAACCGACGAGACCTCCACCGCTTCCGGTAGCCCGGTGATCAGGTTCCGGCCGCGCAGCAGCATGGTTTGTTCTTCCGGCAAGTGGTAGGCCGAGCCGATCTGGATCTTGGCCTGCTCAGCCATCCGCTCGCCGATCAGTAAATTGTACTTGTTACGCATGTACTGGACGATATCCTCGTCCATCTCATCCCCGGCCACCCGGATGGAGCGGCTGATCACGATCCCGCCCAGGGAAAAAATCGCCACCTCGGTCGTACCGCCGCCGATGTCGACGACCATGCTGCCGTGAGTCTCCGTGATCGGCAGGCCGGCCCCAATCGCGGCCGCAACTGGCTCTTCGATCAGGAAGGCTTCGCGCGCCCCGGCGCTCATTGTGGCGTCGTAAACGGCCCGCTTCTCGACTTCGGTCACGCCGCTAGGGATACCCACCACGACACGCGGCCGGGGGATGGGCACCCAGGTCTGCTCGTGTGCCTTGCGGATGAAGTAGTCCAGCATGGCTTCGGTGACTTCGAATTCGCTGATGACGCCATCACGCAACGGGCGAATCGCGACGATATTCGCGGGGGTTTTGCCCACCATCTCCTTGGCTTCCCGGCCGATCGCCAGGGGCCGGCGGGTTTTCTTTTCGATTGCAACATAGGATGGTTCGTTGATCACAATCCCTTTGCCTCGGACACTGACCAGGGTATTGGCAGTCCCCAGGTCCACGCCGACGTCCAGAGAAAAGAGACCAAGCAACCAGTCAAGTGGACTTAGCACGGTCGAGTTCGTCTCCTTCAGCCCGTCTGAAAAGACGCGACGGGAGATTATGGCACAGGCAGGCCAGACCTCACGGCCAGCCGCCGGATGCATCTGTATATGTTTACCACGTTTCGCCGCCAGACAACAGGGTACTGGTCCGCTACTTAGCTTGCTCTTATACTCGAAAGTATGCCGCTGCTCACTCGTTTCCTACACGATCTCAGGGTCTTTTCCCTCACCAACTGCCTCGCCGGACAGCGGGTTGTCGTGGCGGTTTCCGGCGGGCCGGACTCGGTCTGCCTCCTGCACCTGCTGACCCGGCTCGCCCCGCGACTGGCGCTCGGCCTGCACGTCGCCACGCTGGATCACGGCCTGCGCGGGGCGGCCAGCGCGGCGGACGCCGCCTTCGTCGCCAACCTGGCCCGGACCTGGGGATGGCCCGTCCGCCAGGGGCATGTGGACGTCCCGGCCCTCATGCGCCAGCATGGGCTGGGCATGGAAGCCGCCGCACGCCTGGCGCGCTATACCTTTCTGGCGGAGACCGCCCGCCAAACCGGCAGCCAGGTTATCATGACCGGCCACAACGCCGATGACCAGGCCGAGACGATCCTCCTGCACCTGATCCGGGGCAGCGGGTTGGCAGGGCTGCGCGGCATGCGTCCCGCCACGCCATTGAGCGCGGCCCATCTCCTGCCGGACAGCCCGTCGCCCAATGGACTGATCCTCGCCCGCCCTTTGCTCAACATCTCTCGCGCCGACATTGAAGCTTACTGCGCTGAACACCACCTCCCGACGCGCGCCGATGCGACCAACACCGACCCTGGCTACCTCCGCAACCGGCTGCGCCTGGAAGTTCTGCCGCTGCTGGCCGGCCTCAACCCGTCCATCCGCGAGACGCTGGCCCGGACGGCCCGAGTCGCGGCGGATGATTTCGCCCTGATCGAACGCCAGGTCGATGCCGCCTGGGAATCGACGCTGGCCGCTTCAACTCCCGATCGGGTTGCCTTCGACCGGACGCAATTCCGCATGTTGGATCGAGCCATCCAGCGCGGTCTGCTGCGCCGTGCCCTGGAACACCTGCTGCCGCCCGGAATCGAGAGCGTTCTGGCCCCACTCGATCAGGCCCTGATCCTGGTCCAAACGGGCCAGACGGGCCGCCGGGCCAGCCTGCCGGGCGAAATATGGCTTGCGATCGAACCGGACCAGATCGTCGCGCAGCGGGTGGAGAGCGCATCCCCTCCGCCTGATGGCCCCTGGATTCCACCAGGGACAATCTGCACCGTCCCGGTGCCGGGAACAATCCACCTGCCGGGCACGCCCTGGGTCCTGCACACCCGCTGGCTGGAACCAGAGGAAGACCCGGCCACGCTACGCCGGCAGCCTCACACGGCAACCCTGGCCGTCGCGTCAGATGCGGTACTCAGCCTGCGGACCCGCCAGCCGGGCGACCGCTTCGAGCCGCTCGGCATGGGCGGCCGGACGCAGAAACTTAGCGATACCCTGATCAATGCACGCGTTCCCGCCGGGCAGCGCGATCGCCTGCCCCTGCTTCTGGTCGGGAGTCAAATCGGCTGGATCGGCATCGGTTCGGAGGGTCGCATTGCCGATCCTCTGGCAGTCAAATCGGCCGATCAAAGGATTATTGTTGCGTTCTGGAAGCAGGAATAAACAATAAGCGCCACGCTATACAACGACTAATTTGCAATTGTAGGAAAAATGAACTACAATTAAGGGAACATTGCCAAGCCCACATTTAAGCGACGGATGAGTGATGAGCACGAACACTCCTACAGCCCATATTCTGGTCGTTGACGACGAAAGTGCGATCCGGTATTCGATCACCAAAACGCTCCAGCGCGTTGGATACCAGGTCGACTCCGCCTCCAGCGGAGAAGAAGCGCTGCAGAAAATGCAGCAGCAGCCCTTCGATGTCATTCTCACCGACATCCGCATGCCTGGCATCAGCGGTGTTGATCTGCTGAGCAAGGTCAAGGAACAGGCGCCTGACGCCATCGTGATCCTGCTGACGGGCTACGCCAGCCTGGATACGGCCGTCGAAAGCCTGCGCCTCGGTGCGCATGACTACTTGATCAAGCCTAGCTCCAGCCAGGACATCCGTGAAAGCGTCTCGCGCGGCATCGAGCGCGCCCACAACCTCAAGCGGCGGCGCGCGCTGCTGGATGCCATCCAGAACAATGTCGAAGAATTGTCCCACGTCTCCGACACCACAGCCCGCGCGGCTGCACCGCAGCAGGCCGCAACAGCGATGCCGGCCAGCGCGGGGCCCAGCAGCAGCGCCAGCGGCGGCACGCCCATCGCCACGCCGGTCAACACCATGACCCTCGGCCCGCTGACGATTTTCCCTGGGCGGTACCAGATCGCCGTCGGTGAACAGCCGATCGATCTCACCCCCACCGAGTTCGACCTGCTGCTGTACCTGGCCGTCCACCGCGGGCGGGTCGTTCCCTGCCACGAGTTGGTGCGCGAAGTGCGCGGTTATGCCATCGACGAGCCGGAAGCGCGCGAAGTCATCCGGCCGCACATCAGCAACCTGCGCCGCAAGCTCAAGCAAGCCGGTCAGAACCCGAATCTAATTGTGAACGTACGAGGAATCGGTTACCGGCTCGCGGACCTGCCCAACGTGCAGGACTAAGTAGAGACATGCTGAGGGCTCCTCAGACACAAAAACGCCGCCGGCTGGGCGGCGTTCTTTTGATCCTGGCCCTCTTGTTGCCTTTCCTCCAGCCGGTGGCCAGGGCCGCCCCACCACGCCAGGACGATCAGATCGACTTCCTTCTGGCGGCAATGACCACCCGCCAGAAGGTGGCCCAGATGTTCATGGTCAGCCTGTGGGGCGAAATCCTCACCCTGGAAGCGCAGGCTTTCCTGGCTGATTACCGGCCCGGGGGTGTGGTCCTTTTCAGCAGCAATATCGTCACTCCCGATCAGATCACGCGCCTGACCAACGCCATCCAGTCCGAACTGACAGCCAACTCGCCCGCGATCCCCGCCTGGATCGCAACCGACCAGGAAGGCGGCACCGTCTCCCGCCTGGAGGAGGGCTTCACGACTCTGCCCGTACCGATGGCCGTCGCGGCCACTGCCGACCCGGCCTATGCCCACGCCCTGGGCCAGGCGGTCGCTGAAGAGTTACGCGCCGTGGGCATTACGATGAATCTGGCCCCGGTCAGCGATGTCCTGACCAACCCGGCCAATCCAGTTATCGCCCGGCGCGCGTTCAGCGCCGATCCCGCGATCACGGCCGAGATGGTCGCCGCCCTGGTGGAAGGGCTGCAAGCGGGCGGCGTGCTGGCCACGGCCAAGCACTTCCCCGGGCACGGCGAGACCAGCACCGACTCGCACCTGACGCTGCCGGTTGTGTCGCTCGATCGAGCGCGCCTGGACACGGTCGAGCTTGTTCCATTCGAAGCGGCGATCCAGGCCAACGTGGGCGCGATCATGGCCGCGCACATCTGGTATCCCGCCCTCGAGCCAGAACCCAACACCCCGGCCAGCCTATCCGCGCCGGTCCTGACCGGCCTGCTGCGCGGCGAGTTGGGCTACGACGGCCTGATCATGACCGACGCGCTGGACATGGATGCCATCGACGTAAGCTACAGCCTGCCCAACGCGGCCCTGCGCGCCGTGGCCGCCGGCGTTGACCTGATTACCCCCGGCCCCCATGTCAGCATCGCCGTCCAGCAGGCCGCGATTGACACGGTCGCTCAGGCTGTGGACAGCGGCCAGATCGCCCTGACCCGAATCGAAGACTCCGTCCGCCGCATCCTGCGTCTCAAGGCTGCCTACGGCCTGCTGGACTGGACTCCCCTGGACCCGGCCAGCGCAGAGACCAGAGTCAACCGGGCAGTCCACGAGACCCTGGTCGCAGACATCCTGGCCCACGCCCTGACCCTGGTCTACGACCGGGGCAACGCGATCCCGCTGGATACCTCCCGGCGCCTGCTGCTGATTTATCCCGCCACGCAGCCCGGCATCGCCCGCGAGTGTGCGGCCTATGCCCCGGACATGCAACTGGTCGGCGTTTCGCTCGGCCCCACTGAGGAAGAAATCGCCTGGGCGGTTGGGGCTGCCCAGCAAGCCGATCTCACGATCGTCTTCACCTACAACGCCCAGGAGAATGTCACGCAGCAGCAGTTGGTTCGCGTGCTTGATCCCACCAGGACGGTCGTGGTCGCTCTCCATTCTCCGTATGACTGGCAGACCTTCCCCGACGTCGCAGCCTACCTGGCCGCCTACAGCCCGCTGCCCCCGACGGTTCCGGCGGCCTGCGCCGGGCTGTTCGGCGCGCAACCCATCACCGGCCGGCTGCCCATCGCGCTCAGCGCGGAACTGTCGGCCGGCAGCGGCCTTTCCCGCCCCTGAATCTCCCTCACGACTCTTATCAGCCCCCGATCCTGACGGTTGGCTGACAGTCTGAATTGCAGCCCATCCCACCGGCCTTGTGTGCTATACTTGACAACGCGCCTGAACAGTGTATGTCGCCTGGCGAATCGAGTACAATGGCCCTGCGCAGCCTGGCCGGCCCAACCCCGTGCCTGGCGGTTGATACCAGCGTAGCCCTGCATGGGGTTGTTCACCGTCGTGTGAGGATGACCGGATGACTTCCACTCTCAACCCGAATCTACTGGGCAAAGACACCGCCGCCATCATGAACGAGGCGGTCAGCCTGATGGATCAGTTCCGCAAGAAGAATATCTTCCCTGAGATCGTCCTGCTGGCCCTGATCCACGCCACGGATACCCCTGGCTATCGCCTGCTCCAACAACTGGCCTCGACCTACAACGTCGACCTGGCTCGCCTGGAACGCCAGACCCGGCTGGCGGTGGAAAGCCGCCGCGACCTGCCCGGCGATCTGTCTATGGTCTCCCGCGACAATAAGCAGATCGAGCTGTCGCGCCAGATGGTGATCACCCTGGACGAAGCCCTGAGCATCGCCGAGGCCAAGAACGAGGTCTGGATTGCGTCTGATCATCTGCTGGCTGCCATGTCGCAGAAGACGCTGGGCACGGCCGGCATCCTGCGCCAGTATGGCATCACGCCGAAAGCCATCTCCGACCTGCTGGGCGGGATCAGTACCGCCATGCCGCGCCAGGCGCCCAGCGCGGTCACGGAAGCGCAGGCTGGCGGCCGGACGGTGATCGATTATGTGGCCGCCGCCCGCGCCGGCAACCGTCGCGAGGTGTACTACCGCGAGACTCTGCTGCGCGACCTGCTCAACATGCTCGCCCAGCGCGTCAGCCGGCACGTCCTGCTGATGGGGCCGGAGGGCGTGGGCAAGCGCACCCTGGTCTACAGCCTGGCTCTGTTGATGGCCGACGGCAAAGGCCCCACGGGCCTGAAGAACATCGTCCAGATCGACGAGGCCGCCCTGCTGGACAATCCCGTCAGCGCCGTGCGGGCCGGACTGAACGCCGCGCGGGGCGGGATTTTGTTCGTGCCGATGATCCAGCGCTTCTTCGGCGGACCGATCAAGGCCCAGTTCCCCAAGGCCACACCCGATCTTCAGAAAGCGTTCCTCGGCACCGATCCGGTGATCATCGGCACCGCGACCGAACTGGATTACAGCGAGCTGCTCTCGTCGGTCACCGGCGTCAACGAGAATTTCCAGCGCCTGCGCGTCCCGGCCCCGGACGAGAAAGAAACCATCAAGATTCTGGAGACCATCAAGCCCCAGATCGAAAAGGACTACGGGCTGAGCATCGAGACGGACGCGCTGCCCATCACCGTCTCGTTGGCCAACCGCTATATGTCCGGCACGCCCCTGCCGCGCAGCGCCGAGAACCTCCTGCACCGCGCGGCGGCCCTGGTCAGCCTGAGCCGCCAGCAGCACGTGGCCTTCAAGCCGGAAGATACCGGCAGCACCCTGGACGCAGGCGATATCACCCTGGCCGCCAGCCAGATGACCGGCATCCCGGTCAACAAGCTCGGCGAGGACGAGCGTGTGCGTTATGCCAGCATGGTCGAGCACATGCACGAACGAATCATCGGCCAGGATGAAGCTGTCCTGGCGGTCAGCCGGGCTGTCAAGACGGCCCGCGTCGGTCTCAAGGACAAGAAACGCCCCATCGGTGGCTTCCTGTTCCTCGGCCCGACCGGCGTCGGCAAGACGGAGCTAGCCAAGGCCCTGGCCGAATTCATGTTCGGCGACGAAGACGCCATGCTCCAGCTCGACATGAGCGAGTTCCAGAACGAGTCGACGGTCAACCGCTTGCTCGGCTCGCCGTCCGGTTATGTGGACAGCGAAGCCGGCGGCCAGCTCACCGAGCGCGTCCGCCAGCAGCCATATCTGATCGTGCTCTTCGACGAGATCGAGAAGGCCCACCCCCGCGTGGTCGACATCCTGCTCCAGGTCCTGGAAGAAGGTCGCCTGACCGATGGGCGCGGCAACACGGCCAATTTCAGCGAGACCGTGATCATCCTGACCAGCAACCTGGGCGCGGAATATCTCAACACGACCGAGATCAACGACGAAGTCCGCGAGAACGTGATGGAAGCCGTCAACGATCACTTCCGGCCGGAGTTCCTCAACCGCCTGGACGAGATCGTGATCTTTCACCCCCTCAGCCCGGAACATCTGCGCCAGATTCTCGATCTCCTGCTCCGCACGGAGAACAAACTGGCCGCGACGCGCGGCCTGACCCTGGAATTCAACGATCGCGCCAAGCAGTGGATGCTCGACCAGAACGACCATCCGGAATGGGGGGCGCGCCCGCTGCGCCGGATCATCCGCCAGTTCCTGCGCGAGCCACTGGCCGATTTCCTACTGGAGAAGAATCCGTCCGCCGGAACGACGATCCGGATCGGCGCGGGCAAGAATGGGCTGACCTTCAAAACGGCCAACGGACAGGAAGCCTGAGACCCAGGGAGGCTGTGCCGGATGTCCACCGACAAGCTGGGCCATTCCGTTCCTCGCCCGCCCACCCTGTGGCAGGCCTGGGAAGAAACGACTCGCTATGTGATCCAACACTCGCGCCAGCCAGCCGCCCTGGTCCTGGCCTGGAACTCTCAGGGAATCGATGCACCCTGGATGGCCCAGTTCAACTGGATGCAGAACATGGAGCGCATCAGCCGGCTGGACAGCGCCGGCATGGCGCTGGCCGAACTGTGGGCAATCATCGAGTCCAGCTATACCCTCTTCCAGAATGCGGAAGATGCCCGCCGCGCGCCGCGATCCTACCCAGAAAATTATGTATTTGGAGAGATGGAGCAAACCCTCATCCACCGGCTCATCTCGCTGGCCATCGGCCACTGCCAGCCCGCCGCGACCCTGATCTTCAACTTCCGCGCCAGCTTGAGCGAAGACCCGGTGGTGGATGTGCGGCTGATCTGCCACGCGCCGGCACAGACCATCGCCGGCAGCGGCCCGGATTTGCTCAAAGCTTGCCAGGACCTTTACCCTCGCGTCGTGCAAAGACTGAGCGCGGGGCTGCAATCCTGAAGAGATCACGGCTCACTTTTACATAGAGGTTCTCAATGACACTGGATGGGTATGAATTTGGCACCGACGGCATCCGCGGCATCGCCGGACAGCCCCCGCTTTCGCCCGATGGTTTGCTGGCCATCGGGCGCGCCATTGGCCGCTGGCTCCACACGAATTACCCCGCTCCGAGCGTCCTGATCGGCCGCGATACCCGGCCCAGCGGCCCGCAGATCACCCACACCCTGCTGGCCGGGCTGGCCGCCGAAGGCGTCGACTGCGAGGACACAGGCGTCATCACCACGCCGGGCGTGGCTCACCTGACCCGCGCGCTGGGCTACCGTCTGGGGATCGTGATCTCGGCCAGCCACAACCCGGCCGATCAGAACGGAATCAAGCTGATCGGCGCCGACGGCTTCAAGCTCAGCGACGAAGCCGAGGCACAGATCGAGGCCCTGATCGCCGATCTGCTCACGAATCCGCCGCCTGCGGCACGTTTCGGCCGGATCGCCCAGGCCGATCAACACCGCGATCGCTACCTCCGCCACCTGGTCGCGGACCTGGCCCCAGATGCCTTGCACGGCCTGTCGATCGTGCTGGACTGCGCCAACGGGGCCGCCTATGACCTGGCTCCGGCCGCCTTCGCCCACCTGGGCGCGACCGTCACCGCCCTGGGCACCAGCCCAACCGGCAACAACATCAATGTGCGCAGTGGCAGCGAGTTCGTGCGCCGCCACCGCGATACCCTGCACATGATGATCGCGGCCAACCAGGCCCACCTGGGGATCGCCTTCGATGGCGACGCCGATCGCGTCGTTTTTCTGACGCCGCGGGGCGTGTTGATCGACGGCGATCACATCCTCGGCCTGCTGGGCACCCGGCTCAAGGCCCAGGGCCGCCTGTCCGGCGACGCGGTCGTCGCCACCACCATGAGCAACAGCGGTCTGGCCTACTACCTCGACCAGCACGGCATCCGCCTGGAGCGTACCAAGGTCGGCGATCGCTATGTGATGGCCCGCCTGCGCGAAGGGGGGTTCGCCCTCGGCGGCGAGCAGGCCGGGCACATCATCCTGCTCGATGGGGCGCACACTTCCGGCGACGGCGTCTACATTGGCCTGCAAGTGGCCGCGCTGGTCGCCCAGGAACACGATCTGCTCGACCGGATCGCGGTGGAGATGCCGCGCTTCCCGCAGGTGATCGCTTCGGCCCACCTGGAGCGCCGCACCCCTCTGGAGACCATCCCGGACCTCCAAACGCTGATTGATGAGACTCTGGCCGGATTCGACCACCAGGGCCGGGTCGATGTGCGCTACAGTGGCACGGAGCCGAACCTGCTGCGCGCCATGGTCGAGGGCGGCCTCAACGCCACCCAAAAGGAAGTAATTGAA
Organism: uncultured Anaerolineae bacterium; assembly: GCA_964533805.1. GTDB lineage: Bacteria > Chloroflexota > Anaerolineae > Aggregatilineales > Ch27 > JARKOQ01. The sequence continues at coordinate 7,667 of CAZHMJ010000074.1, read as the reverse complement.
CGGGCGCTGGCCATCTGCCGGCGAGTGGCCCTGGCAGGCCAATCGTCCGCGCCACGGATTGACATGGTGGACTGCGCCACTGGCGATAAGATCAATCTGGATACTCATTAGGGAGGTCGAAAATGACTCAGGTAGCCACCCACATCTTTCGTAAATACGATATTCGCGGCACGGTGACCGGCGAAAAGCCCGACATCACCCCGACTCTCGCCAGGCTGGTTGGACAGGCGTATGGCACTTACATGCAACGTACGATGGGGACGGAGCACGTATTCGTCGGCTCCGATAACCGGCTCAGCTCGCCCGCGCTGCGCGCCGCCCTGATCGAGGGGGTGGCTTCCACCGGCATGCCTGTCACCGACATCGGCGAAGTGATGACTCCCACGCTGTACTTTGCCAGTGCTTCCTATGGCGACAAGGCCGGCGGCGTGATGATCACCGGAAGCCACCTCAATACCGACTACAACGGCATCAAGATGGCCTATGGGGCAATGGCGCTGTACGGGGATCAAATCCAGGCCTTGCTCAAGATCATCCTGGCCGACGATTTCCTCTCCGGCAGGGGTAAGGTCGACCAGGACTTCGATATGATTCGCCGCCACATGGACACGATCAAGAGCAAGGTCAAGCTGGGCAACCGCAAGATCAAGGTCGCGGTCGATGCGGGCAACGGCCTGAGTGGTTCCTATATGCCCCAGGTCATGCGCGACCTGGGCGTGGAAGTCATCGAGCTGTTCTGCGAACCGGACGGGACCTTCCCCAACCATCTGCCCAACCCGGAGGACCCGGAGCTGACCAAGGACCTGGAAGCCGCCGTAATCGAGCATAAAACCGACCTGGGAATCGCCTTCGACGGCGACGCGGACCGCTGTGGCACGATCGACAATCACGGCCACCATGTCGCCGCTGACCGGCTGCTGGCCCTGCTGGCCCGCGACCTGCTCGGCCGCCATCCGGGAGCGAAGATCGTTTTCGATGTGAAGTCCTCCCAGGCGCTGGAAGACGAGATCAAGAAACACGGCGGCGTGCCGGTCATGTGGATGTCCGGCCACAGCCTGATGAAAGCCAAGATGCGCGAAATCGGCTCGCTGCTGGGCGGTGAGGTCAGCGGGCACATGTTCATCGGCGAGGATTACTTCGGTTTCGACGATGCGCCCCTGGTCTCTCTCAAAGTGCTGGAAATCCTGAGCAAGAGCCAGGAGTCGTTCACGGAGTTGCTGGAAGGCATGCCCAAGCTGGTCGCCACGCCGGAGATCATCCTGCCCGCGCCGGACGAGGACAAGTTCCAGATCATCAGCGCGCTGGGCCAGAAGCTCGCCGAGAAATACAAGATCGTGGACGTGGACGGCGCGCGGGCGATGTTCGAGCAGGGCTGGGGTCTCGTCCGGGCCAGCAATACCCAACCCGCCATCACCCTGCGCTTCGAAGCTTACACGCGGCCGGAGATCGTGCGTTACATGACGATCTTCAACGACATGCTGAAGGCATATCCGCAGGTCAATCGAGAGAAACTGGAAACCGTGATGGAGTCCTACAAGGACTGACCGGGATAGCATGACAGGGCCGGGGCGCGCGCGTGTTTTCCCCGGCCCTGTCATGCCGGTTAACCATGCGACTGGTGCCGCATCCGGAGAAAACCGCGCATCACCCCGCGCGTTTCATCCAGGGTCACAAATGCCTGGGGATCGATACCGTTCACGCATTCAATCACCTGTTGGACGTCCCGCCGGTTGACCACCGTCCGCACCAGCCCGACCATGCCCACGGCCCCCTGCCCCCAGCTTTCGGTCGCCCCAAAACCCGCCTTGCGAATCGCCTCAGCCACGGCGTGGGCATGCTCTTTGGACACGATGTTGACCGAGACGAAATTGGTGATCACCCGGTCTTCGAGCATCATTCCCAGATACGTGCCCACTGAGAATCCGCCGCAGTAGGCCAGCATATTCCAGAAGTTGTCCAGTTCGTTGACCACGCCGCCAATCGCCACCGCGAACACGAGCGCTTCCAGAAAACCCAAAACAGACGACCACAGCCGTCTGCCCTGAACCATGATCAACATCCGCACAGTCGAAATCGCGATCCCGAAGATACGCAGGCCGAAGATGGCCAGCGCGCCAAGCAGAACCTGTCCCTCAGGCATGAGAATCTCCTCCAGTCCGAGCATGATCGCATTGTACCGTCCGATTCGCCTTTGATAAACTCTATTGGGCCGTTTCATGCACGAGAAGGACTTAGGTCATGGAGAAAGTCAACCTCGCCGCCAAGTTCGCCCAGATCAACGAAACATGGAGCCCCCGAATCGCCGGGCGCGTCAACGACATGCACGTCAAACTGGCCAAGCTCCAGGGGGAGTTTGTCTGGCATCACCACGACCACGAGGACGAGTTGTTCCTGGTCGTCAAGGGACGCCTGGTGATCCGGCTGCGCGATCAGGACCTGGAAGTAGATGAAGGGGAATTCGTGATCATCCCGTGCGGGCTCGAGCACATGCCGGTGGCGGAGGAGGAAGTGCACGTCCTGCTGTTCGAGCCGGCTACGACCCTCAATACCGGCAACATCCAAAACGAGCGCACTGTCCACCAGCCAGATGAAATCTAAGGCTGGTCGGGCGGCTCGGCCAGCCGCACCGGCCTGAGCAGACTCAGGTCAAATCCGGTGAGGTCCACGGCCTGTTCCAACGCGGCCCGGACCCGCGCCGAGTCTTCCCGCAACCCGCGCACGTCGATCCCCCGGCAGACGTCGGGCAGGCTGACCAACCGCTGCCGGCTGCGGAGCAACATTCGCAGCGCGCCAAGCCGGTTGCCGCGCATGATCTGATAGTAAGCGATGCCAATCTGGAGGATTCCCTGGTACAGGGCGCGCACGGGGCCACGCTCGGCCATCCACAGGGCCTCGAAAACATCATGCTGGCGGTAGTACTCGCCCGCGTTGAAGAGGCGGACGCCCTCCAGTGCTTCAGGGGGCAGCGCGTCCTGGCACTGGCAGGCCAGTTGCGCGGCCAGGGCTGGCTCCAGATCGCGAGCATGCGCCTGCAGCACGCCGGGCAGCCCGGCGGCCAGCGTCTCCAGGGAAAGCACCTCCGTCAGACCCAGGTCAGCCGCCTGGGCTACCACCGCCGGGTCGCCAGAGACCACGACCGTGGCGATCCGGCGCGTGGCCGGGCTGCTGCGCGGCAAGACGGCCAGCCTGCGCCAGTCCGGCAGCGCCCCATCGACCACCAGCAGCGCGGCACGGGCATCCACAAGCTGGTCGACCAGATCGCCGCCAGCGGCCGGCACCAGATCGAAGCCCTGCTGTTCCGCCAGCCGGGCCAGGGTCGCCGCCCAGTCCGGCTGCCCGACCAGCAAAATCACCCCTTGTTCGGCCATGCTGCCCCATTTCTCCCCAAGCGCGCATTTTCGCACTATACCCGCGCCCGCCCCGGTGGTATGCTAGACCATCATTTTGCACTGTCCGGGCATTGTACCTCATCCCTGTGTGGAGACTCCTGCGTGCCTCACATCTTCCTGACCAACGACGACGGCGTCCAGGCCCCCGGCCTGCTGGCGCTGGTCCAGGCCCTGCGCGAGCTGGGCAGCGTTGAAATCATCGCCCCGGCCGTCAATCAAAGCGCCGTCGGCCACAAAAAGACCCTCTTCCAGGACATCCCGGTCGATCCGGTGAGCCTGGCGGATGGCACCCCGGCCCTGGCCGTGGGCGGTTCCCCCGCCGACTGTATCGCCATCGCCGCCCTGGGCGTCACCGCCTGGCCGCCCAATCTGGTTGTCTCCGGCATCAACCGCGGCCCCAATATGAGCCAGGACATCACCTACAGCGGCACAGTGACCGCGGCCTTCGAATCGGTCATTCACGGCGTTCCCGCGCTGGCCGTCTCCCTGGACAACCATCAGGCGGCCGAGGTCGAGCAGTACCGGGTCGCGGCGGCCATCGCCGCCCGCGTCGCCGCCCGCGTGCTGGACAAAGGCCTGCCGCCGCACACCATCCTTAACCTGAACGTACCGGATGGAGACGCGATCAAGGGCCTGCGCCTGACCCGCCAGGGCATCCGTATCTACCGCGACGAGCTGGTGCGCAACGGCAACAGCAGCTACCGGATCGGCGGCCTGACTCCCAGCGGGGTCTATGACACTGAAGGCACCGATCTGTGGGCCGTCCACAACGGGTATGCCAGCCTGACGCCGATCCACCTGGACATGACCGCCCATCACTTCATCGCCGATCTGGCTGCCTGGAACATCGAGATTTAGGCACAGTGATCTATTTGGACGGCCTCCCAGAGTCAGGCAAATCCTTGACATATAGACAAATGTCTATATAATCAGTGGCATGAACGTGGATCCGGTCACCTTCGCCAAAGCCATCGCCGACGAGACGCGCCAGGAGATCATGGGACACCTGTGCTGCGTCTGGCTGAGCGTCAATGACGTTGTGGACAAGCTCGGCGGCAAAGTCAGCCAGCCGACCGTCAGCCACCACCTCAAGAAGTTGGAAGAGGCTGGCCTCGTGTTGATCCGCGAGGAAGGGCGCCAGCGCTTTTACACGCTCAACCAGGCCCAGCTCACGGTCTGCTGTGGGACGCTGGTGCGCCAGTTCGCCCCTGACTATGCCGGCGAGGGCAACGTCATCCCGGTCGAGACGATCCGGCCGCCCGGTGACAGGTCGGATTGAGGGCGCCGGCCTCTTTTTTTGACCGAATCCATAGACAACTATCTATACATCAAGGAGTCAGTCATGTCCACCAACCAGTCGATTCACGCCGCCGTCCGCAATCACTACGGAGCCATCGCGCGCAGCACCGCCAGCAGCGACCCCGACCTGAGCCTGACCGCAGCCTGCTGCGGCGATTCCGCCCAGGCTGCCGCATGCAGTTGTTCTCCCGCCCTCTACGACGCGGCGCTGCTCAACGGCCTGCCTGCTGACGTGACCAATCTCTCGCTCGGCTGCGGTGATCCTGTCACAATCGCCGGCCTCCAGCCCGGTGAGATCGTACTCGACCTGGGCAGCGGCGGCGGGATCGACTGCTTCCTGGCCGCCCGGCAGGTTGGACCGACCGGACACGTCATCGGGGTGGACATGACCCCGGCCATGCTGGCCCGCGCCAACGCCAACAAAGCCAAAGTTGGTCTGGACAACGTGGAATTCCGCCAGGGTCAGATCGAAGCCCTGCCGGTGGACGATGCGACCATCGACGTGATCATGTCCAACTGCGTGATCAACCTCTCGCCGGACAAGGCCGCCGTCTTCCGCGAGGCGTTCCGCGTGCTCAAGCCCGGCGGGCGGATCAGCGTCAGCGACATCGTGACCGAGGGTGAATTCAGCCCGGAGATGCGCGCCCAGGCCGCGTTGTGGGCGGAGTGCGTCAGCGGCGCTATCGATCTCGATGACTACACGAATTTCATGGCCGAAGCCGGACTGGTCGACATTACGGTCGTCAGCAAGGTCGATACCCAGGAAGGCGCTGCGCCTCAGCCCGGCATGCCGCGCATCTTCAGCGCCCGGATCACTGCGCGCAAGCCTGTTTCCTGTTGTTAGGTGGCCTTTTGGGGACGTTCGCCCATCAAATTCAGCGCAAGTGAGTGTTCCGGGCCGGGGTGTTTCCATCCTCGGCCCGGAACTGCTGCCAGGAAACAGGCCAATTCTTGCCTTTTTCGGTCAGAAAGGGATATACTCCCTTCCATCTGGTTCCTTTCTTCACAAATAACGGGGTAAGACCCATGCCCTTCACGTGCATTTTGAAGATCGGGCTGCTGCTGATGGCCAGCCTCCTGCTGGCCGCCTGCGGCAGTATTGCCACGCCTGATGCCGGCCTGCCCCCTACCCTGGAGCCGGTCACGCTCGCGCCCCAGGCGGCACAGGGCGCCTCCCAGGAAAGGGCAGCCGTCGCCGCCCAGCCGACCGACGTGCCGCCGACGGCGACCGCCCTGCCGCCCACGCTCCCGCCAACCGAAACGCCCCCACCCACCGCCACCCCGACGGCGACCGCGACGCCCATCCCGCCAACCCCGGCAGTCGCGAACGCGGGCGATCCAGCCTTGGGCGAAGTCCTGTTCCTGAATGGCAAGGATGCCGCGCCGGCCTGTGTGACGTGCCACGTCCTGGATGAAGACCGCATCCTGATCGGCCCATCCATGGTGGGGCTGGCCGGACGCGCAGCCACGCGAGCCGAGGGCCAGACCGCCGAGGAGTACCTGGCCAACTCGATCCTGCATCCCAATGACTTCCTGGTGCCCAATACGGATACGAATGTCTTCGCGGCGGGGGGAAACAGCCTGATGTTCCAGCAGTACGCGGACTATCTGACCGAAGAAGACGTCAACAATCTGGTTGCGTACCTGCTGACCCTCGACTAGCTTGCTTCCGGCGAAAGCCCTCAACGCGTCTGCACCCGCAGGCGCGTTTTTGTTCTGGAAGCAGCAACCCAACCAGAGTTGCATAGCCGCCTTCCTTTCACCACGAATGGCAAGCGCAGGGCATTCATCAGGCGACTGTCAGGTTAGTCAGGCGAATCAGCCAGACGTCAGATGCACACCGGCAAGGCGCGCATTGATCGGACCGCCTCCCGGTGCTAGGGTATAGGTGAGTTCACGCAACACACACGCGGGGGAGGATCAGGAATGTGGTATATCACGCGATCGCTTGGCCTGAAGGCGCTGTTGAGCTGGGGGCCGGTCCTGGCCGCGATGGCAGTCATGTTCGTCGCGTCGGCCCAACCCAAGCCGGACGTGCCCTACGGTGACCCGCTGTCGATCTACTTCTCCGGCCTGATGCCCATCTTCCCCGGCGGATGGGAAGTCCTGGTCAAAAAAGGCGGGCACGTCATCGCCTTTGGCGTACTGGCCTTTCTGGCGATGCGTGCCGGTCTGGTGTGGGACTTTCCAAGATGGCGTGCCGCCCTGCTCGGTGTCGGGATTGCGCTCGGCTACGCGCTGCTGGATGAGTTGCACCAGTCCTTCGTGCCCGGCCGCCATCCCTCCCCGACCGACATCGGGCTGGACCTGCTCGGCGCGCTCATTTTTGTGGCTGTCGCGTGGCGGGCCTATCGACCGGCACCGTGATCCGGGCCGGGCGAACCGCTTCTGACCGAGACGACTCCAGGGGGAGCGTCACCGGCGACGTCAGCGGCAGGGTGCACGTCACCTGGGTGCCGCGGCCGGGCCAACTCTCCAACTTGATCGCGCCGCCATGCGCCTCGATGACCCGCTTGCTGATGAACAGCCCCTGTCCCATGCCCGGCACATGCAGAATCGAACCATCCGGCTGGAGGGGCGTGCCCCGGTAGAAGCGCGTGAACAGGTAAGGCATATCGCGCGGCAGGATGCCCACTCCGGTATCTTTCAGGACAATCTGCGTTGTGCCCTCGTCCAGCCGCCGGGCCACGAGGCTGATCTTGCCGCCCGGCAGGGAGTACTTGACCGCGTTGTCGAGCAGATTGCCCAGCGCCCAGCGCAGCCGCCGCTCATCGCCCAGGACGTGCATCTCGCGCGGGTCGATCGCCACCTCCAGCGTCAGGTCACCGGCCTGAACCGCGGATTGCCAGTCCGCCGCCAGAGCGTTGAGCAGGCTTTCGACCGGCAACGGCGACTGGCCCACGGCCAGGTCATCCGGGCCGAGATCGGACAGGTCACGGAACTGCATCATCAACCGTTGGAGCAGCACTGCGTTGCGCA
>CAZHMJ010000073.1:14365-17980 GCA_964533805.1 uncultured Anaerolineae bacterium | reverse complement strand
CTGGCGCTCGAAGAAGGCGCGCAGGCGGGAATGATTGTAGGCAGGCCCCTGGGTCCAGGGATCGCGGAAGTCCGCCACCCAGGGCAGACCGGTCTCCTCGGCGAGCTGGTGGGCAATCAGATGGCAGGTGAAGGGTTGGGCGGTGCTGAAAATCAGATCGATGGACTGCTCTTGCAGGATCTGGCGGGCCGCTTGCAGGGCATGGGACTGCCAGCCGGTGAACTCGTCAGGGTAGACCAGGAATTCTTTCGCCCAGTAGATGGCCCGCCGACGCAGGCGAGATTTCAGGGTGGGCGGAGCCGGCCGGGCACGCCGCAAAGCGGCGGAGACGGCCGCGGGATCGCGTACCGCCCGAATGAAGCCCAGGCGATCGGTATAGTCCGTCCTGACGACGTGCAAGCCAGGGATATCGGACAATCCGCCCGTGACTTCCCATTGGCGGGTCAGGACGATTGGCTCCCAGCCGAATTTCGGCAGATCGGCGGCGAATTTGGCCGCGCGAACAGCCCCAATGGTGTTGAGGGGGGGGTAAAAATAGGCAATCAACAGGGCTTTCTTGGTCGACATCCTCGTCCCTTTATCCCTTATGGCTCATATTGACAGCATGGGAGAATGGCAGCCGATGAAAGGCGGATTGCAGCAGTCGGCGAATGACGGCGATCTCGACCGAGCTGAAAAAACGCAGGGCGTACAGCAACAGCGGGTAGGTTGCGAGCAGTAACAGCTTCAGAAGCACGTTGACCACCGGCCGTCCGGACGCCACAAACTGGCTGGTCCCCAGCAGCGCGAGCCAGACCCCGACAATCTTCAGCAGGCGTCCATACTCGTAAGGGATCGCCCATAAGCGCAGGTTGACTCGCAATTGCACGACAAAGAGGAAAATGTAGGAGATGAGCGTCGACCAGGCCGCGCCCATCATCCCGTAAGGTGGAATGAGGAGGTAATTCAAGCACAGGTTGAGCAGCGCCGCGGCGACGGTGATCGGAATCATGTACTTGGACTTGGCTTTCACGTCCAGCGCGATATTGGTCATGTACACGCCGCCAAAACACAGGTACGCGGCCACGATGTAAGGAATCACCCCGGCGGCCTCCACGTAGCGGGGCGCCAGGATCGCCAGCGCTTCTCGGCCCAGCAGTGCCAGGGCCAGACCGGCGAAAGCCATGAAAACGACATAGTAGGTGAAAATCCGGGCCAGCTTGGATGCGGCATCCGGCTGCTTGGCTATGGCGAACATCTGGGCCGGCCAGGCGAGCTGGACGGCGGAGACCAGTAGTTGCACCGCCAGGCCCAGATTATAGGACATCGCATACAGGCCGACCTGTTCCAGGCCGTGATAGCGTTCCAGAACATAGCGGTCCGCCGAGGTCATCAACATTTCCGCCACGCCAAAGATCGCGCTGGGGACGCCGATGGTGAGCAGGCCGCGCAGCACCGGTATCGAAAAGGCAAGTTTCAGATCAGGCAGAAGGATCATCAGGTTGACGGCCAGGAAGATGATATCCACGGCCAGGAGAGCGAAAATCAGCCCCTCCACCTTGAGGCCCAGGCCGACGATGAACAGGATGTTCAGCGAAAAGCTCAGCAGAAACCGGCCGATCTGGAGCACGGAAAACAGGGTCGAGCGGGTGTGGATGCGCAGCTTGGCCAGGACCAGATAACTGTACTGGTGGAAAGCGGATGAAAGCAGAGTGAGCTGCAACAGAGCATAATGGCTCTGGTTTCCCAGCAGCGCGGCCGAGAGCTGAGGCGCCAGCACGATCAGCGCGCCGAAAAACAGGATGGTGTCCAGAGTCAGGAAGAGAAAGGCGGTGCTCGTCACCAGCTTCTCATCCGACTCCTTGAAAATGACCTCGCGAAACATCCCGGTGCTCAGCCCCAGCAGGCCCAGGACTCCCAGGACGTTTCCGGTCGTGGCGATCAGGGCGAACAACCCATAGTCATTCGGGTTGAGGTAGTGCGCGTAGAGCGGGATCAGAAGGAAGCGCAAGCCGCGGTTCAGAACGCTACCAATGCCATAGATTACTGAGTGTTTGGTCAGTTTCTTCAGTTCAGCGAACAACGGGATTGTCCTTGTTCTGGGCGGTCGCCCTGGCACAGATCCATGTGCCCACGAACCACACCGGAACGACCCGGACGCGCAGGCTGACCCGCGAAAGCATTGAGCGAGGTTTGGGTGGAAAAGCCCGGTTGATTCTGGTCTCGTGTGGGACTGTTTCCCGATAAGGCACTCTTAGGGCAACCTGTCCTGGACTCTAACCCAGACACCTTGCGGACTCATAACAATGAGAAAGAACAACCTTGCATGTCCCAAACAAGGTGTGTTTGCCACTCTTGGCATTAGAAACGATAAACGTCAACTCATTTTCATTATGGATAGCATTGGTGTCAATAGCTCATTGTCCCTATTGTATAACATGAATGTAAAAAAGTGGCTTTGGCTTATCCTTTCTCAATTATTTGCACCATTCTTACAGGGTCCCAGGCCGGCGGTTCACTGGCCTGGGAATGAGGACGGAGAAAGCCATGTCCAACACCACGAATGTCCCGCTTCATCCGCGCACGAGTTTTGCCCAGGTTGGGGAGCCACGCGCTTGCCAGCACACGCCAGAACGGCCGGGCGCTGCCCCAGAGCGCGGTCACTGCCAGCATGAGGGGTGCGGCGCTCCGGCGCGGCCGGTCTACCTGGAGGCGGGCGGCGAGCCGATCGGATGGTATTGCACCGCGCACATGTCGACCGCGGGCTTTTGCAATGGTTGTGGGGTCTACGTCGCCGACCGGCCGGAGCACCGGGTGACCTGGGCGTTCTACGGCCGCTGCCAGGCCTGTACCGAAGACCTGCTGGGTTAGCCGGGGAATCACGCCGGGCGCCATTCGCACGGCTGTACGGCAGACCACCAGCGCGATTTACTAGCCAAACCGACCGGGCCTTCGCCCGGTTTTTGTTTGCCCCCGATCCTAACCAGATTCTCACCTGTTATGCGGTTTGTAAGGTTTCCTCGGAGTGTTTTAGGGCGCTCGCAAGGAAAGGGTGGCACAGTAAAAATGGCTTTCGAGTTCTTCATTGCTTGTCTGGTGCCCTGGCGTGGGGACAACTTCGGAAACAATCAACGCAGCGGACGGCTTGTGGGTCTCTGTTTTTTTCGTGGTTATGGCAAATAGATTTGAGAAAGAGTCAGCTCATGGCCTCAAACGGGAAGAATTCCGGACGTTACTATCACCTCAAGCGCATTCTGCCTTCAGCCCTGCTGGATGGCCTGATTGTTTATGCTGCCTTTACTGTCCTCTTCTTCGCGCGAGCCATCGTGACCGATCTCGACAATTATGTAGCCGGTTTGGGCTTCACGTTTTTCTCGATCGCCATCACCCTGACGAGCCTGTACCTGTTCCGCGTCTATCACCGGATCTGGGACCGGACCAGCGGCAATGATGTCGTCGACATCGTGTATGCGGTGGGCGTGGCAACCTTGATCGAAGTGGTGATCAACATGGTGATCATCGCGCCACGTTATCTCCTGCCGATGAGCGTGCTGCTGCTGGGCAACGTGCTGTCGCTGTTGGGTTTCGTGGCGGTGCGCTACCGGATGCGTGTGTTCACGGGCTTGCGCTGGCGTC
>CAZHMJ010000073.1:0-14355 GCA_964533805.1 uncultured Anaerolineae bacterium | reverse complement strand
GATTTCGGGCCGGGAAATCCCCGGTCAGGATGTCACGCCGGTGCTGGTCGTCGGCGCGGGCGAATCCGGTTCGGCCTTCGTGTGGCGTCTCAAGAATCGTTGGGAAGCGCGTGAGGGTCAGAACTACACCATTGTTGGCTACATTGATGACGATCCGGCCAAGCAGGGCATGTTCATCGAAGGCGTGCGCGTCCTGGGGGATCGGCATGAGATTCCCGAAATCGTGCGCAATCACCGGGTCGAGCTGATCGTGATTGCTATCCACAACATCCCCGGCCCGGACCTCCGCGAAATCCTGGCCTCCTGCGAGGGGACCTCAGCACGCATCAAGATCGTCCCCGATATGTACGCGATGCTCAACCAGCGCCTGGGGGTGGCGACCCTGCGGGATGTGCTGCCTGAGGATATTCTGGGGCGCAAGCTGGTGGGGCGTCACCAGGCGGTGGACATGACGCCGATCACGGGCAAAGTCGCCCTCGTGACGGGCGCTGCCGGCTCGATCGGTTCCGAACTGGTCCGGCAGTTGACCTCCTACGATCCGACTCTCCTGATCATGCTGGATAACAACGAAAGCGGTCTGCACGACCTGTATACTGAACTGAAGACGCAATACCCCCAGGTGGAATTCCGGCCGGTGCTGGCCGACATCACCCAGCGCGACAGCCTGGAGCGAGTCTACGCGGCTTACCGGCCGCAGGTCGTCTTCCACGCCGCGGCGTACAAGCATGTGCCGATGCTGGAGCTGTTTCCTCACGAATCGATCCGGGTCAACATCGGCGGGACGCGCAATCTGGCCGAGCTGGCGCGGGATTACGGCGTGGAGCGGTTTGTCCTGATCTCCACCGACAAAGCGGTCGATCCATCGTGTGTGATGGGCGCCAGCAAACGCGCCGCGGAACTGTTGATGAAGGCCCTCTCGGCCCAATCCGGCCACAGCACCCTGTTCACGGCGGTGCGGTTCGGCAACGTGCTGGGCAGCCGGGGGAGCGTCGCGCCGACCTTCAACCGGCAGATCGACAAGGGCGGACCGGTGACCGTGACCGATAAGGACATGAAGCGTTACTTCATGACCATCGCCGAGGCGGTCAACCTGGTGATCCACGCGGCGGCCATGACGACCGGTGGCGAGTTGTTCATGCTCCAGATGGGGGAGGAAGTGCCGATTTTGGAACTGGCCGAGCGGATGATCCGGATGCGCGGCCTGCGGCCCTACGATGATATCGAGATCAAGTTCACCGGCGTTCGCCCCGGCGAAAAACTCAATGAAAAACTCCAGCGTGACAGCGAGGTCCAGATTGCGACCATTCACCCGCACATCGTCAAGCTGGAAGACCAGGACGAACCGTTCGATGCCGACCTGTTCATGCGCCAGTGCACGGAGGTGATCCACATCGATCCCAACGACCTTGGCGTGGTGGAACAGGCCCTGGTCAAGGATGGCAGACTCTACAGTGAGAAGGCCGCGACCAAGACGTACTTCAATTACTTGGTCCAGCTCATCGACCAGACACGTTCGGCCGGCCCAAAACTCGTGAAACCTGAGGGTGTCGCGCCGGCCGTGACGCGCCAGTGGCCGTCCAAGAATGGACACGCCAAGGATGTCGTGAACTGACCCGTACGGGTTCAGGTCAGGGGATAGCATCCCAGGTCAGAGGGGGGGATGCTATCCCTGATTTCTTCGTAGAGCGGAAGACGACCCGCTCAGGCAGCAGGACAGATCGCCCGCCAGAAGCCTGGTTTGGATCGTCTCCTGACTGAAGTACAATGGTATCTGTGAAGTAATATCTGTCCTCTGGTATGGATAAATGAACATGTGGTTTGACAAGAAACTTTTCAATGCTCTCCTGGCAAGTTTGATCATTGGCGGTCTGGTCCTGATGCTGAGCCTGACCGATCTCCTGGGCGGTCATGTTCAAGCGGATGATATGAACGGCGATGGCTCCGCGCTGGCGCGCCCCCTGCCTCAGGCGTTGCCCGCGGCCCCCACGGGCTTGGTCGCCGAGCTGGTTTCGGATTCGGAGATTCGCCTGACCTGGACCGACAACGCCCAGGATGAAACCAGTTACCGGGTGGAACGCTCCCCGTTCGATGCCCTGATCTGGATTGAGATCGCCAGCCTGGATGCGAATACCACCGTTTACCTAGACAGCGACCTGACCTGCGATTCCAGCTACTTCTACCGGGTACGGGCGTTCCGCGAGTCCGACCGCACGTTCTCGGACTATTCCGAACTCGTGCCGGGCAGCACAGATTACTGCCGGCCGGGCTACTCCGTTCCGTTTACGGACACGTTCACGGACATGGTGCTCAACCCAGGATGGCGTCTGTACGATCCCTATGCGGTGCTGGGTCCGCCGCAGGGCCGGGCCGATCTGGCTCTGACCGGGGCCAACGTCGAACTGATCGTGTCCGAAGGGATGTCTCATGATCTGTGGACGGGGGCGAGCAACTGGGCGCCGCGCCTGCTTCAACCCATCCCCAACCGGGATTTCGGTGTCGAGGTTCGCTTCGAATCCGTGCCGACCACGCGCTTTCAATTGCAGGGCATCATCGTCCAGCAGGATGACGATACGTTCCTTCGCCTGGATGTTTTCTATGATAGCCAGTTGCTTGCGTTTGCCGGGTATGTCAACGGCGATCGGGGAACGTCTTTCGTGAGTGAGCCGGTTGTCGGTGTGGTCGATGAGGTCTACCTGCGCCTCCTGCGCCATGGGGATGACTGGGAGTATTACTATTCGCCAGACGGCAGGGCCTGGACTCTGGCCGCATCTTTCACCCAATCCCTGCTTGTGACCGAAGTCGGCTTTTTTGCCGGCAATCACGATCCCGCGCCACCGTACCGGGGCAGCGTCGATTACTTCATGAATCTGGCAAATCCGGTGACCGACACCGATGGGGTGGGGGCGGACTCCCCGGCTCCCCCCGCGTCGCCGGTGGGGCTCCAGTCCGTTCCCGGCGAGGGGCAGGTCGAGCTGACCTGGGAAGCAGCCGCGGATGTGGATGCCGGAGAATTTCTGATCGAGCGCACGACCAATGCCGCGCTCGAGGCCTGGACCGAGGTTGCGCGCGTCGATGTGGGGAGCACGGCCTATCAGGACACGGCGGTGGGCTGCGGACTGGACTACCAGTACCGCCTGCGGGTGTACCGGGCCGGAGATGGGCGTTTCTCCCCGTACTCCGAGCCGGTGGGAGCGCCGTCTGGGGCGTGCGTCGACAATCCGGACGGACCGGTCATCGACGTGTACTATGTCGATGAGCAGGATACGCTCTCCTTTGGTCGCATCGGGAACCCGGCCCGCTGGCTGAACGTGTTGGGCAACGTCTCCGATCCCGATGGGATCGAGTCCGTGGTTTACGTCCTGGACGGCGGGTTGGAACAGCCCGTGCCCCTGGGGCCGGACGGCCTTCGCCTGCACTATCCGGGTGATTTCAATATCGAGATCGACCGGTTCGCGCTGGAAAACGGCCAGCACAGCGTGCTGCTCAAGGCGACCGACTCGACCGGCGCCATCACGTACCGGCCGATCACGGTCCACTACACGGACGAGAACACCTGGCCGATCCCATACAGCGTCGACTGGCGCACCGTCGAGAATATCACGGATGTGGCCCAGGTGATCGATGGCAAGTGGGAATTGACTCCCGATGGGCTGCATATTGTCGATCCTGGGTACGACCGGCTGGTGGCGATCGGCCAGGATACCTGGGAGAGCAACTACGAGGTCTATGTGACCCTGACGATCAACGATGGCCCGAATGATTCCGAGGCCGGCGTCGTGCTGGGCTGGCAGGGCCACGAAGGCATCACCAGTCCGCACACGGACTGGCCGCTGGAGACACTGGCCTGGATGGGAACCGACCTGCGCCGGCCGCGCCTCCGGTTCACCGCTTATCCTGGCACGATCTGGGAAGAAGTTCTCCGGCCGGATATCGTGGCGGGGATTCCGTATGTGCTCCATGCCCGCTCCGAATACCTGTCGGATAGCACCGCGCGGGTCGCCATGAATGTCTGGGCGGAGGGCACGCCAGAGCCGGACGGATGGCAGATCATCTCCGATCTCCCGGCCCGGGATGGTTCGCTGCTCCTGATCACCCATCTGGGGGATATCACGTTCCACACGGTGGAAATCAGCCCGCTGTCGACGGACCTGCCATCGCCGCCAATCTCGCTGACCCCGTTCAGCGATCGGGACTGACCGACCATGCCGGGGCGGCCAATCCGCCCCGGCAAGCAGTGAGTCAGAGGAACTGCGTTTTGGTTCAACCGACCGAAGTGCTGTTGACCGGGCAGGTGATCCGGGGCTACGAGCTGCGCGAGCAGGTTGGCGCGGGTGGCTTCGGCGCGGTCTATCTGGCCTATCAGGTTTCGGTCGATCGTGAAGTCGCGATCAAAATCATCCGGCCCAAGTTCGCCAACCACCCGGATTTCATCCGCCGTTTCGAGGCGGAGGCCCATCTCATCGCGCGGCTGGAACACCCCCACATCGTGCCGTTGTACGACTACTGGCGCGAGCCGGATGGCGCCTATCTGATCATGCGCTGGCTGCGGGGCGGCAGCCTGCGCGGTTCGCTCGTGAACGGCGCCTGGTCGGTCGAGGCGACTGCCTGGGTGCTGGATCAACTCGCGGCGGCCCTGACGATTGCCCATCGCAGCGGCGTGGTCCATCAGGACGTCAAACCCTCGAATATCTTGCTCGATGAAAATGGGAATGCGTACCTGACCGATTTTGGCATTGCCAAGGACCTCGTCTCCGGACGCGGGCCGGTGGGGGAAAACGTCTCGTTCGGCTCCCCGGCCTATATGGCCCCCGAAACGATCCTGCGCGAGCCGGTCTCTCCCCAGACGGACATCTACAGTTTGGGTGTCGTGCTGTACGAGATGCTGACCGGGCGGGTGCCCTTTGTCGGCGCGGACACGACGGCCGTGATGCGCCGCCACGTCAACGACCCGATCCCACCCCTTCAGTTTGCCCGGCCGGAACTGCCCAACGAACTCAATATCGTGATCCGGCGCGCCACAGCCAAGACACCCCAGGCGCGCTATCCGGATGTGTTCAGCATGGCGGCCGACTTCCGGCGGGTGGCGATGCTGGAAGGGCTGGCCGTGGGCGCGCAGCCGGCCCCGGCCTTTCCGAGGGGCGACGGCGCGAAGGATGGCGACACGCTGCCCGATGAGCGCGCATCCACCCTGCCGTTGACGCTCCAACTGGAGCCGGAGAACCCGTACAAGGGCCTGCGACCTTTTGAGGAGGCTGACGCTCCCGATTTCTTTGGCCGGGAGGAGCTGATCACGACCCTGGTCGAGCACCTATCCGGCACGGAGATGCTGTCGCGCTTTCTGGCCGTGGTCGGGCCGAGCGGCAGCGGCAAATCCAGCCTGGTCAACGCCGGACTGCTGCCGGCGATCCGGGATGGTTACGTCCCCGGTTCCGGGCGCTGGTACCTGGCCCGGATGTTGCCCGGCGCCGATCCCCTGGGCGAACTGGAGGCCGCGCTGCTGCGGGTTGCCGCCGACCCCGTGGCGCACCTGGACGAACGGCTGCGCGCCGGTTCGCTGGGCCTGCATGAGGTGCTGAACGAGGTGCTGCCCGACGAGGAGACGCACCTGCTCCTGTACGTCGACCAGTTCGAGGAAGTCTTTACCCAGACGACCGACGAGCATACGCGGGCGCACTTTCTCGACCTCCTGTATTCCGCCGTCACGGCCAAAGGCAGCCGCTTCCACCTGATCATCACGCTGCGCGCCGATTTCTATGACCGGCCGTTCCTGTACCCAGGTTTCGGCGATCTGGTGCGCTGGTGCACGGAAATCGTGATGCCGCTGACCTCGACCGACCTGGTGCGGGCCATCGTCCGGCCCGCCGAGCGGGTCGGCATGGTCGTCGAGGAAGACCTGGTGGCGGCTATCGTGGCCGAGGTCAACGAGCAACCGGGCGCGCTGCCGCTGCTGCAATACGCGCTGACTGAGCTGTTCGAGCGCCACGAGGGCGGCGAGCTGACCCTCAAGACTTACCGCGAGACCGGTGGGGTCCTGGGCGCGCTGGCCCGCCGGGCGGAGGAGCTTTACAACTCGCTGGACATCACCGGCCAGACCGCCGTCCGTCAGCTTTTCCTGCGCCTGATCGGGCTGGAGGATGGCGTCTCCGATACGCGCCGCCGCGCGCACTGGGTGGAGATCAAAGACCTGCACCGCGGCGGCAGCGCGGCGATGCAGGCCCTGGTCGACCTGTACGGCCGCTACCGGCTGCTGACCTTCGACCGCGACCCGCAGACCCGCGAGCCAACCGTCGAGGTCGCGCACGAAGCGTTGATCCGGGAATGGCGGCGGCTGCGCATCTGGTTGGACCAGACGCGCGAAGACCTGATTGTGCAGCGCCGGTTGACCGAATCGATGATCGACTGGCGCAACGCCGGGCGCGATCCAAGCTATCTGGCGCGCGGGGCGCGCCTGACCCAGTTCGAAACGCTGATCGACCGGAAATCCCTGGCGTTCAATGAGGATGAGCGGGCCTATGTGGCGGCCAGTGTGGCCCTGCGCCGGCGCAGCGCGCTGGTCTCGCGCCTGATCGGGGTCTCGCTGGTGCTGTTCTCGGTGCTGGCGTTGGCGCTGGCCGCGATCGCCTATGATGGCCAGCGGCGCGCCGAGAGTGAGGCGCGGGTTTCGCGCTCGCGCGAACTGGCCGTGACCAGCCTGACCAACGTCGAGGATACCGATCTGGCCCTGCTGCTCAGCCTGGAGGCGCTGCGCTCGGCGGATACCTATGAAGCGCGCAACAGCCTGTTGAGCGCTCTGCAAGCGTACCCCTACGTGCAGCGCTACCTGACGGGCAGCGTCGAGTCGGTGCGGGCGGTCGCCTACAGCCCGGACGGCCGGATGGTCGCCTCCGCCGGGCGGAGTACCGCGATCCGGCTCTGGGACCCGGCCAGCGGCGCGATGGTGCGCCGGGTTGAGTCGGGCCACGTCGACTGGATCAACAGCCTGGCGTTCAGCCCGGATGGGCGGTTCCTGGCCTCGGCCAGCGCCGACGACACGATCCAGATCTGGTCGGTTGGTGGGGAAGCGGTGTTGGAGCCGCTCTTCCGCCTGGAAGGCCATGCCGACGACGTGTGGTCCGTCGTATTTAGCCCGGATGGCTCCCTGCTGGCTTCGGCCGGGGCGGACGGGCGCGTGCTGCTCTGGTCACCCGCTACCGGCGAGCAGGTTGCCGCGCTCGACGGCCATACCGACGTCGTCTATAGTCTCGCGTTCAGCCCGGATGGTACGATCCTGGCTTCGGCCGGGGCGGACGCCCAAATCATCCTCTGGAATGTGGACACCCACGACCCGCTGGGCGAGCCGCTGGTCGGGCATCAGAACTGGGTGCTGAGCCTGGCCTTCAGCCCGGATGGACACACCCTGGCCTCCGGCGACGCGGACAATCTGGTCGTGGTCTGGGATCTGCGGGACCTTGCGGCGATCGCGCCCGGTGTGTTCAGCGGGCATACCGGCTGGATTCGCGACCTGAGCTTCAGCCCGGATGGGACCCGGCTGGCTTCGGCGAGCGCCGATGGCACGCTCTGGTTGTGGGATGTGGCCGCGCGGCGTCCGTTGGCCCGCCTGGAGGGCCACCAGGACGCGGTCTGGTCCCTGGCCTTCAGCCCGGACGGGCAAAGCATCGTTTCGGGCGGCGAGGACCGGCTTGTCATTGTCTGGGATGCGCTGCTCAATCCGGGATTAGGCTCGATTTTCGCGACAGCCGGGACGGCCAATACCCTGGCGATCAGCCCGGATGGCGCGCTTCTGGCGGCTGGCGGTTCGGACGCGGCAGGCGGCGACGTGGTGCAGCTCTGGGATGTGGGGACGCGCAGCCTGCTCCAGACCATCGAGGGCGAGGGCGGACCGGTCAGCGATGTCGCTTTCAGCGCGGACGGACGGTTGATGGCGACCGCCAATGCCAATGGCAGCGTCCAGGTCTGGCGGGTGGGAAGCGGGGGCGAGTTGGGCGCGCCGTTCCAGAACCTGCGCGAGCACCGGAGTGTGGTGCTCAGCGTGGCCTTCAGCCCGGATGGGCGCTGGTTGGCGGCCGGGGCGCAGGACGGCCGGATTGTGGTCTGGAATACCGTCACCTGGAGTCCGGCCAGCGATCCGCTGGATGGCCATACCGACGCGGTCTTTGGCCTCGCGTTTAGCCCGGACGGCCGGTATCTGGCTTCGGGCAGCCGTGACACGACGATCCTGATCTGGGATATCAGCCAGCGCCGGCCGTATGGTGAACCGCTGGTGGGCCACCGCGACGCGGTCCTGACCGTGACATTCAGTCCGGGCGGCGGCCTTCTGGCCAGCGCCGGGCGGGATGGCACGATCATGCTGTGGAACTGGGCCAGCGGCCAGAAGGTAGCCGACTTGACCGGCCACACGGATTGGATCAACGGCCTGAGTTTTAGCCCGGATGGGGCCTTGCTGGCTTCTGCCAGCGAGGATGACACCCTGATCCTGTGGGATGTGGCTTCGGACCGGCCGGTTGGAGTGCCCTTCCGGGGGCATACCGGCGGGGCGCGTGATGTCCTGGTGGTCCCGGATGGCCAGCGCCTGATCTCCGGGGGCCTGGAACCGGCCATTATCGAGTGGGACTTGAATCTGGGGGCCTGGCAGGCGCGTGCCTGTCAGGTGGCCAATCGGAACTTCACCCCGACGGAATGGACTCAGTATTTTCCCGACCTGATGTTTGTACCAACCTGCCCAAATCTCCCATAGTGCATGAACAGCATAGCTATGGTATGTTATAGGTAGTGGGTAATGGTACGGATAACTGAAGGGTTGTGTTGGGAATGATGAAAAGCCTTCGCAAACTCACCTGGATGATCGTTCTGCTGGCGCTCCTGCTTGCTCCCGCTTCCCTGGAAGCTCAGAGCAGTGGTAGTGTGAGCTGCCCGCAGATTGTGCGCAATGCGTTCAACCTGACCGACCAGCTCTGCGAGGGTGTGGGTCGCAACAAAGCCTGTTACGGCCACTCAATGGTGAATGCCTTGCTCCAGACCGGCGTTCAGCCTGAAGCGTTTGATGAGGAAGGCGATGTGCTGGACCTGGTCAAACTGCGCAGCCTGCGGCTCAGCCCGATGGATTTCGATACCGGGACCTGGGGCGTGTCCTTGATGCGCGTCCAGGCCAGTTTGCCCGATGACGAACCCAACCAGAACCTTACATTCCTGGTCTTTGGCGATGTCGAGATCACCAATGCGGCCCCCAACGCCGTGTTGATCGAAGCCCAGGCCGCCACGCGCTACGCCAATGTGAACGTGCGCCAGTTCCCGCTGATGCACGCCCTGGTGATCGGCGCGCTCGAACCAGGCCAGACGGTGACGGCGACCGGGCGTTTGGAGGACAATTCCTGGATCCGGATTCTGCTTCCCGAAACCGGCGAGACCGGCTGGGTGACTCGATCCTTGTTGCGCTCCGCTGACGACCTGACCACGCTGGACGTGGTGGAGAATGCGGCGACCTACTATCGCCCGCTCCAGGCATTCTACGTCAATTCCGGGGTGGATGATGCCCCCTGTGCCGAAGCGCCCGACAGCGGCCTGTTGATCCAGACGCCGGAGGGCGTGGCCGAAGTCCGGCTGTTGGTCAACGAGATCGGCATCCGGCTCGGCTCCACGGCGTTTATCTCGGCCAGCCCTCAGGAGGGTTTTGAACTGGATCTGTTGGAGGGCCATGCCGAGATCGAGGTGGACGGACAGACTCAAACGGTCTTCCCTGGCACTCAGGTGAACGTTCCCCTCGATGAGAATGGGGCGGCGTCCGGCCCGCCCAGCAATCCTCAGCCCTACAACCAGGGCCAACTGCAGAGCCTGCCGACCAACCAGATCGAGCGGCCGATCAACGTGCCGCCGCCCCTGAGTCAGGAACAGATCCAGGTCCTGCAGGCCGTACAAGCGACCCAGTCCGCGCTGGCGACCGCCGCCGCGGCGACCAGCACGCCAACCGCTTCGAACACGCCGACCATCACGCCTTCACCGACGTCGACCGCGACCGCTTCCGCGACTCCGACGGCCACAGAGACAATCACCCTGACGCCGTCATCCACATCGACGCCCACCCTGGTGCCGCCGACACGGACGCCTGTGCCGCCGACACCAACGCCTGTGCCGCCAACCTCAACCCCTGAACCGACGGCGGTGCCACCGCCCGCGCTGAGCCGGCTGCGGCTGGAGGGTCTGTGCACGCCTGATCCGGCGGCTGTCCGCGTCTGGCAGGTGGTCAATATCAATTCGGTGGAAGTCATCTTCCGCTGGCAGGTTTACGGCTCGATCATCGGGCAGGGCGGGACACTGGTCGCGCCTGCCGGCTCGGACAGCAGCCCTGGCACGGTCTCCTTCCGGACGCTGGTCGAGCCGGAAAGTGACACGGTGGCTATCTATGTCGATGGCGTCCTGCAGGACAACAAGGCGGGGAATGCCACCCCGTGCACGCCGCTGCCGCCTACCAATACGCCGCTGCCCGCGACCAATACACCGGTGCCACCGACGGACACGCCGGTGCCGCCGACCGCGACCCCGGTGCCTGACACGAGCACGCCCGTGCCGCCAACCGACACGCCGGTCCCGGCGACGAGCACATCGCTCCCGCCGGTGGTGACATCCACGCCGGAGACGACCCGGACGCCAGGATTTACGCCATCCGCTCAGGTGTCTTCGACGGCAACTTCGGCCACGAATATCTTCAACACTGTCCCGTTGGCACTGACTGGGGAGATAACCGGACTTGACCGGCCGGGCACGACTGTGCTGGCGTCCCACACCACGTTGACGCGCATACCAGGAGTGGCCCAGACGGAAACGCCAGTCACAATCACGCCTGGTGCAACACCAGCCCTGATCGTATTGCGGCGGGAGCCGCGAGTAGAAGTCTGAGTCGGGCTTTTTGTCGGTTGTGATTCACCTCAGGCATGCCTGGCTGGATGTGCGAATCAAGAGAAGGCGTTTCTGGGGGGGGCAGTTCACGCGCTGTTTGTTGCGACCGGGTTGCCAGCGGGGTGATTCCTCTGGAGCCTGGCAGGAATCTCATACGCATGTTGGAAGCTGGTAGTTCTTTGAAGGTGATGGCTATGTCCGACAAAGAGATCAAAATCTGTTCGGTGTGCCAGCACGAGAATTCGGGCGATCGGGTCGAGTGCGCCAAGTGCGGCTCCCCTCTCGAATCCTACAATACAACCATTCAGGTCCCGGACAAACCAGCGACTCAAGAACCGGAGATTCCACGGGTCATCCGGCGTTCAGCCACGCCCAGTGATGCGATCACCCTGTTCGTTCTGGGGCATTCCCAGCCGCTGGTGGTCAATGGCCAGGAGCGCCTGATCCTGGGGCGCGTGGCCGCCGCCGGGCCGGTGCCGACCGTGGACCTGTCCCGTTACAACGCCCATATGCTGGGGGTTTCCCGTAACCACGCGGCGATCACCCGGACCGATACCGGTTATGCCCTCGAAGACCTGGGCAGCACGAACGGCACGTGGCTCAACGAGAACCGGCTGCTGCCAGGCAAACCGGCCGCGCTCCAAAACGGCGACCTGTTCCGTCTGGGCCAGTTGATGATGGTCGCTTACTTCACGCCAACGGCTGTCCCGACAGAGCGGACGATCTTTCTCAAGGATCGCCTGACGACCTCAGGCCAGGCGGGGCTGTCTCCCCAGTATCTGCTGACCATTGTTACCCCGTACCTGGAGACGATCGCCGAGCTTCAGCATCTGATCGACGAAATGCGGGGACTCGATTCGCACGAGGTGGGCATCAACAGCCTTGATCTCGCGTCTGGAACACTGAAAGTCACGATGCGTGGCGCAACGGAAGCCATCCAGCTTCTGGAGCGTAAGGTCCTGCCCTGGCGGACTCAGTTCGTGGCGCAATTGGGGGGGATTGGCGAGATCCAGCCGCAGCCGGAGCTGGTCGAGACTCGCCAGATCGACTCCTCGACAGGTGGCATGTTGGCCCGCCAGCCCGCCGCGCGAACAACCTTGCTCGATCCAGAGCGCCTGGCATCGGCCCAGACCCAGGATTTCCAGCGCAAGATGGCGGGCGTCATCTTTCAGGAATTGGGGGCGGATCTATCCGAGGAGCAGCGCGCCATGCATGAGGCGCGTCTGGTGGCGTTGCTCAGCCGCCTGCTGGTGAGCACCCTGGAGATTTCCAGCAAGGAAGACTAGGCGGTTCTCGTCTGGCCGCGAATCTGTTTGACTCGGCCACAAAACGCTGTCCGCCTGATAACCATCGAGGCCGTCGAATTCGACGGCCTCGTTTCTTTCTACAGACCTGAGGGCTGGCTGGCGTTTACCAGTAGCCGCCCAGCAGCCGGCGGGCATTCAGCGCGCCGTTCCCGTAGAATTGGGTCAGGTAGTAGGTGTACGCATGGTAGTTCTCGTACATCTGCTGGATGGTGGCGTCGTAGCGGCCCAGTTTGATGTAGCCGTCGGCCTGGATGTACCCCTTGGTCGGCGCAGTGCCATCGAAGTAACCGTTGAATTGCGGATCGGTCCGATCCCCATCCCAGATGACGTTCATCAGCAGGTTGCGCAGGCCAGCCAGATCGGCAGCGCTGGTCCAGTAGATGCCTTGATCGCGGGCCTCGACCATGTACGAGACCACATGGTTGCCATGCATGGTATCCTGGCCGGGGCGCTCATAGGACCCCCAGACATCGTTCCAGAAGTAGGCCCGGCTGTCCACCGGATTCGGGATGATCTGGTTGCGCAGGTCATTGTTGATTTTGGTGTAGACCTCCCGGTATGTGGCGATCTGGGCCGCCGACCGGGTGCTGATCAGGGACAGGTCCAGGGCGATATAGGCCCAGTGCGCGGCCATATGCGTCCGGATGCGGTAGATGTTGCTGGTCCCGCGGTTATACCACTTGTCCCAGATGTTCTGCTCGGTGAAGGCAAGCAGGCTGTCGTACTGCGCCCGGTAGGCGGCGTTTCCGTAGAGCGATGGCGTATCGTGGATGACACGCAGCAGGCGGGTGACGTAGCGCCACAGGACGGACTCGCGCAGCGGAACTTCCAGGTTGCCATCATCAATCGAGAGCCAGCCCAGGTAGTTGTCCTTGTACTGGCTGCCGCTCAGCGATGAGGAGACGCGGGCATCCCTGACGACTTCGTTGACATAGTACAGGGCACGGTCGAGATACTGCGTCTTGCCAGTCGCTTCGTACATGGCGGTGTTGCCGTCGACTCCGTAGGCCAGGAAGTAGTAATAGTAGGAGTTGGCTTCGGTGGCCCACCGGTTGAAGTGGGCGTCGTGGTCGGACTGCCATACGCTCAGGAAGCGCTGCTCCCAGAACGAGACGGGCTGGATGGCGACTCTTGGCACCGGGGTGCCGGTCGGCACGGGAGTCGGCGTGTTGGTCGGCCGTGGGGTCGACGTGGGCTGTCCGGGCACGGGCGTGCTGGTCGGCGGCAAGAGCGTCCCAGGCAGTGGATCGGCCCCGGCGCTGTAGTTTTGAAGCACTTCCTGTGCCGTCAGGGCGCGGTTGTAGATGGCCGCCAGGTGGTACGTCCCCAACCACGGCCGGTCATTGGTCAGTTCGTTGGCCAACGCCAGCCGGTAGGTTGTGTCCCAGTTGGAGAAGTCTCCGGACGTCTGGCGGGTGGCCACCTCCTGGCCGTTGATGTAGATGCGCGCCGTCCCGGCCGAATCGCGGGTATAGACCAGGTGTGTCAGGCTGACCGTGGCCGTGCCGGTCGGGCTGACCAGCGAGGGCTCGCCATTCGCGTCGGCGCGGGTTGTGCGCAGCCGGGTCACGTAGACGGCGGCGGGCAGCCCGTTCGACTGGCCCTGGCCCAGGGTGAAGTTCCGACCATAGGTATCCGTGGATAGGGTCAGGATGCGGGCCGGCCCCTCCTGGGTCGCATTGGCCGGAACGATCCAGGTTTCGAGGGTGATGGCATTGGCTGCTACGAGGGCCTGGATCAGGCCGGTCGGGGCCGCCGCTGAGGCAATGGTCACCGGAGCGTTGACGACCAGACGGCCGCTCTGCCAGGTGACGTTCGCGGGCGTGTTGATGACCAGGTCTTCGGCCGGACCGCTGCCAGAGACATCCCGAACGGTGGTTCCGGCGCCTTCATCGAAGGTATAGAGGGTCTGCAACCCGTCGGTCACGCGGATATCCTGAAAGTCGTAGTATCCATCGCTGGTGGGCGTCCGCGTCGGCGACGGGGTGCGGGTCGGTGATGGGGTATAGGTCGGCGTCCGCGTGGGCGACGGCGTATAGGTCGGCGTGTTGGTCGGACGCGGCGTGGCCGTGTTGGTTGGCGTGAAGGTTGGGGTGCTCGTCGGCGACGGCGTATAGGTCGGCGTGTTGGTCGGACGCGGCGTGGCCGTGTTCGTCGG
>CAZHMJ010000072.1:0-18025 GCA_964533805.1 uncultured Anaerolineae bacterium | reverse complement strand
AGGTGGCCCGCGAGGAATCTGCCGGGGATCAAGCTGGTTCTATGGGGGCGGCGTCCGAGCCGGGCGAGACTCCCGCCGAACGGGATGAGTCTGGCCCACGACGTCGCCGGTGGCGGTGGTGGTAAAGACATGGAAAGGCGCTGTTGGCTCTTGGCTATTCGGCTTTTAGCCAAGAGCTAAAAGCCACAAGCGAATAGCCGTTTTTCGGAAAGGATTTGATGGATGAGCGACAACACCGGTTACGACGATATCCTCAAGCGCCTGGAGGCGGGCGAGATCGGCGCGGATGAGGCCGGTCGCCTGCTGGCCGAGGTCCGATCCGCGTCCCCGGCCAGCCCGGTGGATTCCACCAGCATGGGCCTCGTGCCGGACATGGATCGCTTCCGGCGCGGCTGGCAAACGCCGTTCTTCGGCTCGGCCGTCCTGGCGCTGCTCGGTGGACGCTACCTGCTCGGCACGCGCGACCGGAGCGGCTTCTTCACCTGGATCGGGCGCAGCACGGCCCGGCTGGTCTTCGGGCTGGGGCTGCTCGGCGCGCTGGTCAGTTACGCGGGCCGGCGCTCCCCCTGGGCCCACATCCAGGTCGAAAGCCGGGACGGGACGCGGATCGAGCTGGACCTGCCGGTGCCGCTGGACTGGCTGAGCCGCCTGCTGAACGTGGCCCGGCCGTGGGTCAGCGGGATCGCGGCGGAGCAGATCGACCTGGCGGTGGAAACCCTGGAATCGCTCCAGGCCGACCTGGTCGACGACCAGCAGCCGCTGACGATCGACGTCAACGAGGACGGCGACCGCGTACGGGTGTACTTTGGCTAAGGGCTGCGGCGGGGCCGTTCGACCGGCGCGACGGACGAGATGGCGCGAGTGAAAGGTAGGGGATGATGGGTACCTCCGAAGAACGGATGCGGATTCTCAAGATGCTGGAAGAAGGCACGATCACGGCCGACGAGGCCGCCAAGCTGCTCCAGGCGATCACGACCGGGGCGGCGGTCAGCGGCCGGACGAACGGCGGGCGCGAGCCGCGCTGGCTGCGCGTGCGGATCACCGACACGCACACCAACCAGACCAAGGTCAGCATCAACATCCCGATGGGGCTGGTGCGGACCGGCATCCGGATGGGCGCGCGCTTCGTGCCCGGCGATGCCGACATCGATTACCAGGAGTTGCTGGTCGCCATCCAGAGCGGCGAGACCGGCAAGATTTTCGAGATGGTCGACGAAGAGCAGGGCGAGCGCGTCGAAATCTGGGCGGAGTAGTCGCGCCGCTTCGATTCTTCCAGCCGGGACTACTCCCGCAGCAACTCCCGGTATAGCTCCTCCAGATCGCGGGCCAGACGGTCGATGCTGTAGCGGTGCAGCATGGCCGTCTGCGCCTGGGCGGGGTCCGGCGGCGCGGCGAGCGTCTCCGCGAGCGCCTGGGTGAGCGCCGCAACATCTCCACCCGGCGTCAGCCGGCCCAACGCGCCGCGATCGAGCAGGTCGGGCAGGCCGCCAACCGCGGTCGCCACGACCGGGCAGCCCGCCGTCAGGGCTTCGATCACCGAGACGGGCGTGCCCTCGTTCAGACTGCTGATGACCAGGGCGTCCAGGTCGCTGTAGACCGGCGGCAGGTCGTGCTGCCAGCCGGTGAAGATCACCGCCCCGGCCAGGCCCAGGCCCGCCGCCTGCCGTTCCAGGCTTTCCCGCAGCTCCCCATCCCCGATGATGGCAAAGCGCGCGTCCGGCCGCTGTTCCCGCAGTTGGGCTGCCATGCGCAAAAACAGGTCGTGATTCTTGACCGGCACCAGCCGCCCGACGATCCCGATCAGCGGCGCCTCCGCCGGGATGCCCCACGCGGCGCGAAACGTCCCGCCCCGGCGCGGGGCGCGCGCGAACGGCTCCAGGTCCAATCCCAACCCCAGCACCCGGAATTTGTCACGCGGGGCGATGTGGTAGATGTCGCACAGTTCGTCGCGCAGGCCGTCGCTGAGCGTGATCACGGCGCTAGAGAGGCGGGCGGTCAGGCGTTCCAGGATCAGAAAGAGGCGAGTCTTGGCCGGGCTGAAGTAGCCGTGAAAGACGTGGCCGTGGAAGGTATGGACGACGACCGGCACGCCCGCCAGCCGGGCGGCGACCCGGCCCAGAAATCCGGCCTTGGCGGTGTGGGTGTGGACCACGTCCGGCTTCAGGCGGCGCAGCAGGCGGTAGACCTTCCAGAGCGTGACCAGGTCGCGGATGGGGTGCAGCTCGCGGCCCAGTTCCGGGATGATCACGGGGTGGACGCCGCGCTGCTCGGCGTAGTAGGCCATATCGCCCTCGGCCGGGCCGATCTGGCCGCAGATCAGGGTGCTTTCCCAGTCCGGCGGGCCGAGCCGGGCGCTCAGCAGGGCGACATGAATCGCCGGGCCGCCAACGTTCAGCCGGGCGATCAGGCGGGCGATGCGAATGGGGCGCTTCGGTGGGTTGGTCATAGGCTTTCTGTATGAGACGGACCCGGATCAGCGGATGACCCTGTCCCGGTTGACCGGACCACATCCGAGCGAACCGGGCGGCTCATTCATACGTCATGCTGGTCGCGTCGCCCACGTTGAGCGACCGGAAACCGCCCTTGACATCCACGTGCTGCCCGACCAGGCTATGGTTGAGCAGGATGCTGTGGATGCTCGTGTCGGCGTCGATGATCGAATCGCGGATGATGCAGCTCTCGATCTCGCAGTTGGCCCCCAGGGTCACGTAGGGGCCGATCACGGAGTTGGCGATCCGGGCCGTGGGGTGGATGTAGACCGGCGGGATGATCACGAAGCCCTCGGCCTTGACCCCGGCGATGTTGCCGCCGCGTTCCAGCAGGAGGCGATTGGTCTCCAGCACGGCCTCGGCCGTCCCGGCGTCCAGCCAGTTCTCGACCTCGGCCACCTGGAACTTGACGCCGCGATCGACCATGATCTGGAAGCCGTCGGTCAGGTAGTATTCGCCCTTGGTCTTGCGCCCCTCGCGCACCTGGGTTTCCAGGGCGTCGACCAGGGCCGCCGAATCGCGGATGTAGTACATCCCGATCACGGCCAGCCGGTTTTCTGGGCTTTCCGGCTTCTCGATGAAGCGGGTCACGAAACCCTGCGGGTTGGTGGCGGCCACGCCAAAGCGGCGCGGGTCGCCCACCTCCTTGACGAAGGCCACGGCTTCGGCGTCGGTGGTCGCCAGGAAGCTCAGATCGCCCTCGAAGATGGTGTCCACGAACAGGATCAGCACCGGGCCGCTGATGGCCTCCTTGGCCAGCAGGATGGCCGGGGACTGGCCGTTCAGCTCTTCCTGGACGAAGTAGCGGCTGGGCGTGTCGCCGTAGTTCTTGGTCACATATTCCTTGATCTGATCGCCCAGGTAGCCCGTGATGAAGATGAACTCATCGACCGGCAGCGAGCGTAGTTTGTCCAGCAGGTGGCCTAGCACGGGCTTGCCCGCCACGTTGATCAGCGGCTTGGGGCGGCTGTAGGTATGCGGGCGCAGGCGCGTGCCAAACCCGGCCAGGGGGATAATCACTTTCATGGGGTGCCTCTATGTCCTTTGTAGCGACACGTTCGAACAATGGTACCGGGCGCGAAGCCACTCGCACGGTCAGGGTTATCGCGCTCCATTTTAAGGCAAACGCAGGGTGGTGACCAGATAGGCGCTGTCCGGGCGGTCCGTGGACAGCCGGGCGAAGTCCGCCGGGCGGTACCAGCCGACCAGCACCGAGTATTCCCCGGCCGGCGGAGTCGCCGGGTAGGCGATCGGGTGGAGCGTGACATAGCGCTCCCCACCCCGCCAGTAGCGAGTCGGCAGGGCCGGGGGCGCATCCCCCTGCCCGACGATGGCATTGGCGGAATCGAGCACCTGGACGAACACGGTGTAATCGTCGGCGGGCGTTCCCGTGGCTTCCCAGGCCAGGGTCAGCGTATTCTCCTCCAGCCGGTAACCGGTCAGAGTCAGTACACCGCCAAAGCCCGCATTGCTCACCGGTTCCAACCCCTCCGGCATCTCGACCGGCGCGTCCGGGTTGACGAAGCCGCCCGCGCCGAGCATCACGCTTTGCAGCGGCGTGCCGTCCTGGGCGACCGGCGCGATCAGGGTGTTGGAGGGCCGGTGCCACCAGCCGACGCTGATCCGCAGCCCGCTGCGCGTGCCGTCTCCGGCGCTGTCCAGCGGGACGGCGTAGGTATCGGCATAGATCGCGCCCGCCTGCCAGGTCGTGGTCCGCAGGCTGCCCGCGCCGGGATAGGTGTCGATCTTGCCCAGCACGTGGCCCTGATCGTCGACGGCGTGCAGGTACAGGCTCAGGTCGCGGGCGGCCGGCTGGTTGACCCGCCAGTAGACCGTGATCGGGACGTACTCGCCCGGCTCGTAGCGCCGGTCGGCCACCCGGTAGCCGATCAGGGTCACGGAGCCATCCAATCCGCCGTCGCCGAAGGTCGCGTCGATCGGGCTGGCGTCCGCCGGAAGGCCCGCCAGGGTCGGCGGCTGGGCGTAGGCCGGGGCGATCGACCCGAAGGGGATCAGCAGCGCGATCAGGCCCAGCCCGATCACCAGGCCCGTACCCAGCCGGTTCACCAAGCGCGGCGGCAATCGCAATGCAGCGAGGCCCTGCGCAATCGCGGCCAGCCCCAGGGCCAGCAGACTGCTGATCGCCGCGAGGTACGGAAAGAGCAGCCGCCCCTGGGAGGCATAGGTCTGGGCCGTCCAGGCGATCACGCCGGTCAGGCCGAACGCAACGATCAGCGCCAGCAGTCCGGCGCGGTAGCGCAACGCCCGGCCGGCGCGCAACAGCGCGTAGCCGAGTCCCAACACCGCCACAACAGTCAACACGTCCATCAGGACGTAGAAGGCTTCGAAGGTCAGGACGTTCACCCCGCCGAACAGGCCCCAATAGCTGATCCGGAAGCCCTGGAATTCGGCCAGCAGCGTGCCCAGGCCGAACGCTTCCAGGCGCGGCCCGGCGACGGCGACCATCATCCGCGTGCCAAAGAGTTCCCCGTAAAGCTGGAGATTGCGCCCGTACCACCAGCCCGCCACGAGCAGCCAGGCGGCTGCCATCGCCACGGCCAGGAGGGCCAGCCCGCGCCAATCGCGCCGGGGCAGGGCCGCCCCCAATCCGGCCAGGGCCACGACCGGGATCAGCACGTTGCCGCTCAGCTTGGTCAGCGAGGCCAGGGCCAGTAGCACGGCCAGCAGCAGGCTGCGCCGCCCGGTCAGCCCCTCGCGCAGCATCACCAGCATTTGCCAGGTGATCAGGCTGCCCAGGGCGATCACGAGGTTGTCGTTGTTGACCGAGGCGGCAATGAATAGAAACATGGGGTTGAAGGCGGTCAGCCCGGCCGCCAGCAGGGCCACCCCCGGCTGCGCCGGGGCCAGCTCGCGGGCCGTGCCGTGGACCGCGCCGATCGTGATCAGGCCGAGCAGGATGCCGCACAGCCGGACGGCGTAGACGGCCGCCGCGCTGCCGGTCAGCGGCGCGTGGGGCGTGGCGTGCAGCACCAGGTTCTTATTATCCGAATCGAGCGGGATACCGGCTTTGGCGTGGGGATTGGGCTGACGCAGGTCTTCCAGGTCGCCCAGGTCGAACAGCCGGGCCACCCCGGCGGCCAGCCCGTAGTAGAGCGGCGGCTGGCTGCCCTCCTGCTCCCAGGGCGTCACGATGTCCGGGTCCTGGACGGGAAGCTGCCCCCCCGCGGCGAGGTGAGCCACCAGCCCGAAATGCCACAGCTCGTCGGAGGCTTCCAGGACCGGCGTCGCCCAGGCGTAGATCAGCCCCAGGACGAAGAAGGCGGCCAGAATCGCGCCGAGCGCTTTAGGGATCGATCCGTGCCGGACAGTCATCCGCCCTCTCGTTTCCGCCGCGCCGCGCTAGGCCAGCGCGGGCTGGCGGGTATGCCACTCGGTCGCCTGCTCGTAGACATGCCCGACGCGCAGCAGTTTCTCCTCCTGGAAAGCCGGGCCGAGCAGTTGCAGCCCGACCGGCAGGCCTGCCCCGTCGAACCCGCACGGCACCGACAGCCCGGCGATCCCGGCCAGGTTGACCGTGACCGTGTACACGTCCGAGAGGTACATCTGGAGCGGGTCGTCGGCCTTTTCGCCGATCCTGAAGGCCGTGGTGGGCGAGGTTGGCGCGGCGATCACGTCCACCTGCTGGAAGGCCTCGTCGAAGTCGCGCCGGACGAGCGTCCGCACCTGCTGGGCCTTGCGGTAGTAGGCGTCGTAGTACCCGGCCGAGAGCGCGTAGGTGCCGAGCATGATCCGGCGCTTGACCTCCGGCCCGAAGCGCTCGCCGCGCGTGGCCTTGTAGGTCGCCCACATCTCGCCCCGGTCTTCGCGCGGGCCGTAGCGCACCCCGTCGAAGCGGGCCAGGTTGGCCGAACACTCGGCCGTCGCCACCAGGTAATAGACCGGCAGGCCGTATTCGGTGTGCGGCAGGCTGATCTCAACAATCTCCGCGCCCAGGCGGGCCAGGGTCTCCACCGCCGCCCGGACGGCCGATTCGACCTCCGGCTGGATGCCTTCCAGGAAATATTCGCGGGGCAGGCCAATCCGCAGGCCGCGCACATCCGTGTCGCGCAGGGCGGCGACGTAATCCGGCACGGGCAGCGGCATGCTGGTCGAATCTTTCGGGTCGTGCCCGGCGATCACGCCCAGCAGACGGGCGCTGTCCTCCACCGTGCGGGAGAACGTGCCCACCTGGTCGAGCGAGGAGGCGTAGGCGATCAGCCCGTAGCGCGAGACACGCCCGTAACCCGGCTTGAGGCCCACCACCCCGCACAGCGAGGCCGGCTGGCGGACGCTGCCGCCGGTATCCGTCCCCAACGCGCCGAAGGCCATCCGGGCCGCGACGGCCGCCGCGCTGCCGCCGCTGCTGCCGCCCGGCACGCGGCTCAAATCCCAGGGGTTGTGGGTGGTGAAGTAGCCGGAATTCTCGGTGCTGGAACCCATCGCGAACTCGTCGGTGTTGGTCTTGCCCAGCATGACCACGCCCGCGTCGAACAAACGCTGCACGACCGTGGCGTTGTAGGGCGGCTTGAAGCCTTCCAGAATCCGGCTGCCGCACGTGGTCTGCACGCCTTGCGTCGCCAGGACGTCCTTGATCGCCAGCGGGATGCCCAGCAGCGGGGCCGTGTCGCCCTTGGCGCGGCGCCGGTCGGCGGCTTCCGCCTGGGCCAGGGCCAGCTCCTCGGTGACGGTCAGGTAGGCGCTCACCGCCGGGTTGAGGCGTTGGACACGCTCCAGCGCGGCGCGCGTCAGCGCCACCGAGGTGACTTCGCCGGATTCCAGTCTGCGCAGAGCTTCGGTCAGCGTGAGATCGATCATGGCGTTCTTTCCGCGTGCGATTCACTTGGCTGCGGGTGAAACCCGCGACCAAGTGCGGGGTCCCAGTTCGGGGAGAAGTATACCACGCCCGAAAAGAGCTATCAGCCATCAGGGTCAGTCGACAGTTCTCAGTCGACAGTCATCCGTGCCTCTCGAAGTAGCGCGGCGTGCCTCGTTTCTTCTCGCCGCATGGGCGCGTGCCGCTTCGACGCTCTTTTCTTGCGTCTTGACTCTTGTCTCCCCTTTTTCCGCCTACCCGCTGCGGGCCACGCCGCCCATCGCCTCCACCCGCAGCGTCATCAGCGGCACGCGGACCTCCTGCGGCGTGCCGGGTTTCAGGAGCATCGCCCCGCGCTCGGCATCCCGGAAGGTATACAGGCTGCGCACCCCGGCGGCGAAATCCGATTCCATCGCGGCCCGGATCCGCTCCGGCCGCCGGGCGCGGGTCAGCACGACCAGGTCGTCCCCGTCGCTGATCCCGACGAAATCGTCCGGCGTGCCCTGCTCGCGCACGGCCTGCTGCAAGACCCGGGCCGCGAAAGCCAGGGCTTCGTTGGCGGCGATGAACCCGTACACATCCCGGAACTCGGCCAGCCCATCGATCGTGACCCGGAAATGACTCCAGCCCTGCTCGCGGCGCAAGCGGCGCAGTTCCGCCTGGACCAGCGGGCCGCCGGGCAGCCCGGTACGCGGCTCATAGAGGTGCTGGCGCGTGGCGCGCTTGACCGCGTTCTGGACGCGCAGCAGCAACTCGGTGATGTCGAACGGCTTGGTGATGTAATCGTCCGCCCCCAGGCGCAGCCCCAGGAGCTTATCCTGGCGGTCGACCCGCTGGGTGAGGAACAGGATCGGGATGTAGCGCGTCAGGGCCGAGGTCCGCAGCCGCGCGGCCACATCCCAACCGGTCAGGTCGGGCAGCATCACGTCGAGCAGGATCAGGTTGGGGTGTTCGCTGCGGGCCAGGTTCAGCCCGCTGACGCCATCCGGCGCGTGGATGACGTCATACTGCATCATACGAAAGTAGGTCACCAGCAATTCAGCGACGTCAGCATCGTCTTCGATGCAAAGCAAACGGACCGGCGGCATGGTGCGTGCCTTCCCCCTCTAAGATAGACACACGGCCAGACTCCCAAGAGTTTGCATTCAGTTTGGTTAAGGTCTGTTTTGGGTTAGTGTACAGCACATCTTGCCAGAGGTAAATTGATTCTAACCGAACGCGGCGGGAGGTTAGAGGCCAGAGGCAAGAGACAAGAGGCAAGACAAAGCGGCCAGAGACAGCGCTACCGCCGGAACGGCGGACTTGCTCCGGCGGTTGTCGATCGATCCGAGAAAAAAACCGGACGCGCTTACTGTGGCGGGTTGAACCACAGCGGGAAGCCGTCGAAGTAGACCGTGCCGACGTTGTTGCCCAGCGCCAGGTTCGCCACCCAGTCGCGGACGCGCGTCCCAGCCACATTCATGCTGTAGAAATCGTCCCACAGCGTCACGCAGTGGACGTTGCCCGGCGCGGTATACGACCGGAAGTTGGCGGCCTGGGTGTGAACGTCCAGCAGGTTGCCGAGCAGGATATCCTGCACCGAGCGCAGGTCGGTCCCCATCCAGCGCTGGAAGGTGAGCTGGGTCTCGTCCTGGGCCGTATTCAGCTCCGAGAACAGGCGGCCCGGATTGCTGGCCGCGCCCCGGAGGTAGAAGCCCACGAAGTCATTGGCATCGACTCCCCACGCGCTGAGGATGCGGTTCAGGTCGCCCCGGTAGCCGCCCGCCGAGTCGCCCATCTGGGTCACGGGCACGCCCGCGTAACGGCTCATGATCGCCGGGGCATGGTAGGCCGAGCCGACCGCGCCCGCGCTGCACCCGGTGACGAAGACCGACTCCGGCGCGCGGATGTTGTTGTAGGTCCAGTTGAGGGCCGTCCGGGCGTTGGTCGCGCCCCGGAAGCGCATCGTGGCCTGCCCGCCGCCGTCCACGTCGTAGGTCACGACCCGGTCGCCCAGGTGGAAGTCGCCGGTGCAGTACGGGATAAAGACGATGTTGTAATCCAGGAAGGGATTTTCGGGGTTGGTGAAGTCGAAGATGCCGCCCCGGCCCGGCAGGCCGGGATCGTCGTCGTCGCCGACCGTGGGGTCGTAGGACCGCCAGCCGAAGCACGTCTCCAGGTCGTAGCACGCCCCGCCGCCCTGGAAATAAATCAGCAGGCGGCTGCCCTCCGTGCGGCGTACCCAGAAGCTGTAGGGGGAGCCGTCCGAGCAGACCGCGCCCCGCCCCGCCGTGACGCGCGTCCACGTCCCCTGGGCCTGGCTCTCGCCCGCCCCAAGGAGCGCCATCAGGACGGCGCTCGCCAGCACCACCAGCCGGACTACCTTGTGCATGATCGACTCCTCACGAACAGTCGACAGTCATCAGTTCTCAGTTTTCAGTTAAGACAAAACCTTGCTCAGTTCGAATCCTGTCCACTGTCTACTGTTGACTCTCGACTTCCAGATGCATCAGCGGCCGGTCGACCAGCATGCCCGCGCCATCCTCCACCTGGATGAAGCCCTGCTCGCGCTCCATGAACGAATAGAACTGGAGCAGCCCCTCGTCCAGCCGGGCCTTGAGCGCCTCCTGAAGGGCCGCCTGGCGCTCCGGCGTGGTCAGCACCACGAAGCGCGCCTCGTCCCGGTGGCCGACGAAATCGCCGGGGGCCACCTGCTCGACCACCTCGTAGATTTCGGTGGCGACGTAGCGCAGCACGTCGTTACCGGAGATGAAGTTGTAGCGCGCCCGGAACGCCTCGAAGTTGGCGATGGACAGCTCCAGCCGGGCGACCGCCCCGCCCTTTTCCAGGTCGCGCAGCCGCTCGGTGATCAGCGCCCCGGTGGGCAGCCCGGTGCGCGAATCGGTCAGCCCTTCGCGGTGGGAGCGCTGGATGGCGTTGCGCACGCGCAGGGCCAGGATTTCCACGTCGAATGGGCGCACGATCACATCGTCCGCCCCGGCGGCCAGCAGCTCGTTCTGGCGCGCGGCATCGCGCTGGGCGGTGATGAACATGATCGGGATGTGGGCCGTCAGCGGGGAAGCGCGCAGCGCCTGGTAGAGGTCCAGGCCGTCGGTCTCGCCCAGCGACGAGGCCAGCAGGATCACGTCCGGGCGGGCGCGCACGGCCTGGTGCAGCCCGGCCTCGGCCTCGCCCGCAACCAGGAACTCCATGCCCTGATCGCGGAAAAAGACCCCCAGCGGGCGGATCACATCCTCGTCGGTTTCCAGCAGCAAAATCCGGTGGCGCAGATCAGTCTGGTCGGTCATGGCAATCTCTCCTCCGGCAAACGCCCGCCCTAGGGGCTTTCATCCAGCACAGCCGCCACGCGAAATTGATCCTGGACCGCATCCGGGGCGTTGGCCAGCGCCTCTACCGTGGGCAGGGAAGGCCGGGCTTCGTCCGGACGCAGCACATTGTGCAGCGGCAGGACCGAGGCCGTGGGCGGGATGGCGGAGGTATCCAGCCGGTTCAACTGCTCGACATAGTCCAGAATGGCCGAAAGCTGCTCGGCGTACATCTCGACCTCGGCTTCGGTCAGGTCGAGTTTGGCCAGTTCGGCGATGTGTTCCACCTGGTCGCGGCTGATCTTCACGGGCGACTCATCCTTTCAGCGGGATGGCTTCGACCCGCATAGTATAGCCGGAATCGCGAATCGGGGGCGAGCGGCACAGGCTATTCACCGCAAGCAAAAACATCTCACCGCCGAGGACGCAAAGGACGCGGAGGGAAAAGCCTTTCCATGCTTTTGCTTTTCTCCGCGTTCTCCGCGCCCTCTGCGGTGCAGCTTTTTCTATGCTTTGCTTTTCTCCGCGTTTTTCCTTGGCGTTCTTGGCGTCCTGGCGGTTCGTCCTGTCTTACCCCGGCAGCCAGGCGATCAGGGCCTCACGGGCCGGGCCGGTCGTGCCGAAGAGCGGCGTCACGCCCAGCGCCCCGGCCAGAAACGCGATGTACCGGAGCGCTGCATCCGGCAGGTCGTCCAGCCGGGAGACGTTGCAGACCGCCGCCCCGTCCCAGGACGGCAGATCGCGGTACTGGGCCTGGACGCTATCCAGATAAACCTGGTCGGGCCGGTAGCCGGCCGGCCGGCCCTGGGCATCCAGATAGTGGGTGCAGACCCGCACCGGCACGTCCGGGTAGGCGATGTCCAGGTGGGTCAGGACGAGGTGGGTCGCGCCGCTGACCTGGGCGAAAAAGCGCAGGCAGGGCAGATCGATGTGGGCGATGTCGCGCGGGCGTTTGGTGGTCGCGCCGTACTCGTGGGCATCCTCGCGGATGCGGCCCGCCAGGTCGGGGGCCATCATCGTCGGCAGGCGGCGCGTCCCCACGCTGGAGGTGTAGGTTGCCTTGAGGGTCGCCATCCGGACCGCGATCGCCCCGGTCTGGATCAGCCCCTCGGTCGAGGCCACGATCCCGTGGAAGGTCGGATCGGACGAGGTCACGTCGGGGTAGACGCCGAAGCGCGGGTCCAGCCCAACCGCCTGCGCGCCCTCGAAGATGAACGGCACGGCCGGGTCGGCCCACAGATCGCGGATCAGCCCGTACACGCTGTGGATGAAGGGGAGGAGCGCCGCGCGCTGCTCGCCCAGCCGGGCCAGGAATTCCGCCTTGCCACCGACCGGGATCGGGCCGCCCACCAACCTTGCGACGGGTTGCCCGGCCAGGTCGCCGCCCAGCCCGCCGACCAAGGCCGTATACAGATCGTAGTGGCGACTCAGTCGATCCCGCCAGTCCTCGGCGGCCAGGTCGCGCACGCGCAGCGGGTGGCGGAACAGCACGTCGGCATAGGCGGGCGAGATGCCGCGCCCGGTCGCGCCGCGACCGCCCTCGGCCCAGGTCTTGAGCACGTTCTCCAGAGCGCGGTGGGTATCCAGGGCCAGGACGGCCATCTCGTCGACCTGGAGCGTGGCGGGCAGCTCCCCGGCGATGGCCCGTACCTCGGCGATCTCGGCCAGCAGATCGCCGGGATGGATGACCATGCCCTTGCCCAGCACGACGGTCACACCGGAGAAGAGCGCCCCGGACGGCACCTGGTGGAGGGCCAGCCGCCGCTCGCCGACGATCACGGTATGCCCGGCGTTGGCCCCGCCGTTCCAGCGGTAGACCACGCCCTGATGACGGACGCCGATCATCCGGCCGCAGACCTCGTCCACGACGCGGCCCTTGCCCTCGTCGCCGAACGCGCCACCCTCGACCGCGATGCTGTTGGGGCGCGCGCCGGCCGGCGGATTGGTCAGCGGGTTGACCGCCAGGCGACGGTCGATCCCGCCGAGGTCGCCGCGCTGGTAGACTGCCTCATAGACTTCGGAGAAATTGGTCATGAGAACCCACCTCGCAGGGGGTGAAATCGGGGTTTCCGGTTCGCGTAACACCGGAGCGGGGTGTTACCCATCCAGTGTAGCCGGGGATCGATGGGTCTGCCACCGAAAAAAGCGGAACGAACCGCCAAAACGCCAAGAACGCAGAGGAAAAGCAGGAGAAAGCACACCCCTTAGAAAGGCACCTCATGTATTTGTCTTTTACTAATAACTGAAAACTAATAACTATTGACTGCCTTTGTTGTTGAATCATCAGGCAGACGTCAGGTAGGCGGCGGCGAGGCGGACGGGAGGCGTCAAGATCGGGCGGCTGGAATGGCGTATCTTATAAACGTGGTGCGGGGCCGGTGGCCCCCCACGGACCCGGACCACACTCCCCAATATTCCCCGAAGACCAAGCGCCTCTCCAGACGACCGGAGGGGCGCTTGGGGATTCTGGGGCTGCCTTGCATCGCCGTCCGATGCCGCACAAATGCTCCTCTCTCACCTGGATTCCGACTCGCGTATAGAACATATGTGCGGTAAAATCAGGGTTTGTGACCCGTCCGGCGCGCGGCTATAATGAGCCGGAGGAAGGCCGCCATCGAAGCAAAGGACTGCCGCTTGGAAGCGATTCGTTCGGTTGGGGTGCTGGGCCACCCGCTGCGTCCGAGCACCGCGCCGCTGGCCGAGGAAATTGCCGCCAGCCTGCGCGCGCGAGGAGTCGCGGCCTGGGTGTGGACCGGCGCCTCGACCGCCCAGGCGCTCCAGCCCGGCACCGACCTGGTCGTGGCGATCGGCGGCGACGGGGCCATGCTGCGCGCGGCGCGGGTCTGCGCGCCGGAGGGCATCCCGGTCCTGGGGATCAACGTCGGGCGGCTGGGCTTCCTGACCGAGATCAGCGGCCCGGACCGCTGGCCCGAAGCGCTCCGGGCCCTGCTGGACGGCCGCTACTGGATCGAAGAGCGCATGATGGTCCGCTACCAGGCCTGGCGCGAGGACAGCCTGCTGTGTGAAGGCGAGGCGCTCAACGACGTGGTCATGGCTCACGGCACGGTCGCCAGCACCGCCTGGTTGGAGACGTACATCGACCAGGGCTGGACGACCACCTATGCCGCCGACGCGCTGATCGTCGCCACCCCGACCGGCTCCACGGCCTACGCCCTGGCGGTCGGCGGGCCGATTCTGCCGCCGGAACTGCGCAATATCCTGGTGATCCCGGTCGCGCCGCACCTGAGCATGGATCGCCCGATCGTCGTCTCGGAAGGCGCGGTGATCGATATCTTCGTCTCCCCGGAAAACCGGGGCGGCGTGACCCTGGCGGCGGATGGCGTGCTGGCCGCCAACCTGAGCGTGGGCGACCGGATCAACGTCCAGGCCAGCCCGCACGGCTCGCGGTTCTTGCGGCTGCGCAGCCGGTCGTATTTCTACCGCTCGCTGCTCGATCGCCTGGAACCGCGCCATCCCTCCCGGCAGCGGCCCCGGCGCGGCTGGCCGCCCGGCGCGGCGCCAAACCACGACGCCCACATTGAACCAGACACCGCAGGAGGAACGGGAACCGAATGAGCGAACCAGACATCGAAACCGGCCAAGCGCCGGTCGGAGAGGTGATCCAGGCCGTGGCCGCGGAGGACGGCCTGCTGTACTGCACCGTCCACCCCACCGTCTCCACCAGCCTGCGCTGCAACAAGTGCGGCCGGGCGATGTGTACCCGCTGCGCGGTGCGCACGCCGGTTGGTTACCGCTGCAAGGAGTGCGTGCGCGGCCAGCAGGACGTCTACTTCAAAGCGTCCGCGCGGGATTACATCGTGGCCGGGGCGGTCAGCTTCGGCCTGAGCCTGCTGGCGAGTTTCATCGTGCCCCGCCTGGGGATTTTCTTCGCGCTGATCCTCGGGCCGGTGGCGGGCAGCATGATCGCCGAGGCCGTCCACCGCGCGACCGGGCGGCGGCGCGGCCGCTACACGGGTTACATCGTGCTGGGTGGGCTGATCCTGGGCATGGCCCCGGTCTTCGTGCCGGTCGTGCAAGCCCTGCTGCTCGGCGCGCCGCTGGAATACGCCGGCACGGCCCTGCTGACCCCGGCCCTGTTCATCGGGATCGCCGCCAGCGTGGCCTACGGCTGGTTCCGCTACGGGCGGTGAGGACCTGCCGGAAATGGCGCGGTGCCCGGACGGGGCGATGCCCCGTCCCTACAAAGCCGCCCGTTTTTTCGATGTTGTTCGCGCGTGATGTTGATCGCTGAGAGTTGAAGGCTGATCGAACCGGTATGCTGGAAGAACTGCGCATCCAAAACTTTGCCATCATCGAGTCGCTGACGCTCAACTTTGCCGCCGATTTCAACGTGATCACCGGGGAGACCGGCGCGGGCAAGTCGATCATCCTGGACGCCATGATGCTCCTGCTGGGCGGCCGGGCCGATCCGGGGGCCGTCCGGGCCGGGGCGGAACGCGCCCTGGTCGAGGGGACGTTCGTCGTCCCCCCGGCGGTGCAGGACCGCCTGCTGCCGATCCTCGCGGAGAACGAACTGCTGGCTGACGATCCCGGCCTGGTCTTCCTCTCCCGCGAGGTGCGCAGCAACGGGCGCAGCACGGCCCGCGTCAACGGCGTGACGGTGCGCCTGGAAGTGCTGGCCGAGGTCGGCGACCTGCTGGTGGACATCCACGGCCAGTCCGAGCACCTCTCCCTGCTCCGCCCGCGCGAGCACATCTACCTGCTCGATCGCTATGCCAACCTGGAGGAGCCGCGCGAGGCGCTCTCCGGGCTGGTAGGGCGGCTGCGCGGCCTGCGCGACGAGATCAAGAGCCTGCTGCGCGACGAGGCCGAGCTGGCCCGCCGGGCGGATATGCTGGCCTTCCAGATCGAGGAAATCCGGGCGGTCAACCCCAACCCGGAAGAAGAGGACACCCTGCGCGAGGAGCGCGTCCGGCTGGTCAACAGCGAGAAGCTGGCCGAGCTTTCCGGCAAGGCCTACGACCTGCTGCTGGGCGGCGAGCCGGACAGCGCGGCCGCGACCGACCTGCTCCAGCAGGCGGCGGCGGCCCTGGGCAAGCTGGCCGCGATCGACCCGACCCTCAAGGAACAGGCCGATCTGGCGGCGGGCCTCAGCGCCCAGGTGGAGGACCTCGGCGCGACGATGCGCCACTACCGCGACGGAGTCGAATTCAGCCCGGCGCGTATCGACGAGCTGGAGGAGCGCCTGGAAGCGATCAACCGCCTCAAGCGCAAGTACGGCGGCACGATCCCGGCCGCGCTGGACTTCCTGGCGCGGGCCGAAGCGGAACTCAACAACCTCCAGCACAGCGAGGAACGGCTGGCCCAGCTCCGCGACGCGGAGACCGACCTGCTGCGCAGCATCGGCGAGCTGGCCGGGCGGCTCTCCGACGCGCGACGCAAGGCGGCCGACAAGCTGGCCAAGGCCATCGAGCGCGAACTGGGTGACCTGCGCATGGCCGGCGGGCGCTTCGAGGTCGGGATCGCTCACGAGGAAGACCCCCAGAACGGGGCCTACGTCGGCCAGCGGCGCCTGGCCTTTGACGCGACCGGGATCGATCGGGTGGAATTTATGCTCTCGGCCAACCCCGGCGAGCCGCTGCGCCCGCTGGCCAAGGTCGCTTCCGGCGGCGAGACGGCGCGCATCATGCTGGCCCTCAAGGGCGTGCTGGGCCGGGTCGACCACACCCCGACCCTGATCTTCGACGAGATCGACCAGGGCATCGGCGGCCGGATCGGCGCGGTGGTGGGCGAAAAGCTGTGGGGCCTGGCCGACTCGCACCAGGTCCTGGTCGTCACCCACCTGGCCCAACTGGCCGGG
This sequence comes from uncultured Anaerolineae bacterium, assembly GCA_964533805.1. Classification (GTDB taxonomy): domain Bacteria; phylum Chloroflexota; class Anaerolineae; order Aggregatilineales; family Ch27; genus JARKOQ01. Next base: position 1,597 of record CAZHMJ010000072.1, on the reverse strand, counting down.
TTCGCGGACACGCACTTCCGGGTCAGCAAGGCCGAGGTCAACGGCCGCACGGTTACCCGTACCGAGGTGCTGGACGACAAGGCGCGCGTGGAAGAGCTGGCCGAGATGCTCGGCGCGCAGACCGATTCGGCCCGCCAGAGCGCGCACGACATCCTGATGCTGGCCCGCCGCATCAAGGACGGCGACGGCGTGACGCGGTAGAGGCGCAGCGTCTAAGCGGCAAGCGTCGAAGCCAGGAGACCGGAGCGCCCCGGTGTAGGGACGGGTCACCGCCCCGTCCGGCGGGCAAGAGTGAGTCGCCTGATGCTGGCCCGGCGTATGGACAAGCAGCGCCGCATCAAGGACGGCGACGGCGTGACGCGGTAGAGGCGCAGCGTCAAGCGTCGAAGCGGCAAGCGTCGAAGCCAGAAGGCCAGAGGCCGGAGCGCCCCGGTGTAGGGACGGGTCACCGCCCCGTCCGGCGGGCAAGAGTGAGTCAATCGTGCGAATAACCTACGATGCAGAAGCAGAGGCGCTCAGTATTATCTTCCGCGATACGACCGTGACGACCGAACATCTGGCGGAGGGGATTGCCGCGGATTATGACAGCGAAGGCCAACTGGCGGCGATTGAGATTCTGGATGCCTCCTGGCGGCTCGGCGGCCCGGAGACGCTGCGCCAGGTGATTCTGGAAGGCATCGGCCCCCTGCTACAAGCACGACCGGACTGATTTCTCCAGGCAAAAGCCTTCTGAAGGGATAATTCCCCATGCCCACCAAAGCCGAACACTACCGCGCCGCGCTGAACGCGCTCGAACCCGACGCCTGGGACGCCTACCTGCGCGCCGAATCGGGGCTGCCGGGGCCGCGCGGCAACCTGGAGCTGGCCGGCGTCGCCGCCGACCTGGGCAGCGAGGCCCAGTTCCGGCGCTGGCTGGCCTGGGATGCCGTCCAGGCCCCGACCGGCGATCCCGGTGAGTTCCTGGCCTTCTGCGGCACGGTCGGGATGGGGCGGCTGCTGGCCGGGGGATGGGCCGACGCGCTGGCCTTCATCCGGGCGGCGGCCAACGATCCGCGCTGGCGGCTGCGCGAAGCGGCGGCGATGGCCCTCCAGCGCCTCGGCGCGGCCAACATGCCCGCCCTGCTGGACATCGCCACGACCTGGGCCGGGGGCACGCTCCTGGAGCAGCGCGCGGCGGCCGCGGCCCTGGCGGAGCCAGCCCTGCTGGCGAACCGGTCCGAGTCCGTGCGGCGCGCCCTGGACGTGCTGGACGCGATCACCGCCGGAGTGGAGCACACAAACGACCGGCGCAGCAAGGACTTCAAGGCCCTGCGCAAGGGGCTGGGCTACTGCTGGAGCGTCGTGGTCGCGGCGCTGCCGGAGGAAGGCTGGCCGCGCCTGGAACGCTGGTGCGGCTCGTCCGACCCGGACGTGCGCTGGATCGTGAAGGAGAACCTGGGCAAGGCGCGCCTGATCCGCCTGGACGCGGATCGTGCCGCCCGGCTGCTGGAAAAGCTCAAAGCATAGGGCACGGACGACGCGGGTAAAACGGTCGGGGATTGGATGAGGGTTAACAAATTAATCCAGTAATCGGGCGGGCGCCAATGGGGTCGCGCGC
>CAZHMJ010000071.1:0-18294 GCA_964533805.1 uncultured Anaerolineae bacterium | reverse complement strand
GTTCAGCACGCCTTCCTCAGCCGTGGCGACCTTGACCGCCTGGACCGCGCCGAAGGTTTCCCCGATGAAGCCGCACACGATGCCGGTCCACTTGCGGCTGGCACGTCGGTACTTCTCGATTTGCGCGCTGGCGGCATTGGCGATGAAGCCGACCACCACGAACGGGAGCAACGCGATCAGGGTGATCTGAACGTTGATGCTGAGCATGATCGCCAGCGCGATCACCGTGAAAACCAGCATCCCCTGGATGTCGTTCAGCCAGAGCGCGAACAGCGGGATTTCGAAGACATCCCCGCGGAAGCGGCTGATCGCTTCGCCGGGCGAGTCGGGCAGGGCACGCGCGCCGGGCCGGCGCAGAATGTGACCGAGCAGGTTCTTGCGGAGCAGGGTCATCGAATGGACGAAGAAGGGCACGTTGGTGCGGATCAGGCCCCAGATGCCCACCACGTCCCCGATTTCGGCCACGAACAGGAGCACAACCAGCCCCCACAGATCGAGCGCGGCCGGGGCGCTCCCGGTCAGGAGGTTGAAGAACTCGCGCATGATCAGGCCAGGCGCCTGGGCGACCGTCATGACGGCCAGCATGGCGAGCAGGTTGGCGAACCACAGGCGCGGCCGATAGCGGATCGTGCGCCAGATGATGCGCCAGGTCTCGATGCTGGCACCGCGACGATCGTCGTCTGGCAGACTGGTGTTGAGGTTGGGTTGGGTCGTGGCGGTCATGCCAGCACTTCCTCCAGGCCGGTTTGCAGCAGGCTATAGAAGCGCGAGGCCGGGTCGAAGGCCAGTTGCTGGCGCGGCCCGTGTTCGATGATCCGGCCGTCTTCCAGGATCATGATCCTGTCGGCGCGGTGGACCGTGCCCAGCCGGTGGGCGATGATGATCCCGGTCCGGTCGCGCAGCAGGTGCTCGACGGCGCGCTCGATGTGCTGTTCGGTGGCCGGGTCGAGGCGGGACGACGCTTCATCAAGGATGACCAGGCCGGGGTCGCGCAGGAAAACGCGTGTAAACGCCAGCAGTTGAGCTTCGCCGGCGGACAGGCTGCGCCCACCGGTCTCCAGGCGAGTATCCAGCCCTTTGGGCAGCGCGGCGAACCAATCCCCCAGTTCCAGGGCGTTGATGACCTGCAGGATGCGCTCGTCCGGGATGCTCCGGTCGAAGAAGGTGATGTTGTCGCGCACCGTCGCCTGGAAAAGCTGGACGTCCTGGGTGACGAGTGCCACCCGCTGGCGGAGCTGGCGCAGGTGTGGCGCGCGGATGTCTACCCCGCTGAGCTGGATGCTGCCCCGGGTCGGATCGTAGAGGCGGAAGATCAGGCGAGCCAGGGTCGTCTTGCCGCTGCCGGTCCGGCCGAGCAGGCCCAGGATGGCGTTGGGTTCCAGGTCGAAGCTGACGGCATCGAGCACCGGCTCGTCGGCGATGTAGTTGAAGGCCACGTTCTGGAAGGCCAGGGCCAGCGAGCCTTCCGGGATGGGGTCGCCGGGGCCGTCGATGATGGCGGGCCGGATGTGCTTGAGGTCTTCCAGCCGCTCGATGCTGGCGCCGATGTTCTGCAGAGCTTCGACCTGCTGGGTCAGTTCGCGGATGGGGCGGGCCATGGCGTTGGTGTAGCTGACGATCAGGTAAGCCGTGCCGAGGGTGATCGCACCGGCTGTGTACAGGGTGTAGCCGGAGACGAAGGCGATCGTGTAGCCGATGGTGAGCATGATCCCGGCGGTCAGGCGCACCACGATATGCATGGTCGAGGCCTTGCGCCAGCGGACCAGGATGTTGGTCATCAGGCGGTACAGCCCGTTGATCACGTAGTCCACCGCGCCGCTGGCGCGAATGTCCTCGGTCCCGGACAGGCGCTCTTCCAGGAAGCCAAACAGATCGGCGTTGGCTTCCCGCAGCGCCTTGTCCAGAGGGATGGCGATGCCACGCACCCGGTTCAGGAGCGCGAGAGTGGCGACCGCGAACACGCTGAAGGCTGCCCCGACGCGCCAGTCTTCGGCCAGGAGGACAACCAGAATCCCGAACATGAGCAGAACGTTGCCGATGACCCGGATGACAAGCTGTGAGAAGAAGTTGGAAAGTTCGGCCACGTCGCCGTCGATGCGTTCGATCAACTCGCCGGGACTGGAGTTGTTGTGAAAACTCATGTCCAGGTGCAGGCAGTGATCGGCCAGTTCGGCACGCAGCGCATTGGTGGCCGTCCAGGCCACGTATTCACCCACATAACGCGCGCCCACGGACGTCACCTGTTGCAGGATGGCCAGTCCGATGAACCCGAGCGCGGCCAGAACCAGCATGTCGCTGGTCGAGCCGGCGGTGACGGTGTCGATGAAGCTGCGGGTGACCTGCGGGATGAGGACTTGCAGGCCGATGCTGCCCAGAAGCAGGGCGGTGAGCAGCGCAAAACGCCCTTTCTGGGGTCTGAGGTGATCGACAAGCAGATCCCAGTAGCGTTTGAGTGGGATATTCATGACCTGTCCTGTGATCGCAAGGGCGGGACGAAACGACTGGCGGAGTTGTGGGAAGCCGGCTGACCGGCGAAGCAAAGGAATTATAGAACCATTGGAATCCATGAGTCAACCATTAATTTCATCTCCGTGATCAACGGCTGGTTTGGGATTCCCGGTTTCTGGTCGAGGCCCGGCTGGCCGGAAGGCACGAGGCGTTCAGGCGCGGTGGCAGGCATTTCCGTTACGCTGGCTAATCGATCGAAGGATGCTCAGCACGGTCTGTGGAGTTTCATTTTTCGGGATGAAGGCATTCGCGCCCGCCGACAGGGCTTCCCCCTGGATGTCGGGTTGGCCGCTCATGGCAATGATTCCCATCTCAGGATAGGAGGCCCGCAGGCCGGCAATGGCCTGGCGCAGGCTCAGGCCGGGCAGCCGGCAGTCCAGCAGGAGCAAATCAGGACGCAAGCCGTCGACGACCGCAAAAAGCCTGACGGCGCGATCGGTCTCCCCTTCAACCACGCAGTCGGTTTCCTGTTCGATCAGCAGCCGGAGTGCGGAACGCACGCCGGCCCGTTCATCTGCGATGACGATTTTCATCCTGTACCTCTGGTATTTGTTCCCGTGCGTTCGCAAGACAGGCGGGCGCTGGGATCCCTGTACGAGGATGAACGGCTGACCTGAATGCAAAGCTGGCTCTCTTTAATCCTGAGTATCGTTTCGATCGCTTCGCTTGACACCGGTCTGGGGACGGAATTGCAGCCTGGTCAGACGGCTAGTGTCGCCAGGATGTCTGTTGGTAGAGGGGAGGAGGGAAACACTATAATAGGGGTACGGGGGTGGTTCCCCTGGAGGTCTGATGGCGACGATCCGGAGAACGTCTTCATGGCAGACGGAACACCCGAACAGAGTCTATCGTCCGAGCCAATCGCGCGGATCGAGGTCGATCAACGCCGGCAGATCGCGGAGAGCCTGCGTGATACACTGCGTATTCTGAACTCCGACCGGCCGCTGGACGAGATTCTCGATCACATCGTGCGCCAGGCCAAGGAACTGCTGGGGGCCGGCGCCTGCGTGCTCCATCAATGCGATTTTGGGCGGAACTTGCTCTGGCGGCGGGCCAGCGCTGGATGGCCTATCGAGCTGCTGCCGATCAATGTGGTCGTGCTTGACACAATCGACGATGATTACCGGCGCTGTATCTTTGACCGGCAGACCATCTATGGCAACTATGAGCCGCTTCCCGACCGGGTCGATCTGATCCGCAACGCGCCCGATCTAGACTCTGAGGTTCGCTGGCGCAGAATAATCATTCGGCAGCGCTTCGCCGGAATGATGGGCTTGCCAGTGGTGATTCGAGACTCGGTGTTTGGCGCGATGCTGTTCTACTACACGCAGCCGCAGGAATTCCTGGACGAGCAGGTCAGCCTGGCCTCGACATTTGTGGAGCAGGCCGCCCTGGCGATCGACAACGCGCGCCTGCACCAGGCTGAGCAGGAACGCTGGATCGAGGCGGAGCGCCGCCGCCAGATCGCGGAGAGTCTGCGCGACACCCTGCGGGTACTCAACTCCGACCGTCCCCTGAACGAAATCCTCGATCACGTGGTGCGGCAGGCGACGGCTCTGATGGGCGCGGATGCCTGTGTGCTGCACCAACTGGAACAGGGCACGAATACGCTGCGGTTGAGGGCGGCGTGCGGTTGGCCTGACGCGCTGCTTGACTTCGAAGGCAGCTCGCTGGAGTTCGCCGGGCAGTCCTACCTCCAGATCATCCAGGAGCAGCGGGTGGTCTGCGGCAACTTTGCCGATGAGGTGCGACCTGGGTTTTCCAGGAGCGATCCGTACCATGACCCTGTGGTTCGGCGGCAGCGACTGCTGCTGCGCTCCTACTATGCGGCCTGGCTGGGCGTGCCCCTGGTGATCCGCGATGAGTTGTACGGCTCGCTGACGTTCTACTATCGTGATGCCCAGCAGTTCGCCCAGGAGCAGATCGATCTGGCATCGACCTTTGTGGAGCAGGCGGCCCTGGCGATTGAAAACGCGCGCCTTCACCAGCTTGAACAGAGCCGGCGTATCGAGGCTGAACAGCGGCGGCGAATCGCGGAGAGCCTGCGTGATATCCTCGGCATCCTCAATTCGAAGCGCCCTCTGAAGGAGATTCTGGTCTACGTTGTGACGCAGGCCAGCCAACTGCTCGGCTCGAGCGCGGGCGTGATCTTCGCCGTTGAAAGCGCTCCGAACCTGACTATTCAGGCAGCCTACGGCCTGCCGGACGATCTGCTGACCATCCGATCACTGCCTGCATCGCCAGGTAGTGTGCCGGCGAGTATGCTCACACGAGAACCCTACCTGATCGAGAACATCGCCGCCTATTTGACCAGGGTTCAGGACGGCGATCACGGGCTATCACCGGGCATGGAGACATGGCTGGATCGGCTGTCCCGGTATTACAATGCCTACCTGAGCATCCCGCTGGTGATCCATGACGAGGTTTTTGGCACGCTAGGTTTGTACTACACCGAGCCGCGTGGGTTCGCCGACGAGGAACTGCGCCTGGCGACAGCATTTGGCGAGCAGGCCGCGATGGCGATCGAAAACGCCCGGCTGTACGGTCAGGCTCAGGAGGCCGCGGCGGTCGCGGAGCGCAACCGGCTGGCGCGCGACTTGCACGATTCGGTCACACAGACTCTGTTTTCGGCCAGTCTGATCTCCAAGGTCTTGCCCCGGCTGTGGGCGCGCGATCCTGAGGAGGGCTGGCGGCGGCTCGACGAGCTTCACCAGTTGACGCGGGGCGCGCTGGCGGAGATGCGCACCTTGCTGCTGGAATTGCGACCGACGGCTTTCGCCGAGACCGAGCTTCAAACGCTGCTGCGGCACCTGGTAGAAGCGGCCATTGGACGCGCGGGGATTCCGATCACGCTGGAGGTCGAAGGCGAGCGCGATATCGCGCTGGAAGTCAAGATCGCGGTCTATCGAATCGTTCAGGAAGCGTTGAACAACATGGCGAAACACGCCGAGGCGACCGAGGCCGGTGTCAACATCTGGCTGGCCAAGGATCGCCTGGCGTTGTGGATCAACGACAATGGCTGCGGATTCGATCTGGCTCAGGTGCCGTCCGACCACCTGGGGCTGAAGATCATGAAAGAACGGGCTCGTTCGATTGGCGCTCAACTACGTGTGGAAAGCGCGCCGGGGCGTGGAACTCAGATCACGCTGCTCTGGCGTGAAGGAGACAAGGGGGAGGAACCATGGGAGATTCCAGACCGATTCGTGTTTTAGTCGCTGACGATCACAAGGTGGTTCGCAACGGGCTGCGGGCTTTCCTGATGACCTATGACGATATCGAGCTGGTGGGCGAGGCGCGCAACGGCGAGGAGGCCATCCGGATGTGTGCCCAGAATCCACCCGACGTGGTATTGATGGACCTGGTAATGCCCAAGGTGGATGGCGCGGAGGCGACGCGGGCCATTGTCCAGGCCAATCCATCGATTCGGGTCATCGCGCTCACGAGCTTTCCGGAGGCTGAACTGGTTGAAAAGGCGCTGAAGTCCGGGGCGATCAGTTACCTGCTCAAGGACGTCGAGGATGAAGACCTGGCGAAGGCGATCCGATCGGCGGTCGAAGGCAAATCCACCCTGTCTCCAGAGGCGACCCAGGCCCTGATCCAGGCGACGACCGGCGCGGGCGAGGTTGGCCACGACCTGACGGAACGCGAGCGCGAAGTCCTGGGCCTGATGGTCGAGGGCCTCAAGAACAGCGAGATCGCCGAACGATTGGTGATCAGCTATTCGACCAGCAAATACCATGTCAGCAGCATCCTCTCCAAACTGGGAGCCGCCACGCGAACCGAGGCGGTTTCCTTGGCGTTGCAGCACAACCTCGTTCACAAGCGCTGACCGGCAGGCCACAGGCCTGCCAGACGTATTCGACTCTGGCGGGCGTGCTCTCCCTTCTCCAGCGAGTGTGCCCTCTTGAACCTGGCCGTTCGGCCAGGTTTTCGATCCGCCGACCGGCCAGGATTCATTCTCGACCAATGACCGATGTCCGCCGGAGTCGTTTGAGCGATGCTAGGGGCACAGTATGGGATGCTTTTCCGATAAACCATATACCGTTCAAGGAGGGTCACCATTAAGACCAAGCTGTCTCTTCTACTGGTGGTCGTGATGCTGTTTGTGGGCGCGTTGCCCGCAATGGCCCAAGGGGGGGCGGGCGGCATCATCATTGAAGGTAACTTTGGCAGTGACCCCGTTCCGTTCAATCCACTTCTGTGCACCGACACCGCGTGTGACCGCATCTACCAGTTCCTGATCCCCGATATCATCGGCGTCGATCCCAGCACGGCGCTCTTTGCCGAGTTTGGCGAGAACCCGATGGTGCGCAATGCGCTGACGACGAGCTGGGAAATCTCGGAAGATGGCACGGTCTACACGCTCCATCTGCGCGATGACATGACCTGGTCGGATGGTGAGCCTGTTACCGCCCACGACTATGCGTTCTCCTGGCAGGCGATCGTCAGCGGCCAGACGGACACCAATCGCGGCTACCTGATGGACTCGATCGCCAGTGTGGAAGCCACCGATGACTACACCGTGGTCGTGACCTTCCATCAGCCGGGCTGCACGGCGTTCAACGATATGACGGATTTCGATCCGATCCCTGCGCACATCTTCAGCGAGGACTTCACCCAGTTCAACGACAATCCCTGGAATCTGGAGCCTAGCGTGAGTGCCGGCCCGTTTGTGTTCGGGCAGTATCGCCCGGCCGAACTGACCTCTGTGCTGGCAAGCCCGACCTATCCCGACGCCGAGATGGGGGCGGTCATCCCGGAAGGCTACATCTACAAGACGGTGCCTGACCAGACCGTGCTGGTTGAGCAGTTTCTCGCGGGCGAACTGAATTACATCGACAATCCGCCTGTCGAGCGCCGTTCGGACATCCGCGCGGCGGCCGAGACTGGCGATATTCAGGTGTACGACTATCCCGGCAACACCTGGGACTACTTCGCGTTCAATTTGGCCGATCCGGCCAACCCGCAGAATGGCCTGGACGAAACCGGCAATCCGATCGACCAGGGTTATCACCCGCTGTTCGGTGACGTGCGCGTCCGCCATGCGATGGCGCTGGCGATCGACGTGGATGCCATCATCGACGGCGCGGTCTTCGGCGAAGGCCAGCGCATGGCTTCCAACGTGATCCCCGGCTCGTGGACCTACAACGCCGATCTGGCTCCGATCCCCTACGATACCGAAGCTGCCGTGGCGCTGCTGGCCGAAGCTGGTTGGCGCGACGAGGATGGCAACGGGGTGCTGGAGGCACATGACGCGCTCTACGCCGAGGACGGCACGGAGTTCCGTTTCACGCTCTACACCAACGAGGGCAACACCCGGCGTGCGGCCATCGGCACGATTATCCAGGATCAGCTCAGCCGGATTGGCATCGTGGTTGACTTCCAGGCGATTGACTTCAACACGCTGCTGGACATCGGCTACTCGCAGACCTTTGACGCGATCATCCTGGGCTGGCGGCAGAGCTATCCTGACAACCCCGACCAGACCCAGATGTGGGCGGCTTCTTCGGACGTCGTGGGCAGTGGCGACAACTGGCCGTCCTACTACAATGCCGAAGTCAGCGATCTGATGGCCCAGGCCAAGACCCTGCCGGGCTGCGATCCGGACGCTCGCAAGGCGCTGTACGATCGCATTCAGGAGATCATGCAGGAAGACCTGCCGTACCTGTGGCTGTTCACGCAAAATGGGATGTACGCCGCGCGTGGCAACGTCGAGAACTTCAACCCGTATCCCAGCAACAACTGGTGGAACGTTGATAGCTGGTCGATCAGCGTTGAGTAAGTTGGGCTAGGCCGGTTTGCGGTCTGGTTCAAGACTGCCCCCTGATCCCTCGATCGGGGGGCAGTTCATCCAGTCTGTTGGAGGAATCACCGGCTGGCGAAACCAGCCGTGGCGCGGGAAGGAGTCTCGCATGGTCAAGTACACCTTACGTCGTTTGTTTCAAGCAATCCCAACGCTGTTTGGTATCACGGTGCTCTCATACCTTCTGATGACGGCGGCTCCCGGCGGGCCGGTGGCCGCTTTGACCTTCGGCGATCCAAAGATCACCCCCCAGCAGCGCGAGGCGCTGGCTGCCAGGCTGGGTGTCAACGACCCGTGGCCGGTCCAGTACCTGCGCTGGCTGCTTGGGGATGACTGGATGCGTTGGGATTCGGATGGCGATGGGGTGGCCGATCATGCCTTCCTCATCCCGCTCGACGCGGATGGCGATGGAGAACCTGAGCCACCAGGCACGCGCCTGGGGGTGGTCCGGGGCGATTTCGGACGGTCGTTCTTCGCTCAGCGGCCCGTGCTGGACATGGTCCTGGAGCGCATCCCGGCCACGTTCGAGCTGGGCCTGACGGCGTTGCTGGTGGGTCTGGTGGTCGGCGTGCCGATCGGCGTGTTCGCCGCGGTACGGCGGGGTGGATTATTCGATAACTTCTCCCGAATCATGGCCGTGCTTTTTAGCGCCATGCCTGTCTTCTGGTTGGGTCTTATTCTGATCCTTATCTTTGGGTCAATGCTGAATGTTCTCCCAATGGGGAGTCGCTGCGCGCCTACCCTCACCGGCGACTGTCCGCCGCTCTATCAGCGACTGGATTACCTTCTGCTGCCCATGCTCGTCCTGGCGACGGGCGGCATTGCCGGCTATTCGCGTTACATGCGCACGTCGATGCTGGACGTGATCGGCCAGGATTACATCAAGCTGGCCCAGGCCAAAGGGCTGCGGATGCGGTCGGTCTGGTTCAAACATGCGGCCCGGAATGCCATGATCCCGCTGGCGACTTTCCTCGGCCCGGCGATCACGGGTCTGCTGGGTGGGGCCGCCATCACGGAAACCATGTTCTCATGGCCGGGACTGGGCCGCCTGGCGGTGCAGTCGGTCGTCCAACAGGACTATCCCATCGTGATGGCCGTCGTGATCATGACGTCGCTTGCCACGATCCTGGGGTATCTGCTCTCCGATATTCTGTACGCGCTGATCGATCCGCGCATCCGGTTCAGCTAGGCGGGGGACGTTCATGGTTACTCAGACGACAAATGCGCAGATGGTGCGCCTGGATGAACCGGAGCATTACGTCAGCGAGTCTCTCTGGGCCACGGCGATGCGCCGACTGCGCCGGGACAAGTTGACGCTGCTCGCGATAGGCGTGATCGTGCTGCTCGGAGTGATGTCCATACTAGCCCCGGTCATTAGCGAACAATTGCTGCACGTTGATCCCAATCGAACCGACATCGGCAACAAATTCTTGCCGATTGGCGCGGCCGGGCATCTTTTGGGCACGGACGATCTGGGCCGCGATCATCTGTCCCGTTTGATGCATGCAGGGCAAGTTTCGCTGGGGATTGGGTTTGGTGCGGCCATCCTAACGATGACCATTGGCCTGACTCTCGGTGTCGTGACCGGCTTCTACGGCGGGATCGTGGACGATCTGGTCAACTGGCTGATTACGACCCTGGACTCTATTCCCGCCCTGTTCCTGTTGTTAATCATTTCCTCGGTACTGTCCCCGTCGGCGGAGGCGCTGGTGCTGGTGCTGGCCCTGATTGGATGGACGGGCATCACCCGGTTGGTGCGCGGAGAGACAATTGCGCTGCGGGCAAGAGAGTTCATCGTCAGCGCCCGCTCGGTCGGCGCGTCCGACCTGCGGATCATGTTCGTGCACATGGTGCCCAACCTGTTCTCGATTGTGGTGGTAACGCTGGCGATCAACGTGGGCAACCTGATCCTGGTCGAGTCGGGGTTGAGTTTTCTCGGGGTGGGCGTCAAGCCGCCGACCGCGACCTGGGGCAATATGCTGACCAACGCGCAGACGTTTTTCACTAAAGGTCCGCATCTGGTGATCCTGCCGGGTGTCCTGATCATGGTCACGGTGCTGTGCCTGTATGTGATCGGAGACGGAATCCGGGATGCGTTCGATCCTCAAATGCGCCGCTAGGTGCATTTGACCAGATGCGCCGCTAGGTGCATTTGACCAGATGCGCCGCTAGGTGCATCTGGCTGGTATCCATCGAATCAAAGCAAACGGGGCGTCGCTGGACGCCCCGTCTGTTTTTGGCCGGGAAGGCGCTTCTATGCGCCCGCGCGCCAGTACTGGCTGTTTTCGGCGGTGATGACGACCACGCCGGTGTCCACGTTGGGGGGCAGGGGGGAGATGCCCGCGGCGGCCCAGTCGGAGACCGATTTGATCATCCCATTCTTGACCATGTACAGGAACAGCATGCCCCAGAAGCCCATTTGCCAGGTGCCCTGAGCCAGGGTGGCGCTGAGCTGGCCGCTGTCGATCAGGTCGAGCGTGCCTTCGTCGTAGTCAAAGCCGATGATCTTGATATCGGTCAGACCGGCTTCACGGACGGCCTGGCTGACGCCGACCGCACCCAGTGCGTCGGTGGCGAAGATGCCCTTGACGTCCGGGTTGGCCTGGAGCACCGCGGCCATTTGCTGGGCGGCGATGGTGCTGTTGTTCTGGTCGTCGATGATCAGGTCATCGGAGGTGACGACATCCGGGTATTCCGAGGCCAGCGTGTCGATGAACCCCTGGCGGCGCTGGACGTGGTTGAGCTGGGCCGTGACGCTGGAGATAGCGACCTTGCCCGATCCGATCAATGGCGCGATCCAGCGGGCCGCCACGACGCCGGCGTAGTAGTTGCCGGTGCCCACGAACGAGTACCGCTTGCTGATGGGCGAGTCGGCGTCGAACGTGACGACGTGCACCCCACCCTCGACGGCGGCGTTGATCGGGGCGACGAAGGCGTCCGGGTTGATGATGGTAGCAAGGATGCCGGCTGGCTGCTGCCCGGTGACTTCCTCGAAGACGCGGACTTCGGCGGTGATGTCGTTCTGCTCCGTGCCGGTGTACACGGCTTCCACGCCGAGGTACTCGGCCGCGTCCTGCATGCCGCGATAGCAGTCCTTCCAGTAGTCGATGCCAGAGACGAAGGTGATCATGTAGTAGGTCTGCTGATCCTGGGCACGCGCACTCTTGAGCGCTGGCAGGGTCAGGCCCGCGGCGGCGAGCATGCTGGTAGCCTTCAAGAATTCACGACGCTTCATTCTCTCCAACTCCTTTGGATAGACAGAAACTGCGGCTATTCTTCGGTCGAGCGCGGAAGGTGTGGGGCTAGCTCACCTTCTTGCGGCCTGGCCGCTCCTGCATGCGCTGGCTGAACGTATCGAAGCCGACCGCAAGCAGGAGGATGACCCCCATGGCCAGGTTCTGCCAATAGACGGGTACGCGCAGAAGCACCATCCCGTTATTGATAAATCCGACGAAGATCAGACCGAGCAACCCACCCAGGACCGTGCCCTTTCCGCCGTTGAGGCTGGCCCCGCCGATGATACAGGCGGCGATTAGACGCAGTTCTTCGCCGGTGCCGGTGCCGGGATCCGCGACCGTAAAGCGAGACACCGACAGGACGCCCGCCAGGGCGGCCAGCAGACCGGACAGGGTATAGACGCCAATCGTCACGCGAGCGACGTTGATGCCCGACAGACGCGCTGCATCCGGGTTGCCACCGACGTAGTAAATCTGACGGAAGAGGGCTGAGCGCCGCATCAGGACATCACCGATGATCACGATCACGAGCGCAATCAGAATCAGGTTGGGGACGTCCAGTGTCTTGCCCTGGCCGTAGACGAAGAACTCGCTGGGTAGATTGGCGATGGGCGAGCCTTCCGTGATCGCCAGCCCAATGCCACGCGCGATGCTCATCATGCCCAGGGTGGTGAGGAAGGGGTTGATCCCGGCTTTGGTGATCAGCAAGCCGTTGGCAAACCCGGCGAGTGTGCCCGCGCCCACGCCCAAGAGGATCGAGAGGCTGATGGGCAAGCCGGCGCGCAGGGCGATCGCCGTCGTGACGCCGCCCATCGCAAAGACGGAGCCAACCGACAGGTCAAAGCCGCCGGAGACCAGGGCTGCGAGCATGCCGACCATGATAATTGACGACGTAACGAAGCCGAGCATGATCGCATTCAGGTTGGCCGTGGTCAGGAAGCGGCCAGTCGCCAGGTGGAGGAGGATACCCACGACGACAATCATGATAATCAGGGTGATCTCGCGAAACTGGATCAGGCGCCTGATCAGGCTGGTCCCGTTGTCCATCGTGCTGGTCTTGTTGGAGGTGGTTGCGTGCATGCTCATTCGCTCACTTCGCTCATCTGACCACTGGCGTAGGTCATGATCCGTTCCTCTGTTGCGTTTGCTGCATCCAGTTCGGCCATAATCTGGCCTTCGTGCATGACCATCACGCGGTCACTCATGCCCAGAATCTCCGGCAGCTCGGACGAGATCATGATGACTCCGACTCCCTCCGAGGCCAATTGGCGCAGGAGATAGTGGATCTCGCGTTTGGCACCCACGTCGATACCGCGCGTCGGCTCGTCCACGATCAGCAGGCGAGGCTTGATCGCCAGCCATTTGGCGACCAGGGCTTTCTGCTGGTTACCGCCGCTGAGCCGGCGGATTTCCTGCTCCACGCTGGGGGTGCTGATGTTGAGGCGTTGAACGTATTCCTGGGCGAGGCTGCGTTCTTTGGCGGGCACAATGAAGCCGTTAGCGGCGACTTCGCGCAGGATCGAGGCTTCGAGGTTGTTCTTGATCGCCATACTCAGGAACAGACCGGCCGCCTTGCGGTCTTCTGGCAGGTATCCGACGCGCTGCCGGATCGCTTGCGAAGGCGAGTCGATCGTGACCGGCTGTCCGTCGAGCAGAATCTCGCCGGAGAGCTTGGGATCCGCCCCGAAAATGGCGCGAGCCAGTTCCGTCCGGCCAGAGCCAATCAACCCGGCGAAGCCCAGGATTTCGCCCCGATAGAGGTTGAAACTGCAGCCCGATTTCTGGCCGGGCAGAGTCAGGTTGCGCACTTCCAGGATCGGCGCGCCGCGCTCCTGGAGCTTCTCGGGGTACATGTCACCCAGTTCGCGGCCAACCATCATCCGAATCACCACGTCGGGCGTGATGTCCTGGATGGTCTCGGTGCCGATGTATTTGCCATCCCGCAGGACGGTCACCCGGTCGGCCAGGGCGAAAATCTCGCTGAGCTTGTGGCTGATGTACAGAATGCCTACCCCTTCCGACGCCAGCCGGCGCAGCAGCGTAAAGAGCGTCTCTGCCTCGTGTTCGGTCAGGGCGGACGTCGGCTCGTCCAGGATCAGGACTTTGCAGTCCGAGCTGAGGGCTTTGGTGATTTCGATCAACTGCTGGCTGGCGACCGACAGCGTGCTTACCAGGGTGCGGGGATCGACGGCCACTTCCATCTTGGCCAGCGCCTCGCGGCTGCGGCGGAACAGCTCGCCGTAGCGGACCATGCCCAGCCTATTGGTGGGCAGGCGACCCGGAAAGATGTTCTCCCCCACGGTCAGGGCCGGGACGAGGCTCAACTCCTGGTGGACGATGGCAATGCCGAGCTTCAGGGCCTCATGCGGGTTGTCCGGCGCGATAGGGCGCCCTTCATAGGTGATCTCGCCTGCATCCGCGGTGTAGACGCCGCTCAGGATTTTCATCAAGGTGCTTTTGCCCGCACCGTTCTCGCCCAGGATTGCGTGGATCTCGCCCTGGCGGAGTTCCAAATGCACGTTGTCCAGGGCGAGAGTTCCGGGAAACTGCTTGGTGATGCCAGTAGCTTTGAGTAGGACAGACATGACACTCACTCGTCAGTATTCCAAGGTGGTTGCCTATCCGGAGCTTGGGCTGTGACCAGCCAGAGGTCCGAATATGCTGCCCGCGCACCGGTTGCTGTGCGTGGGATATTCCCCTCTACAGGGTGGGTCAGCCCGGCCGCCTCCGGGCTGACCCTGACTGAAGCGCGACCTTACTTGTGATAGTAGGTCGACCAACCGAGGTATTTCGTGAATGCCTCGTTGATGATATCACCGACCAGGGACTGGTTGAGGGCGACGTGGTGTTCGAAACCGTTGTTGCAGATGTGGGCGAGCAGCTTCTGGTAGTTGGGTACCTTCACGACGCCGTACCCGCCAAACGTATTGATCGGGTCATCGGTAAAGCTGCCTTCACCGGTGTAGGCCATGATCTGCCCGTTGAACTCGTCGGTGGAGACGCGCAGGTAGGTGAAGGGAGCTGCCTTCACGCGGCCGTAGATCGTGCCGTAGGTGTTTTCCTTGCCCACGGAACCGGCGATGATCTCCTGGTAATCCATGACCGGGATGTCCTCGACGAGGATGTCCTTGGGCAAGTTCGAGCAGTGGAAGACCACGCCCTTGTCTGGATCGGTGCCGTAGTTGTTATTCCAGTCGACCAGGGCCGACGGGCGGCCGGACGCGAGTTGGAGGGCCAGCATGCCCAGCGCGCCGACGATATCCGTTTCGCAGGCCGAGGGGCTGAGCTTATTGCTGCTCATGCTCATCATGGTGCAGGGCACGACCCCGAAATACTCTTCCATCGAAGTCCAGCACTGAATCGCGGTTGCATCGAGCTGGTTGGCCGCGATCCAGCCATCCAGGACGACGCCGAACTTCGCCATCCTCATCAGGGACAGTTCGGGGACGTTCTTGGTCTGGGCGTACTTGCGAATCTCCGCCAGCTTGGTCACGACGGCCGCGTCATTGTCGGCCAGGCGTTCGATCCGGCCATAGACTTCCGAGAGGTCGAGGGTCTCGACGCTGATCCCGGCCCGATCCAGCAACTTTTCGCTGAAGCGCACCGTCTTGAAGGCTTCCGGACGCGCACCGAGCATGCCTATGCGGGCAATGCGCATGCCGCGCACCACGCGGCAGACCCCGGCGAATTTCTTCAGGTCAGCCATGAAGGCGTCGCTGGTGGGGTCCATCGTGTGCTGGCTGGTCAGGGTGTACTTGATGCCGTACTGGTGCAGGTTATTGCAGCAGCTCATCTTGCCGCAGAAGCTATCCCGGCGGTTCTGGATGTCCATCTTGCTGACATCATCCGGGAAGGCCTGGATCAAAACCGGCACGTTCAGCCCGGAGAAGCGGATGGTGTTGGCGATGGCGCGCTCGTCACCGAAGTTCGGCAGCGTGACCAGGATGCCATCGATCTCGTCGCGGTGCTGCTTGAAGAGATCGGCGCACAGGCGCGCTTCTTCCAGCGATTCGATTGCGCCCATCCGGGTCGCGTCTTCCGCCGGGATGATGGCCTTGATGCCGGCTTTTTCCAGGACTTCGAGGATGGTCTTGCGGCCGCTGAGGGCCAGGTGTGCCGGGAAGAAGCCGCGCGTGCCGTTGATGACGGCTAACGTCACCGGGCGTTCGTTCAGTCTGGATGCGGCAATTGGCTTGGGCTGTGTGGCGGTCATGACGTTTTCTCCTTCTCTCTCTAGGAACGATGAATGCAGGCGGTAGTTCAATCTCGTGTTCGAGCCATACGAACTGCTGACTGCGGTTGTCTGTCCGCCCTGGTTCTGGCGGCAGGGCCGCGTCATGATATTCAGATTGTGATCGGAGTCATCCGTGAACGCAAAGACATGTTTCGCGGTTTCGGGATGGCTGGTATCCGATTTCGTGCTTTCCGCCGATAGGCGCGCCTTGCCGATTACTGCCCGTAGACGTTGTGGTAACGGTAGTACAGTTTTTCCAGGTTCTCCGCCGAGATAGGGTGGGGCGTGCCCAGTTGCATGGTGATCCATGAGGTTGCCGCGCTGTCCTCGCACATCACCGCCGCCTTGACCGCCGTCTCGGGGGTCTCGCCGATGGTGAAGACCCCATGATTTTGAAGCAGGCAGGCCCGGCTCTTGTGCCCGGTCAGGGTTTGGACGACCAACTGCCCGATCTCCTCACCGCCGATCAGGGCGAAGCTCGCGCAGGGGATCGGCCCCCCGAATTCATCGCCCATGCCCGTCAGGAAGCACGGGATTTCGCGTCCCAGGGCGGCGAAGGCGGTCGCATAGCGGGAATGGGTGTGAACCACGCCGCGCACGTGGGACATATGCCGATAGATGTAGCAGTGCGAGGCGGTATCGGACGAGGCTTTGTAGTTCCCCTCGACGATGTTGCCGTCGATATCAACGATGACCATCTTGTCCGGCGTCAGGTCCTGGAATTTCACTCCGCTGGGCTTGATCACCACCAGGTTCGTTTCTGGATCGCGGGCACTGACATTGCCCATGGTCCAGACGACCAGGTTGTTGCGAGGCAGTTCCATGTGGAGTTCGCAGACTTCTTCACGCAGCGCTTGCAGCATCATTGGTATCTCACCCGTTCTCCGGCTCGCGGCCTAGCGGTTGCCGCGGGCTTCGTACTTGATGGCTTTGAGCCGCTTCATGACGTCGTTCTGGCCGCGGCCAAAGTAGCTATATAGCAGCTTGTATTCGGCATAGAGGCGGTCGTAGACCCGCTGGTTTGCCGCGATGGGCTGGACGACCCGATCCTTCAGCTTGCCCATCTTATCCGCTGCCGCCTTGATGTTGGGATAGACTCCGGCGGCCACGGCCGCATGCATGGCCGATCCCAACGCGGGTGACTGGGCCGACCCGGCGAAGCGGAGCGTCTTGCCTGTGACATCCGCATAAATCTGGACGAGCAACTGGTTCTTTTCCGGCAAGCCGCCGGCCAGGACGAGTTCCTTGACCGGGATGCCGCGCTCCTCGAAGGACTCGACGATAATGCGCGTGCCGTAGGCAGTAGCCTCGATCAGGGCGCGGTAGATATCCGGGGCGCGGGTTGCCAGGGTGGCGCCGATCAGCAGGCCGGTCAGGTCCGCGTCGACCAGGATCGAGCGATTGCCATTCCACCAGTCGAGGGCCAGCAGGCCATGCTCGCCGGGACGCTGTTTGGCGGCTTCGGTTTCGAGGTACTGGTGGACGTCCATGCCAGCCTTGCGCGCAGCGTCGTAATACTCGGCCGGCACAGCATGGTTCACGAACCAGGCGAAAATGTCACCAACACCACTTTGACCTGCCTCGTACCCATACAGGTTGGGGACGATGCCGCCATCCACCACGCCGCACATGCCCTCAACGGATTGGAGCCGGTCGCCAATCAGCATGTGGCAGGTCGACGTGCCCATAATCATGACCATCGTGCCCGGTTCGGTGACCTTGACCGCGGGCGGGGTGACATGCGCGTCCACGTTGGCGGTGGCGATCGCGATGCCGGGCTTGAGGCCGGTCCAGGCGGCTGCTTCTTCGGTCAGACCGCCAACGCGATCCCCAAGCTGAGCGAAGGTGCGCATCATCTTGGTGTCGACGACGTCGGCGAAGTCGGGATGGAGCGCGGCAAAGTACTCACGCGCGGGATAGTCGCCATCCTGAACCATGGCTTTGTAACCGGCGGTGCAGGTGTTGCGCGATTCGACGCCCGACAGACGCCAGATCACCCAGTCGGCCGCCTCGATCAGCCGGTCAGCAGCCCGGTAGACCTCCGGCGCCTCTTCCAGAATTTGCAGGGCCTTGCTGAAAAACCACTCGGAGGAGATTTTGCCACCATACCGATCGAGCCAGGCCTGGCTCATTCGGCGGGCGGTCTCGTTGATCTTGTCCGCCTGGGGCTGGGCGGCGTGGTGCTTCCAGAGCTTGACCCACGCATGCGGATTTTGCACAAATTCGGGCAGCGCGCGGAGGGGCGTGCCGTCGGCCTTGACGGGCATCATCGTGCAGGCCGTGAAGTCGATGCCGATCCCGACCACCTCGGCCGGATCGATTCCGCTCTGTTTGAGCACGGCGGGGATAGTCTGTTTGATGACTTCAATGTAATCGAGGGGGTCCTGAAGAGCCCAGTCGGGGGGAAGGGGTATCTGGCTGCCGGGTAAAGTGTGGTCGATGACGCCATTTCCGTAAGGATGGACGGCGGTAGCGATCTCCCGCCCATCGCGTGTGTCGACTAGAACTGCCCG
>CAZHMJ010000070.1:0-18404 GCA_964533805.1 uncultured Anaerolineae bacterium | reverse complement strand
ACCCGCCGGTCGCCCCTACCCAAACATACCTTCGGGAATTTGCCAGACGAACCACCAAGCAGGGGATTCGGGATGAGGACAGCCATCGATCCAGGGATCACCCGGCGCGCGCGCCAATGTATTCCAGGCAGGGCGGCAGCCCGGCCAGGGGTCTCCCCCCGGCTCGCGCCGCCCGTGTGGCCTGCTCTCCCCTATGCCTCGCTTCCCTTCACCCGTTTTCGCTGTCCAGACGTCCATCCACACTCGAACCCAACCGATAAAGGCCCATCATGACCGATTTGAGACAGGGCGGCCTGGTCATCATCGACTACGGCTCGCAGACCAGCCAGTTGATCGCCCGCCGCGTGCGCGAGCAGGGCGTCTATGCCAGCCTCGCGCCCTACACCGCCCGCGCGGAGTCGGCGCTCGGCCTGGCCCCGCGCGGAATCATCCTGTCCGGCAGTCCCAGCAGCGTCTACGATCCGGACGCGCCGCGCCTGCCCGGCTGGGTGCTGGACAGCGGCCTGCCGGTGTTGGGCATTTGTTACGGCATGCAGCTCCTCACCCAGGCCCTCGGCGGGACGGTCGCCCCGTCCGGCGCGCGCGAGTATGGCCCGGCCACGATCGCGCTCGCCCCGGAGGCGGCGGAACTCCCCCTGTGGGCCGGGCTGGCCCCGGAGCAGGCCGTCTGGATGAGTCACGGCGACCGGCTGGAAGCGCCGCCGCCCGGCTTCGTCACCCTGGCCCGCTCGGCCAATTCGCCCTACGCGGCCATCGGCGACCCGGTCCGCCGCCTGTTCGGCGTGCAGTTCCATCCGGAAGTGACCCACACCCCCAACGGCGGGAAGCTCCTGGCCAACTTCGCGCTGGAAGTGTGCGGCTGCGCGCCGCGCTGGCAGCCGGAAGCCTTCATCGAGCAGGCCGTGGCGGACATCCGCGCCCGCGTCGGCGGCGACCGGGTAGTGCTGGGCCTCAGCGGCGGGGTCGATTCGGCCGTGGCCGCCGTCCTCCTGCACCGGGCCGTCGGGGACCGGCTCACGCCGATCTTTGTCAACAACGGCCTGCTGCGCAAAAACGAGCCGCAGGAGGTCGTGGCGACCTTCCGCGACGGGCTGGGCATGCACGGACTGGTCGCCGTGGACGCGACCGAGACCTTCCTGGACGCCCTGAACGGCGTGACCGACCCGGAGCAGAAGCGCCAGATCATCGGGCGGCTGTTCGTGGAAACCTTCGAGCAGGCGGCGGAACGCTCCGGTTCGCTGGACTGGCTGGCCCAGGGCACGATCTACCCGGACGTGATTGAGAGCGCGGGCACCGGCCGCCCCGGCGCGCATGTGATCAAGAGCCACCACAACGTCGGCGGCCTGCCGGAGCGGATGAAGGCCCGCCTGGTGGAACCGCTGCGCGACCTGTTCAAGGACGAGGTGCGCCGCGTCGGGGAAGCGCTCGGCCTGCCGGGGGAAATCGTCTGGCGGCAGCCCTTTCCCGGCCCCGGACTGGCCGTGCGCTGCCTGGGGGCGATCACCTGGGAGCGGCTGGAGACCCTGCGCGAGGCCGACGCGATCTTCCGCGAGGAACTGGGCGCGGCGGGCATGCTGCGCGACGAGACCGCCCAGGCCTTCGTGGCCCTGCTGCCGGTGCGCAGCGTGGGCGTGATGGGCGACCTGCGCACCTACGCCGAAACCGCCGTCCTGCGCGCCGTGACGACCCAGGACTTCATGACCGCCGACTGGGCGCGCCTGCCCCACGAACTGCTGGCCCGCGTCAGCAACCGGATCGTCAACGAGGTGCGCGGCATCAACCGGGTGGTCTACGACATCAGCTCCAAGCCCCCCGCCACGATCGAGTGGGAATAACCCGCGCGGGTCGCGCGGATCATCACACGCACCCTGCTGGAAGACCCGGCCGGGTGCGTGTGATCTGGGTGGGGCGGCGAGACCGGGCGAGGAGACAGGACGATGCGCAGACACGACCGGGAAGTCACCGAGATTTCGGAACTCCTGGCAATCATCGAAGCGTGCAAGGTCTGCCGGATCGGCATGCAGGATGGGCAGGGCATCTACATCGTGCCGCTGAATTTCGGCTATGAGTACGTCGATGGCAATCTGACGCTGTATTTTCACAGCGCCAGGGAGGGCCGGAAGATCGACGCGATAGCCCACAACGCAGCCGTAGGTTTTGAGATGGACTGCGAGCATCGCCTGATCGAAGGCGCGACCGCCTGCAAATATGGATTCAGCTTCAAAAGCATCATCGGCAACGGCACAGCCTCCCTGGTCGAGGCAATCGACGAAAAGAAGCGGGCGCTTGGCCTGCTGATGCGCCATCAAACGGACAAAGAATTCGCCTTTGACGACAGGATGGCCGACGGCGTGACAATCCTCAAGGTGGAAGTCACCACGTTCACAGGCAAGTATCACCCGTAGACTCCAGTACCTGAGGCTGGGGGCGAACCCGTTGGCGGGCAGGCTCCGA
Source organism: uncultured Anaerolineae bacterium (assembly GCA_964533805.1). Lineage (GTDB taxonomy): Bacteria > Chloroflexota > Anaerolineae > Aggregatilineales > Ch27 > JARKOQ01. The sequence goes on along the minus strand of CAZHMJ010000070.1, from coordinate 15,950 downwards.
CCTGCCCGTTTTGATTCTCTAAAAAACATCTAAATTAATCATTAATTGCGGGTTAATCACGAAAAATAGAGATTACAATGGAGGCATCTCATTTCGGTCAAGAGTGAAGGAATTCCGATGCCGATTATCGTTACGTGGCACGATGAACCCAATCACATCCTGAGACTTGATCTGGTCGACCGCTGGACCTGGGAAGACTTCCAACCGGCGGTTCAGGAGGCTTATGCACTGACCAACGCGGTCCCGGACCGGGTGGACTACATCGCCAATCTGCTCTCCAGCGGGCCGCTGCCCAAGGGCACAATCCAGTGGACGCGCCAGGCCCTGTTCCACCATCCAGCCAACTGGGGCGTGACCGCCATTGTCCAGAACAGCACGTTCGTCGAGTTGATCGCCAACACCTTTGCCCGGATTTATCCTCAGTACGGACCGCGCTTCCCGGTTGTCCGATCGATGGAAGAAGCGGAGACAGTCATCGAACGCGAGCGGACCAAGAATCCGATTCTCGTTTAAGGGAGCCGCCAATCAGGGAGCATTCTTATGCCCATCGAGGTCAACTGGGATGACGAAGCGCATACCCGGCTGCGTTATGATTTTGTCGGGGAATGGAGCTGGACGGAATTTCGGAGCGCCATTCAGCAAGCCTATGATCTGATTGGCACCGTGAGCCACCCGGTGGACACGATCGCCAACTTCAAGAACAGCAACAATCTGCCCGGCGGCGCGATGTCCCAGGTCAAGCGCGGGCTGACCGAAGGCCCGCCCAATGTGGCCGACCTGTACGTGGCCAATGGCAGCGCGTTCATCAACACCATGGCCAATGTCCTCGCCCGGGTATATTCGGACCTCGCGTCGCGCGTCTTCATAACAAAAACGCTGGAAGACGCCCGCGCCATGTCGGAGGAGAAACGAGCCAGATAGCTGGAAACGGTCAGCTTTCAGCGGTCGGAAGTCAGCCAGGACCGGGGACGAGCAGGGTGACAGCCCCATCCTGCTCGCCTCGGTCCTGGATTCCAACCTTGGCGCGATGAAACAGCGTGGCGCGATGAAACAGCGTGGCGCGATGAAACAGCGCGGCACGGCGAAAAGACGCGCGGCGGTCCAAACGCGGCGGCACAGGGTATAATCCCCGGCAGGTCCATATTCACCCGGCAGAGCGCTGCGATGACCCTGTCCCGATCCATCCTGATGATTTCCCTGACGGTCCTGGGCGCGGCCCTGATCGCGGGCTGCGCCCCGGTGCCCACCGCCACGCCGACCGTCACCCCGGTCCCTACCGACACGCCCACCCTACTCCCCAGCGAGACACCTACGCCAACCGAGACTCCGGCGCCGACGCGCACCCCGCTGCCCAGCGTCACGCCGACCCAGGCGGAAGCCATGCCCACCCCGCAGGCGACCGCCAACGTGGAGGAGGGCGTCGCCCCGCCGTATGACGTGACCCTGCCCGACGGCTGGCAGGTCGGGTACGGCCTCCTGCCGGTACGGGATGGCGTCACGGAGAGCAGCGTGCCGGTGGCGATCTACACCGGCCCGGCCCCGGCCGACCCGGCCATCACGGGCTGGATCGTCGTGCTGTGGGGCTTCCCCAGCCTGAGCGCCCGGCCGGAGCCAGACCTGTGGGCCGACGGTCTGCGCTTCCTGCGCGGGACGCTGCTCGACTCGTCGTGCAACATCGGCACCGACCTGTCGCGCACCTTCTCCGTCGGCGGGCGGGATGACGCGGTCGGCACGTTCTTTTCGGCGGTAGACTGCCGGGGCGAGGCCGACACGGCGGGCTGGTTCGCCGGGCTGACCGAACAGGGCGGCCATTACGTCTTCTTCGCCTACACGGAACCGCTGGACGGTATCGACGCAGCCCGCGCCGATTTGCAAGCAATCCTCGATTCGATCGTCTGGCAGCCGATCCCGACCTGGACGCCCGCCCCATGACCCAGCTCGCGCCCACCTCGATCGAGACCTTGCTGGCCCGCCTGCGCGAGACCGGTTACCGGATCACGACCCCACGCCGGCTGGTGTTGGAAACGCTGCTGGACAACCCGCACGGCCACTGCCACTACAGCCTGGAGATGGTCGCCCATGACGTGGCGGCGCGGGGCATCGATCTGGATGTCACCACGGTCTACCGCATCCTGCAATGGCTCAAGGAAGCGGGCGTGGTCGCCCAGACCGACCTGGGCGAAGGTCACGCCATCTACTCCCTGGTCGGGACGACCGCCCACCATCACCTGATCTGCCTCAACTGCCAGCACATCGTCGAGGTCGATGACGCCCTGTTCGAGCCACTGCGCGTCGCCTTGCAGCAAGACCACCATTTCAAGCCCCGGATCGAGCACTTCGCCGTCTTCGGCCTGTGCGAGGTCTGTGCCGCCCGGACCGAATCCCCGCCGGACGACGCGTGAGGCGCACACCGATCAGGAGACAACCCGGCGCCGGGCCGTGTACACCCCCAGACTCTCCTGATCGTGAGCCTGGATCAACTGCTCGGCCTGTTCGACCAGGTCGCGGTTCCCGATGAACAGCGGCACGCGCTGGTGCAGGCTGGCCGGCTGAAGTTGAAGAATATCCCCCACCCCGTCCGAGGCATACCCGCCTGCCTGGGCGGCGATGTAGGCCAGCGGCTGGGCCTCGTAGGTCAGGCGCAGCTTACCTTCTGGCCGCTGGCGGTCAGCGGGGTAGAAGTACACCCCGCCATGCAGCAGGTTGCGGTGAAAATCCGCCACCAGACTGCCGATGTAGCGAGCCGCCAGTGGGGCGCGCGGCGCGGAGTCGTCCATGCCTTGCAGCCATTTCACGTAACGCCGCACGCCGGGCGTCCAGTCCTTCTCGTAGCCCTGGTTGGCGCTGTAGTACTTCGGCGGGGAGGGGATGCGAATGTTCGGGTGGCTGAGCAGAAATTCGCCCAGGCCGGGATCGAGCGTGAAACCATGCACGCCGTGCCCGGTGGAATAGACCAGCATGGTGCTAGAACCGTAGATCACGTAGACCGCCGCGGCCAGCTTGAAGCCCGGCTGAAGCACGTCGGCCTCGCCCCCGCCTTCGCCCGGCGTGACCTTGCGGTGGATGGCGAAGATTGTGCCGACCGAGACATTGGCCTCGATGTTGGAGGAGCCGTCCAGCGGGTCGTAGATCAGGGCGTAGCGCCCGGTGCGGGGATGGTGGGCCGGGATCGGCAGCAGGTCATCGTGCTCCTCCGAGGCCATGACACACACCCGGCCGGTGTGGTCGTTGAGGCGGAAGATCACGCTGTCGGCGAACACGTCGAGCTTCTGCTGGGCCTCGCCGTGAATGTTGGCGCTGCCCGCCGCCCCCAGGATATTGGCGATCCCGGCCCGCGTCGTCTCGCGGGCGATGAGCTTGGCCGACAGCGCGATATCGTACAGCAGCTCGGTGAAGGCCCCGGTCGCGCCGGGGTGATCGCGCTGCTGCTCCAGAATGTGGCGCTCGATCGTGATCAGCGGGCGAAGCACAGGCGGCATCCGGTCCTTCCTTCCAACCGAAATTGAATCCCGGCAACCACAATCTTACCATACTCATCCACTTTTGACGGTTCCCTGCTCTCGCATCGCGCCTACCCCCTAACCATTCTCCAACCCTGGCGGAGGTTTTTCGTCAGGAGTCCAGCGAACGGTCGTCAAGTGCCGGTCAGGTCAGGCGGCGTATAGTGAGAACAGTCTGCATCCTCCGCTGCATGACGGCCAACAAGTGAATGTGCCTGTATTGTGCTTATGCGAGGGTAATTCGATGGTACGCAAGACAATGAAACTCCTGTTGATGATGGTGATGATCACCGTCCTGGCGGGGATGGCCCAGACCGGCACGGCCCGCGCGGACTACTACAGCGGCGCCTGCGACCAGTCTACCCGCCTGACGGCCGGCGGCCTGGCCCGCGTGACCAGCTATCCCAACCAGCCCAACCGCATCCGCGTCAGCCCGAACTTCAACGCCCAGGTGGTCGGGTATATCCCGGTCGGCGCGACCTTCAACGTGCTGTACGGCCCGGCCTGCGCGCAGGGCACCCAGTGGTGGCAGGTCAGCTACAACGGCATCACCGGATGGACCGGCGAAGGCAACGGTTACGGTACCTACTGGCTGGAACCGGTCAGCGCGACCCCGGCCTGCGCCCTGCCCAGCCGCCTGGTGGTGGGCAGCCAGGGGCGCGTCACGCCCGGCCTGCCGAACGTGCTGCGCAGCGCCCCCGGCACGGCCAGCACCGGCGCCAACAGCGTCGTGATCGGCGAAATTCCGGCGGGCGGCATCTTCAGCGTGTACAGCGGCCCGGTGTGCGGCACGGACGGCCGCCCGTGGTGGCAGGTCAACTACAACGGCCTGGTCGGCTGGACGGCCGAAGGCGAGGGGTATGGCACCTACTGGGTGGAACCGTATCATCTCGGCCCCCTGCCGGGCACCTGCGCCGGTTCGCTGGCCCCGCGCCTCGCGGCGGGCATGACCGGCCGCGTGACCGCCTACCCTGCCCTGCCCAACCGCATCCGCAACGGCGCGGGCTACGGCTACGGCGTGATCGGCTGGATCCCGGCCGGGGCGACGTTCGCGGTGCTCGGCGGGCCGACCTGCGGCAACACCGGCACCTGGTACCAGGTCAGCTATAACGGTCTGGTCGGCTGGACGGTCGAAGGCAACAGCACCAGCTACTATCTGGAGCCGGCCTGGTAAGGCCAACATCCAGGAGAAACAACACAGGGACGGGCGACAATCCCGTCCCTGTTTGATTCTCACGCGCGGCGGGTAGGGACAGGGCACCGCCCAGTCCAGCATCAAGAGCACTCCCCCTTCTAGATCGCCAGAGTCGCCACCCCCAGACTCACCATGAACACCAGCAGAGAGAATCCAAAGCACCCGATCGACCGGGCGACATGCCGGTATTTCTTCTGAGCCACCTTCGAAATAATCCAGACTTGCCTGGATAGGTCATCCCTGATCGTGTCCCGATCCAGAGCGTCTTTCACAGCCTGGGCATAGGCATCGTAGGTCGGATAGAAGTGCGCAATGTGGTTGAAATAGATCAGCGAAGCAGGGTCACCGACATCCACGGCGGGGATGATCGATATCCCGGCGAAAATGGCCGATAGGAACAACAGGACGGATCCGGCCAGAATCAGCAGGTGGACGATCGCGCTCTGGGTGCAGGTCGCCGCCAGAACCGGCACGTTCGAGAGCAGAATCGTGGCAATCGCCCCGTCGGCGACCAGGATCGCTCCGGCCTTGGCGTCCGAATGGCGGATCAAGCCCTGCACATTCTCGTAAATCTTCCAGAGGGTTTCGAGCCCAGATCGCTCCATGGCCTTCCGCCTACCCCCCGATGCCCTTCAGCAGCGCGCCCACGACATACGCCACGCCGGCGGCCAGCCCGCCGACCAGCAGCATCTCCAGCCCGCTGCGCAGCGGGTTGAGCTTCGTCACGAGCACCTTGGCCGCCCCCAGCCCAAACAGCGCCAGCCCGGACAGGACCAGGGACACCGGGAACGACACCCCCGCCGCGACGGGCGTCACCAGTCCCAGCAGGTAGACCAGCAGCGGCACGGCCCCGGCCACCACAAAGGCCAGGAAGGTCGCCAGCGCGCTCTGGATGGGCTTCTTTTCGTCCGGCAGCAGTCCCAGCTCGTCGACCATCATGGCCTGCACCCAGCGCGTCTTGTCACGGGTCTGGATGTCGGCCAGGGCTTCGGCGTCCGCTTCCGGATAGCCCCGCGCCCGGTAGAGCGCCACCAGTTCGGCCCGCTCGCCTTCCGGAAAGTGATCGACTTCCCAGGCTTCGCGCTGGTACTCCCGGTCATAGACTTCCTGCTCGCTCTTGGCGGAGAGAAAGGCTCCGGTCGCCATCGAAAAGCCGTCGGCGAACAGATTCGCCAGCCCCATGATCAGGATCACGGACGTGCCCAGTTCCGCCCCGGCCACGCCGCTGACCACGGCGAACGTGGTTACGATGCCGTCCAGCCCACCGTAAACCATGTCGCCGAGGTACTGGCTGCCGGCCCCGCCGTGCTGTTCATTCGCTGCCTGGGCGATCCGGGCCGGGCTGTGCGCCGCCGCGGACGCAGCCGTGTCTCCACGAGCAAACGCCTTGCGCGCGTCGTCCAACCGCTTGGAAATTCCCATCGCTCCACCTCGTGTTCGTGAGCGTCCCCATCTCAGCCGGGGGCAAATTGGCCCAACTATACCTCTCCACGGCACAGGACAGAAACAATCTGCCTTTCTCTGCGTTCTCCGCGTCCTCAGCGGTGAAATGTCTTTCCGCCCGATTGATCCGCCGCCGCGTCGGGAGTATGATGCCCGCAGACACCTCGCACACCCCGTACCGATCGGAGGCTCCCCATGCACCCGCCCGCCAGCCCGTCCTACCAGGCCCTCGGCCCGTTCAGCGATTTTGTCACCGCAGCCCAGCGCCAGCAATCACTCTTCCCAGAATGTCCCCCCGGCCCGGAGACTCAGGCCAAAGTCCGCGCCGTGCTGGGCTTCAGCGCCGGGCCGGAAGAGCCGCTCGACCTCCGCATCGAGGATACCTGGGAAGCGGACGGGCTGGCCGGGGCAACTCTGTCCTGGTCGGTTGGCTACGGGCCGCGCACCCAGGCCTGGCTGCTCAAGCCCGCCGGGGCGACCCATCCCCTGCCAGGCGTCGTGGCCCTGCACGATCACGGCGCGTTCAAATACCTGGGCAAGGAGAAGATCGCGCAGGGAAACGCAGACCTGCCCGCCTACATCCACAACCACTCGGCCCAATACTACGGCGGGCGGCCCTGGGCCAACGCCCTGGCCCGCGAGGGCTTCGCCGTCCTGGTGCCGGATACCTTCCTGTGGGGCAGCCGCCGCTTCCCGCCGGAGACTCTGCCGGACTGGGCTTCGGCGGCCTTTGCCGGCCTGGGCGACTCGGAATGGCTGCGCGACGACATCCCCGACGCCATCGGGGAGTACAACTTCGCCGCGGCCCAGCACGAGCACGTGGTCGAGAAGTACTGCCGCCTGCTGGGCACGACCCTGGCCGGCGTGATCAGCCACGAGGATCGCATCGCCGTCAACGTCCTGCGCGCCCGGCCGGACGTGGACCCCGCCCGGATCGGGTGCGCGGGCCTTTCCGGTGGCGGGGCGCGATCGGCCCTGCTCCAGGCGACCCATGATTCGATCCGCGCGGCGGTGATCGTGGGCATGATGTCCAGCTACGCCCACCTGCTCGACCGGCACGTCGTCTCGCACACCTGGATGTTCTTCCCATCCGGCTGGGCGCGCCTGGGCGACTGGCCCGATCTGGCGGCCTGCCGGGCACCCTCGCCGCTGCTGGTCCAGTACGACCGCGACGACGAGCTGTTCCCGCTGGACGGCATGCAGGCCGCCGACGCGCGCCTGAGCGCGCATTACCGGACCGCCGGCGCGCCCGATGCCTACCGGGGCGAGTTCTACCCCGGCCCGCACAAGTTCGACCTGGAAATGCAGGCGGCGGCCTTCGCCTGGCTCAAGGGTCAGTTGGGCGCGTGAGAAAAGAGGCCGGGAGGCCAGGAGGCCAGGAGGCCAGAGGCAAGCGGCAAGAGACTGCACCCCCAGATTGCGCCAGGGCCAGAGAAAGCAGCGCAGCCGACGGCCGTTATCTTTACTAACAACTATGAACTAATGACTGAGAACCGCTTCTAAACAAACCAGAGGAGGTAGTAGCGGGCCAGGGCCAGGGCCACCAGGACGCTATCGAGACGGTCCATGAAGCCGCCGTGGCCGGGGATCAGGTGGCTGGCGTCCTTGGCCCCCACCTGGCGCTTGAAGGACGAGGTCGCCAGGTCGCCCAGCGGGGCCAGCAGGCCGATCAATAGGCCCAGCAGCAGGCCGTGGTGGAGCTGCATCGCCGGGGCGACCGGCTGGCCGGCCAGCATCGCGATCGCGCCGATCAGCACGGCCGACCCCAGCCCGCCCAGGTAGCCTTCCCAGGTTTTGCTGGGGCTGACCCAGGGAGCCAGCTTGTGCCGCCCAAAGGTCCGGCCGATGGCATATGCACCGGTATCCGCCGCGAACACGATCGCCAGGACGGCCAGTATCCAGGCCGCGCCGTCCGGCCGCAGCCGGATCGCGATCAACCCCGCGCCCAGCCAGCCCGGATACAGGCCGGTCATCGCCCCCAGCGCGTAGTTGTTGAACGGGGTCTTCGCGCCGTCGTGGAAGCCGCGCAGGGTGGTCGCCATGTTGAGCAGCAGGGCCAGGGTCAGGCCCGGCCCCAGCACATCCGGGCGCACCTCGGCCAGCACAATCACCAGCAGCACCAGCCAGCCCACAAGCAGCGAGGGGGCATAGCCCCCTCCGCGCATCAGCCGGTGCAGTTCCCAGGCGCCCACGCCCAGGATTCCGACCGCTGCCACAAAATACAACGCCCCGCCAGCCAGAATCACGCCAATCAGTACCGGCAGGCTAATGAGCGAGACGAGAATCCGCGTCCGGAGCATCCTGGTCTCTAGGCCGGGTCGGGTGTGGAAACCTTGCCAAAGCGGCGCTCGCGCCGGGCATAATGCTCCAGCGCCTTGCGCAGCTCGTCACGATCGAAGTCGGGCCAGAGCGTGGAGCAGACGTAGTATTCCGCGTACGCGCCCTGCCAGATCAGGAAATTGCTGACGCGCAGCTCGCCGCTGGTCCGGATGATCAGGTCCGGGTCGGGCAGGCCGGCCGTATACAGGTAGCTGTTGATCAGGCTCTCGGTGATCTCCTCCGCGGGGATGCCGTCCCGGATGATGGCCTGCACGGCATGCACGATTTCATCCCGTCCGCCGTAATTGAAGGCGATGTTGACAATCAGCCGGGTGTTATGCTTCGTCAGTTCGATCGCCCGGTGTACCTTGTCCTGAAGCTTGGCGGGCAGCCGGTCCAGCACGCCGATGTGGCGCAACTGCACGCCCTCCGCGGCCAGCTCATCCAACTCCTTGTCGATCACGCCTTCCAGGATGCGCATCAGGGCCTGGACTTCCCAACGCGGGCGGCCCCAATTCTCCGTCGAGAAGGCGTAGATCGTCAGGATTTCGACCCCGAATTCCACGCAGCCACGGATCACGCGCCGCAGGTTTTCCGTGCCGGCTTCGTGCCCGGCGCTGCGCGGCAGCCCGCGCCGCTGGGCCCAGCGCCCGTTGCCATCCATGATGATGGCCACGTGGCGGGGCACTCGCGTCAGCGGGGGGTACTCGCTGATCATCTCCGTCTTGGTACTCACGTAAGGCTAGACCTCCATGACTTCCTTCTCTTTGTGCTTCCCGATGTCCTCCGCCTCCTTGGTATATTTATCGGTCAGCTCCTGGACCTTATCCAGCGCGCGGTCGCGGTCGTTTTCGGAGATCATCTTCTCGTGTTCCATCTCGCGCAGGTCATCGACCGCGCTGCGCCGCACGTTGCGGATGGAGACTTTGGTCTCTTCCACGCGCTTTTGGACGATCTTGACCAGGTCACGGCGGCGCTCTTCGGTAAGCGCCGGCAGGTTGAGGCGGATGTTGGTGCCGTCATTGTTGGGCGTCAGGCCCAGGTCCGAGGCGAGGATCGCTTTTTCGATCACCTTCAAGGTCTTGGGATCATAGGGACGGATCGCGATCTGCTGCGGCTCCGGGATGCTGATCGCCGCAAGCTGGAACAGGGGCGTGGCCACGCCGTAATAATCCACATGGACTTTTTCCACCAGGGCCGGGCTGGCCCGCCCGGTCCGCAGACCGGCCAGGTCTTCCTGCAAGACACCCAGCGCGGATTTCATACGACTCTCAGCGTCGGAAAGGACTTCCTTGATCACGGTCATCTCCCCTTCACTCGATGCTGGTGAAGACAAAAGGGGCCAGCATGTGCCGAATTCCATTGTGGCCTGTTTCGTGATTGTCGCCCATCCACCAGCCCTTGTCAACACCGGGAGAACCGGGCAAATCCAGGCCCCGACTCTCCGATCATTTTCCGCGCTCTCATCCCCTTCTCACCCGGATGCCGTATACTGTACACTGTCAGCCCGTACTTTTGCTCACCAGGGAACCCATGAGTATCCGCTTACGCCTGACCCTGACCTATTCGGCCGTGTTGTTCATCATCCTGGTCATCTTCAGCGCCCTGGTGGTCAGCGTCCTGCACTGGGCGCTGTTCGACACGATCGACCGCACCCTGGCACAGACGGTCGACGAGGTGATGACCAACATCCGCGGCCCGCGGCCGGAGCTGACCCTGCCCGATCTCCAGCCCCGGATCACCTTCGAACTGCCCGATCTCGACATCTTCCGCGCCTCGAACGTGTTCGTCCAGGCCTGGAACAGCAGCGGCGACTTCACCGGCAGTTCAACCAACCTGGGCAATTACCGGATGCCGCTCGATCGCGAGGCGCTGACCACCACCGAGCAGACCTTGCGCAACGTCGAGATCAGCGGCGGCTCCTTCCGGGTGCTCACCCGGCCGTTCATCGTCAACGAGCGCATCCTGGGCCGGATTCAGGCGGCGGCCTCGCTGGAGGCCGTGGAGGAGGCGCAGAGCCGGGTCGCGGCGGTGATGGTGGTGGCGACCGGCGTGGCCGTGCTGGTCTCGATCTTTCTGGGCAGCGCCATGCTGGAGCGCGCCCTGCGCCCGATCGAAACCATCGCCGAAGCCGCCTCCCAGATCGCGACCGGCGACGACCTCAGCAGCCGCATCCCGTACACCGGCCCTCCCGACGAGTTGGGCCGTCTGGTGGGCATCTTCAATGCCACTCTAGGCCGCCTGGAATCGCTCTTCAAGGCCCAGCGCCGCTTCGTGGCGGACGTCTCCCACGAGTTGCGCACCCCGCTGACCGTGATCCAGGGCAGCGTCGACCTGATCAAGCGCTATGACGACAAGGACGCCCTGGATGCCATCGCCGGGGAGAGCAAGCGCATGGCCCGCCTGGTGGGCGACCTGCTCCTGCTGGCCCAGGCCGACGCGGGCGAGCTGCCGATGTCCAAGCAGCCCCTGGAACTGGATACCCTGGTGCTGGAAGTCTTCGAGCAGGCCCAGGTGCTGGCCCCCGACGGCCCGGCAATCCGGCTGGGGCGCTTCGAGGCGGTGCGCGTCAACGCCGATCCCGACCGGCTCAAGCAGCTTTTGCTGAACCTGATCGGCAATGCGATCAAGTACACGCCGGCCGAAGGGACCATCACCCTGGCGGTGTGGCCCAACGGGCCGGAGGCGCTGATGTCCGTGGCGGATACCGGCGAAGGCATCCCGGCGGAAGACCTGCCACACATCTTCGATCGCTTCTACCGAGTGGACAAGGCCCGCGCCCGCAAGCAGGGCGGCGCCGGGCTGGGGCTGGCCATCGCGCGCTGGATCGCCGAGGCGCACCACGGCTGGATTACGGTCCGCAGCACCCTGGGGAGTGGCACCACCTTCACGATTCACCTGCCGCGCCAGATCCCGCCGCCGGAGGCGGTGGTCGATACCGCGCTCAATCTGCGCGTGCCGCGCCCGGCCAAGGCGGGCAACGGCGAAACAGCCAACGGCGGCGGCGCTTCTTAACGACGCCTCAGCCGCGATTTATCGGCCTCTTATCCAGGTCGATTACGATGGAAAATAGATGAGCCTCCGCGAAAGTTGGGCCACCGGCCCGGTTGAACGAGGAGAAAGATGCGCATGTTCCACACACGTTCGTTTTGGCTTGGATTCGGCGGGCTGATCGTCGTGGCGCTGCTGGCCGGGCTGAGCCTGGGCGGCCTGCCCCTGGCAAACGCCCAGGATGGCCGCCCGTTCCTGGGCGTCCGATTCGAGAATACCGAGAACGGGGCGCGGATCATCGAGGTCAGGCCTGATTCCCCGGCGGAAGCCGCCGGCCTCCAGCCGGGCGACCTGATCACCGCCATCAATGGCGAGACCCTGAACCTGGACCGCACCCTGGTGGATGTCTTCGACAGCAGCCTGGCCCCCGGCGACACGATCACCCTCAGCGTCGAGCGCGACGGCGAGACCCTGGAGATGGAAGCCACCCTGGTCGTCCGGCCGGCCGATCTGGACGCGCCATCCACCAGCGTGGAAGCCGCCCCCGGCAGCACGCAGCAGTTCTATGAGTTCGGCGGGGCGCGCTTCGCCCGGCTAGATGAGGGCTGGCGCGTGGAAAGTATCGGCCCCGATTCCGCCGCCGAAACAGCCGGATTGGAAGTCGGCGACCTCGTGGTCCGCTTCAACGACACCCCCGTGGCCGAGGTTCGCCTGGGCGACCTGGTCATGCTGGCGGGCCAGGGCGGCGACGCGGCCCTGAGCGTCGAGCGCGACGGCGCGAGCGAGACACTCGACCTGACCCTGACTCTGGAAGCCGGCTCGACCGTCCAGGCCTTGCAGGGCATCACCATCACCACCGCCCCCGGCGAACCCGCCGAAACGCCGGAAGGTGACATGCAAGTCGTCCCGGTTCAGCCGGTCCCGGTCGTGCCCTTGCAGACCGAACAGCCCGGCTATCTGGGGGTCTCGTACCTGCCCCTCTCACCGGAGACGATCGAGCAACTCGAATCCGAAGACTGGACCGTCCCGGTGGAAGAAGGCGGCTTCGTCATGGAAGTCAGCGAGGACACCCCCGCGGCTGAAGCCGGCCTCCAGCCCGGCGACGTGATCACCGCCGTCAACGGCGAGCCGGTCGACCAGGAGCGCACGCTCTCCGACCGCATTTATGCCTACGAAGCCGGCGATACGATCACACTCGACGTGGCGCGCGGCGACGAAACCCTCAGCCTGGATGTCACCCTGGCCGAACGCCCGGCGGGGATGGGCGGCTTTGGCCTCCAGATCGGGCCGCTGCACGGTCTGCCCGACGCGGACTCTCTGGGCGGCATGCTGCCCTTTGGGATGTTCCTCAACCCGGACTTCGACCTGGAGCAGTTTCTGGAGGAGCACCCGGCGTTACGCGAGCGTCTGGGCGATCTCGATCCGGAAGCCCTGAACGAACTGCTGGAAGACCTGCGCGGCGAACTGGGGATCACCCCCGACGCGGAAGGCAACTTCCAGATCAACCCGGACTTCGACTGGCAGCAGTTCCTGGAAGAGCACCCCAACTTCGCCGACCTGCTGGAACGCTTTGGGTCGAGCATCGCCCCGGATGAATGGGAACGCCTGCTGCCGGAGTTCCCGTGGTTCGGCGAGAGCGATCCCTTCCACCAGAACGTCGATCCGCTCGAGGCCCAGCCGGAGAACAATCCGGCCTGATGCCGGCCCGGCGAACCCGACCACGAAAAACAAAAACTGAACCGCAAAGACGCTAAGGACGCAGAGAAAAAGCAGGAGAAAGCACATAACGGTTGCGATTTTCCCGTTTCCCCTCTTGTTTTTCTTGGCGTTCTTGGCGTCTTTGCGGTGAGATGTCAGGTTCGCTTTTGTACGACGGCTCCGATCTGACCAGCCTCCTATGCCACAGGCGGGCCATCACCCGCTATAATCCGACCATCTCATCCAATCAGTCCACACACCGGACAAAGGTCTTCCCCCATGCATCGATCCGTCTCCTCCCGCCGTCTGACCGTCCTCCCCGCGCTGCTTCTGCTGCTGGCCGCCCTGCTGAGCGCCGGATCGATTCTGGCCGCCAGCGGCCTGACTCGCACCGAGCAGGCCCTGCAAGACACCGTGCTGCCCCCGCGCGACCGGAACGCCCTTGCCCAGCGGCTGAACGGCGTCGATGTGATCCCCACCCCACCCACGACTCCGGCCCAGGTCTGGGCCTTGGGCGACACCGCCACCTTCTGGGTGGACAACGTGGACAACGACCAGCACTTCCAGATCGAGGCCAGCCTGCGTTACGCCAACGAGGTCGTGTATATGTGGGTCGAGGATGGCGTGGAAGTCGATGCCAAGGCCTTGCGCCACTCGGCGGACACCTTCGCCAACCACACCTACCCCACCGTGCGCGCGACCTTCGGCTCGGAATGGTCGCCGGGCATCGACGGCGACCCGCGCGTGTACATCCTGCACGCCCGCAACATGGGAAATAGCGTGGCCGCGTACTTCTCGGCGGACAGCGCCTACCCGCCGGAAGCGGTCGCCAGCAGCAACGCCCACGAAATGTTCTTCGTCAACCTGGATACCATGCTATCGTCCATCGGCACGCCGTATTACGACGCGGTCCTGGCCCACGAATTCCAGCACATGGTCCACCACCAGGGCGACCTGAACGAGGACTCCTGGCTCAACGAGGGCGCGTCGGAACTGGCCGCCCTGCTGGCCGGGTTCGATGACGAAGGCTTCGCCGCCGAGTTTCTGCACGATCCACAGGTTCAACTGAACGCCTGGCCGGATGACGACTCCCACATCGCCCACTACGGCGCGTCGTTCCTGTTCATGACCTACTTCTACGAGCGTTTTGGCGACGCGGCGACCCGCCAGCTCGTCGGCCACCTGGAAAACGGCTTCACCAGCGTCGAAGCCACCCTGAGCGAGCTGGCGATCACCGATCCCCTGACCGGCCGGCCGGTCAGGGCCACCGGCCTCTTTGCCGACTGGACGCTCGCCAACCTGCTTGACGATCCGGCCCTGGCCGACGGGCGATATGGTTACACCCTGATCAACGACGACTTGCCCGCCGCCAGCCTGAGCGCCGAGATCGGCATCTTCCCCGCCGAGGCCAGCGGGCAAAGCCTGCCCCAGTACAGCGCCGACTACCTCCAGCTCGGCCAGATGGGGCCAGGCCGGATGCGCTTCGAGTTCGATGGGGCGGCCCAGGTCCGGCTGGTGCCGGTGGACGACCGTGACGGGCAGATGATCTGGTACTCCAACCGGGGCGATTCGAGCGATTCAACCCTCACCCGCGCCTTCGACCTGCGCGGGCTGAAGGCCGCCACCCTGGAATACGACCTGTGGTACGACATCGAGCACCTGTGGGACTACGGCTACGTCATGGTCTCGGCCGACGGCGGCGCAAGCTGGGACATCCTGGCCGGACCCGGCACCACCGCCGACGATCCGCACGACACGGCCTACGGCCCCGGTTACACCGGCAGCAGCGGCAGCAACCAGTTCGGGCCGGTCGGCTGGGTTCGCGAGTCGGTCGATCTGTCGCCCTACCTCGGCCACGAGGTTCTGGTCCGCTTCGAGATGATCACCGACGAGGCCACCAACCAGCCGGGCATGGTCATCGACGACGTGAGTATTCCCCAACTCGGCTACAGCGAGAACTTCGAAGCAGGCCCCGGCGGCTGGGACTCCGCGGGCTGGGTGTACATTGACAACATCCTCACCCAGCGCTGGATCGTCCAGATGGTGCGTCGTGTCGGCGACACGGTCGAGATCACCCCCCTGCTCGGCCCGGAGGATGGCCCTTCCGGCGCGTGGGAATTCGACCTGGGCGGTCCGGCGGGGGACGTGACGCTGGTCATCAGCCCGCTGGCCCCGGTCACGACCGAGCCGGGATTATACGACTACCGGATCAGCCGGGTAGAATAGCAGAAAATCATCCGCCGGCAGTTGTCAGTCGGAGCCTCGGCTGATGGCTGCGCGCCCATGATCATCGCGGCTTCATTCCGATAAGGGGGATTGGATGGTTGCGCACGTCGAGTTCTACACCGAGGAACACCTGCCCAAGGACATTGGCGCCATGCTGACCGCGTGGGGCCAGGTCTGCTTTGACGACGATCACGACATCACCTGGACCAATACCGCCCACTGGCACGTTCTGACCTTCGCCGATCAGATGCCGGTCAGCTACCTGGGAATCTTCGAGCGCACCGGCACGGTCGGCGGCAAGCCGGTCCGGCTGGGCGGGATCGGCAGCGTCATGACTCCACCTGAGCATCGCGGACGCGGGTATTCCTCGACCGCGCTGGAAGCCGCCGCCGCGTTCATGCGCGACCGGCTCGGCTCGACCTTCGGGCTGCTGGTCACCGGCCCCAAACTGATCGGCTTCTACGGGCGGCTGGGCTGGCGGCGCGTCCCCGGCCCGATCCGTTTCTGGCAGCCGGACGGCGTCGACCGCAGCGACCGGATCGACGTGATCATGATCCTGCCCCTGGCCGGGGAACCCT
>CAZHMJ010000069.1:0-18648 GCA_964533805.1 uncultured Anaerolineae bacterium | reverse complement strand
TCATCCGGCAGATGGTGACAATCAGCTTGTCGGTCAGGATAATGCCCAGCGGGATAGTGGCATACGGGATGTCGGAGGTTTCGCCCTGATAATAAGGGATGCGCAACAGAATCAGCGTGACTCCTTCATCCTTTTCCGTTCTGGGACGTTCGTCGATGTCGAGAGGATATGTCAAAAAGTCCAGCGGGACACACAGCGCCTCGTGCAATTGGGTGATCTCAGCCGGGCTGGGGTCAATGACGTTGACCCAGCAGCCGGCGGAGAATTCGTTGATGGTTTCGAGGCCCAGTTCCGTGTTCTTGAGAATGTTGATCATGACGTGTCTCCATATCCTGCCGTTGTTCGGGCGGATCCATGTAATACCAACAGGCCCGGCGTGATTCCGGGAACCGTTTGCCTATGCCGTTGGTGGTTTATGGCGGAACAGTGCCAGATGCGCAGGGGCGCCCAAGGATGGGCTGGCTAGGACGCGGGCGCGTCATCCCCTGGCTTCCGCAGGAAGGAGGAGAGGATCAACGCCGGAGGGTGATGTTGCCCCTGGCTGATGCCGGTAACTGTTCGTTAAGACTGCTATCCTCGTTCATTAGCTCTCTAATACCCTTACACAGGTGTCCGGCGAACTTCCCGGACACTTCCATTATAGGCGCCTTGTTGGTTTTGTGAACCCCCTCAAATACAGGGGTAAAACCGGAAAATGGGGGCTGGTTCGCGCGGAAAGGCGCGAATTCACGCGGATTTCACAGGAATGCGCGCCATCCGGGGGCATCGGTCGTATCGCCTGTTGTCCAGGGTTTTTCGGTCGATTTCGCCTGGCGGATGCCCACACAAAGGAGAGACGTTAAGAATTATAAACTAGCCAGGAATTGCGTTTTTGCCCATAATGAGGTTGCATTGCCCGTAGTTCCCATGAGGCTGGGCAGCCATGCATATATGATCGCGGATCCAACCATCCCTCTGCTGCAGCGCCTGTTCACGCTGATGAACTCCTCAGCCGGCCGGCATTCGATCTTCGCCGGGGCGGCCGATTCGGCGCTGACTCTGCTCGAAGCCGAAGCGGTGGCGATCTTCGAGTATGAGGACGTGGGCGATTCGTTCGTGCTGACCACGGCGCGCAACCTCTCCCTGGAAGCCCAGGTGCAGGTCATGCAAGCCCTGACTCGCCGGGTGCGCGGCCAGCCGATCTGGCTTTCTCATCCCCAGACGGTCGGGAACTGGATCGAACAGCTCGTCGCCGAGGACGGCGGGGTGGCCGGCAGTCTGCGCGACCTGGCCTGCATGATCACGATCCCGCTGCGGGCCAGCAAGGGCGATTTGCTGGGCGTGATGGCCGTTTTCTACCGCGACCCGCTGGCGCTCAATGGACGGCGCCAGGTGCTGGCCTCGCTGCTGGCCGGGCTGGTGGGCGTTTCCCTGGAAAATGCGGAATTGTACGAGGGTGAGCGCCAGCGCGCGGACTTCATGGCCGAGGTGCTGCGCTCCGGCGAGGTGTTGCAGGTCGATCAATCGCTCGATTCGGTCATCCAGCAGGTGATCGGGATTATCTCCGGCACGCTGGGCTGGCAGACCGTGGTCGTGGTTGTGTATGACTATGAGGCGGGCGAGCGCCATCTGGCCGGGTGGGCGGCGGCCGACTCGGCTCTGTATGAGCGGCTCGATCGCCTTCCCCGCTCGGAACCGCTGTCGCCCCCCGATCCGCGCCCCTGGCGCGCGGCCCAGTTCAAGATCAGCCGCTCGTATCTGATCGATCACCTGCTGCCCGGCGCGCAGGATGTGCTGGCGGCACTGCACGCCGACCGCTACCTGGCCCACCTGGGGCGGAATGGGCATGCCGCGGTTTCCAACGACCGGCAGTGGCATGCCAGCGATGTGTTGATCGTGCCATTGACCTTCAAGGGGGCCGATCTGGGCTGGATGGCTGTCAACGCGCCGCGCGACCTGCGCCGGCCGACCCTGGCCCGGATTCAAGAACTGGAAGTTTTCGCCGACCAGCTCGCCCAGGCCGTGATCAATGCCCGGCTCTACAACGAGGCCGAGCACGAACGGCTGAAGCTGGCGACGGTGCTGGATGGCATCAGCGATGGGGTGCTGGCTTTCGACCTGCAAGACCGGCTGCTGTTCTCCAACCGCGCGGCGGAGAAGATGCTGGGGCTGAAGCTGCCCCAGATCGTCGGTGTGCCGCTGGACGCCGTGCTGGGCGAGTCGCCGCTGCGCGATTATCTGTTGAAAGGCGGTCAGTTGGAGGGCGGTGACCTCCGCACGGCGGAACTGGAACTGCCCGCCTTGAACCGTGCCCTCTCGGTGACGGTCACGCCGCTGGCCAATACCGGGCGCGTGATTTTGATGCGCGACATCACCTACTTCCGGGAGATGGAGCGCCTGCGCCTGGAACTGCTCAGCAGCCTCAGCCACGACCTCAAGAACCCCCTGACCGCGATCAACGTCACCGCGTCGTTGATCGAGCGCTCCGGCACGCTGAACGAGCGCCAGCGAGAGTACGTCAACCGGCTGCGCGACACGGCCCAGCGGGCCGTGGCGATGATTGCCGAGTTGTTGGACATGGCCCGTCTCGAGTCAGGCTCGCGCCTGCCGCTCGCGCCTTGCCGGCTCCAGGACCTGATTGCCGACGTGATCGAACAGCAGCGCGTCCAGGCCGAGACCAGGCAGATTGACCTGGAGCAGCGGATCGAGCCGCTGCCGGTGATCAGTGGCGATCCGGCCCGCCTGGAGCAAGTGCTGGCGAATCTGGTGGGTAATGCGATTAAATACACGCCGGAGGGCGGACGGGTACGAATCGAGGCGGCAGCGGACGAGAGCCGCATCACCGTGCGCGTGATCGACACCGGGATCGGAATCCCGGAGGATCACCTGCCCTATGTCTTTGATCGTTTCTACCGCGTAGACCCCCTGCGCAGTGAAGGCACAGGCCTCGGCCTGTCCATCGTCAAGACCGTGATCGAACGGCACGGTGGGGAAGTCGGGGTGGCGAGCGTGCCCGGCAAGGGCAGCACCTTCTATTTCAGCCTCCCGTTGCCCGTGCCCGTCTGAGTCGCGTCTGCGTCCTGGGGGTGGTTCGACCATGCGCCGATGAGCCATCCACCAAGAGACTGCTGTGACTGAATCCATCAAAGTACCCCGCCTGTATCACCGGCCGGCCGACGGCGAAGGTTCGGCCGTGGGCGAGATGGCCGCGGCTTCGCCCGGCCTGACGCGCGTCCACTGGGATGAATGCCGCCGCCTGGCCCCGCTTCTGCCGCCCCCGGAAAGCTACCCGCAGGGCGCGCTGGGCCTGTTTCGCGGACAGACCCAGGACTTCATCCTGGCTCATGCCCATCTGGACGCGGACGGCAAGCCCGGCGTGCACTACGCGCTGCCGGGCGCGGACGTGCTGCGCCAGACGGCCGGGCGGATCGGCCTGCTGCGCGACCTGGTTGGCACGCCGCCGGCCATGCGCACCAGCAACATCCCGCCGCTGGTATTCACGCCGCCGGAACCGCCCCTGATCGACGCCGAGATCGAGTCCCTGCTGGAACTGACCCTGATGCTGCGCGACAATTTCGCCGCGATCGAAGGGCTGCTGGCCGGGGTGATCCAGGGCGGGCCGGTGTACATCGTGCGCGGGCCGCGCGAGCTGCCGGTCCAGGTCGCGTTCCTGACCGGGCTGCTGACTCTGCTGCCGATCCCGGCCCGCTTCGGCGTGACTTTCGCCACCTACCTGCGCAAGCCGGACGCGGTCAGCGTCCAGGTCGCGTTCCTGGCCGGGCAGAACGCACCGGAGGGCAGCCTGGGCTACGACTGGCAGGCTGGCGAGTTGTTCGGAGAGCCGCCCGAAGACCCCTACAGCCGCTACATCGTCCAGCAGCTTCGCCTGGACGCCTCCCTGGCGGTGGAACACATGACCGCCCTGACGCGCAGCGCGGGTTACCGGCTGACCCATGGCGATCCGCTTGCCAGGGCCTTGGGTTGGGCGGCGCGGCGGGTGGCCCTCGACGCCGCCGTGACCGAAGGCCAGCCCGCCGACAGCGACTCGGTCGCCGAGGTGCTGCGCGAGGACCCGACGCTCTCCGACGATCTGCGCGTGCGCTACGTGCGCCACCTGCTGTCCATGACTTTGATCATGGACGATTCACACGACGCGGACGTCATCGCCGGGCTGGCGCACCGTGACGAGGCCGTGGCCGAGACCGTCCTGCCGATGCTGGACGAACTGATCGAGGCCGGGCGGCCGCTGCCGGTCTACCGGCTGCTGGCGCGCTGGCTGGCCGATACCGACGGCCCGGAAGGCTATGCCTGGCGCAGCCGGGCGCAGGGCGCGGCCGTGGCCTATCTGCGCAGCCTGGCCGAGGCGGGCGACGTCTCTCCCATCATCGCCTTCCTGGAGGAAGCGCACCAGGCCAGCCCGAACCTGATGCTGGGCGAGATCGTGCCCGACATGCTTCACATCACGCTACCGCTGGTGGAGAAATCGGCCGACCTGGCCCAGTTGATGTTCCTGCTGGCGGCGGATTACCTGCCGGCGGCCCCGTTCCAGCGTCTGTTGGGCCAGTCCGATCTCGTGCGCCAGCTCAACCGTCCCCTGCGCGCGGCGCTGGAATACTTGCAGGCCGGCCAACCGGCCGCGGCTCCGCCGGGGATGCTGGCCGGTGCGGCGGCCGGGTTTGGCGCGGTCTGGGCG
Source organism: uncultured Anaerolineae bacterium (assembly GCA_964533805.1). Classification (GTDB taxonomy): domain Bacteria; phylum Chloroflexota; class Anaerolineae; order Aggregatilineales; family Ch27; genus JARKOQ01. The sequence goes on along the minus strand of CAZHMJ010000069.1, from coordinate 13,976 downwards.
CCGATCGTGCTGGCCCGGCTGGTGGAGTGGATTTTGACCCTGGAGCGGCCCGATCTGATCGATACCCCGGTGCTGGAGCGGCTGGCCGAACTGGCCGGATCGCCCTGGGGGGGGCGCTTCGAGACGTTGCTGCGCCACGTGGTCGGCGACTTCAGCCGGCCCGATCTGCTCACCCGGCTGGACCCGCCAGGGCCGCGCCTGTTGGGCGAAATCCTGCTCCAACTGGGTGATTACACCCAGATCGTGGGCCTGCTGGAGCGCATCTCCGGGACGCTCTTCCGGGGGGATGACCAGATCAAGTTCGGTCCGTGGGTCAGCGAGTTGTTCGAAAAGACCGGGTTGGAGACTCCGGCTCTGTTGGCCGCGCTGGAAGCGGCCACGACCGGGCGCGGCCTCAAGCCGCTGCCGGCGGCGATGGCCTACCGCGGCGCGTTAATCAACAAGGCCTATGATTCTGCCCTGGACTCGGTTATGGAGCGCCTGTCGCGGGCGCTACGCGACGATCCCCTCCTGGTAACGGTCGTCGGTTACGAGGAGACCCTGCGCCTGGTGCAGTATCACGCCCGGCGGCAGGATGCCGATGCGGCGGCCAGCCTGGCCGCGGTGATCACGGACAGCCTGGCCGGCTCTGAGAAAGGGCTGGCGATCGTCGGGCGGCTGTGGACGCTGCTCAACTGGAACAAGGATGTCCGCCAGGCGGCGCTGGAATTGCTGCGCCGTTACGTGCGCCAGGTGCCCTACGAGCGCGCCCAGCGCATCCCGGCCCAGATCGGCCGCAAGCTGGGCGACAAGGTTGGGGAGATGCTTCAGGCGACGATCACGGTGACGCAGATGATCGGCAGCGGAGGCTTCGAGCCGTTCGCGCAGGATGTCCACCAGGCGGTGCAGTTCCTGGGCGATCTGGTGGTCGCCTACGAAAACAAGCCTTATCCGACCCTGACCCGCCTGGTCAGCGACCTGGATTCGATCCCCGGCGCGATCTCCGAGCAGCAGTGCCTGGACCTGGCCGACGACGTGGTGCGGCTGGGCAGACTGGCCTACCGGCTGGGCCAGGCGCGCGGGCGCGGTCGCGGCCGGGAGGCGGTCGAGCAGCGCCTGATCGCCGCCAAGGAACTCCCCCGGACAGGCCTGGACGCCTTACTGTGGCTGGGCGGCTTCCTGGCCAATGGGCGGGCAGTCCCCTTCCAGGTGGAACGGGAAACGATCACGCACGCCCTTAGCCACCGGTCGGTCAACCTGTTGCTGGACGACGTGATCATGACCTGCCAGCTCCTCGACCGGCTGATCCAGGCCTTCCCGCCGGATGCGCCCCCGCCGCTGACGCTGGAGGCGTTCACGGCTGAAATCAACAGCCTGTGGCACGGCATGCGGCTCTATGATCAACGCCGCCTGCGCGACGACCTCGCCGCCGACGCCCAGGCGCTGGCCTTCCTGCTGGGGCTGATCAGTGAGCGGGGCGATCCCAAAGCGGTCGAGGATTCACCGCTGGGACGCAGCCTGGAATCGGGCCGCCGCGAACCGAAATCGGCCCTGGAGGTGCTGCGCCTGATCAGCGGTTACTTCGGGCGCAAGCTGACGGGGAAATAGGGCAGAAAAAGCGTCCAAGCGGCAGGCGCCGAAGCGAAAGACAGGGCTGCGGGGGCGCACATGGAGCGCGCGATCAGCTTTCCGCTTGCCGCTTAGACGCCTGGACGCTTCAACGCTAGGGCATCGCCTGCGGCTCCACGGTGAGCGCGCCGCCGGGGGCGAGGGTGATCCGGGCCAGGGGCAGCGCGTCGCGGCCATCGGCCAGGGTCAGGCGCGGGCCGTCCGGGGCGATGTACCACCCGGCCACCAGGTCGTAGACTCCCGCTGCGGCCGGGGAGGTATCCAGCGTCAGGGCCACCGGCACGGTTTCGCCCGTTTGCCACAGGTAGGTTGGGTAGCGTCCCCCTTGCGGCTGGCCGTCGGCCTGGGCGACCGGGCGCGGGTCATCCAGCGGGCGCAGGTGCAGGAAGAGGGTGTAATCCCCCGCGAGGTCCGCCCTGGCAATCCATTCCAGAGTGACTTGCAGGCTGTTCTCCTCGGACTCGATCGTGCTCTCGGCCAGCAGGATCGGATCGCCGCCCGCCAGGCTAAAGGTGGGCGCATCCTCCGGCAGGGCGGCCGCGTGCGGGTAGGAAATGTCCAGCCAGCCGACCGGCTGGCCCTCGGCCAGGACCTCGATCACATCTCCTTCTGAATCCAGCGATTGCATGTCCAGCATCACCCGGTAGCCACCCGGCGGCAGGCCCGGCTCCAGCACCAGCGTGGCCCAGGTGGAGAAGGCCCCGGTCCAGTCCGCGCTTGTATAGTCCAGGTCGAAGTTGGGCGTCGCGCCCGCGTCGAGGGCCGTCAGGCTGAGGTGCGTTCGGGCGGGGGGGGAGCCGGTTACCAACCAGTCCAGTCGGACGCGCGCCGGACCGCCTGCGGATAAATCCACCGCGTCGGTAGCGAAGCCGGTCAGGCGCAGCGGGCCGAAGTCCAGGGCGGCGGGCGTGGGCTTCATCTCGCGCGGGGGCGTCGTGCGCTGGTAGACGATCACCTCGCCGTGGGCGTAGCGCGGATCGTCCACGCGGTGGACGGGGGTGTAGCTGGCCTGGAACCAGGGATCGAGTTCCAGCAGGAAGCTGTAGATCGCGATCGGCTCGTCCGAGGGGCGGTGCAGCACCAGATAATCGGGCGCGTAGCTGGCGAACCAGCTATAGCGGTCGCCGCGGGCCAGCATCTCGGCCGCGTCCTGGCGGACCAGTCCCAGGTAATCCTCCACGTGGCGCTCGGAGAAGTACCCGACCTGGCCGATCTCGACCATCCCGGCGGTCGCATCGGCGGGGGTATTGGCCGCCAACCAGCGCCCGGTTTCCTCGTAGGCGTCCCAATCGATCATGGGCAGCAGCGGGTCGATCCCGCAGCCGGTGGCGAAGCACGCCTGGATGCGCATGAAGGAGGTCCCTTGCGCGGCCAGGGCGAGCAGCATCAGCCCGGCCAGGGCGGCCCGGCCGGGCGTCAGGGGAAGCCGGTCCCGAAGCCAGCCGCGCAGCCGGTCGGCTCCGAGCGCCGCCAGCAGGATCAGCCCCGGCACGAGGGGCGCGTAATACCAGCGGTAGGGCGCGATCCCCAGCACGGCATAGGCGACCAGGTGCAGGATGCCCCACGCGACCACCAGCCCAACCGGGGCGCTGATCCCACCCCAGAAGCCGATCACGATCAGCCCGCCGAAGATCAGGTACAGCCCGCTTTGGCGCAGCAGACTCTCGCCCATCAGGACCAGGCCGCGCCAGGTATCCACGCCGGGGCCGAGGCCGGTGATGCCCAGCGCGTCGTGGGCATGCTTGGCGTTGAGCGTGGCGGGGAAGGGCGATCCGTACCCGATCCAGATCGCGCCCCAGAACAGGACCGACGGCAGCGCCGCCGCCAGCCCAAACCGGGCCAGCGGCTCCCACCAGCGGGTCCGAGTCTGGATGCGCATCAGGCACAGCCCGGCGATCCCCAGGCCGAGCAACGCGCCGGGCAGGGCGGCGTCCGGGCGGACGGGGATGCTGAGGCCGGCCAGCAGCCCGCTCCAGGCCCAGGCCTCGCGACTGGCGGCCCAGATCGCGGCCAGGACCAGGGCGATCCAGAGCGGCGTCTCCATCCCCAGGGAGAGCCACAGCGGCGAGGCCAGGGTATAGGCGACTCCAGCCCAGGCGCGCAGCCCGAACGGCATCCGGCGCGGCAGGAGCGCCGCGATCAATGCCCCGCCCAGGCCGATGCTCAACGCGCCGGCCAGCCCGCCCAGCAGGTGGAAGTCCGGCGTGATCAGGCTCAGCCCGCCCAACAGCAGGGCATACAGCGGCGCGGTCGTGCTCAGGATGAACGCGCCGGTGTTGTAGACCAGACCGTTGCCCGCCATCAGGTTACGCGCGTAGCGGTAGGTGATGAAGGCGTCGTCCAGGCGGAAGCCGGCCATCAGCCCGCGCCAGATGAGCAGGGCCAGCAGGATCAGCAGGACGGTGAGCCCGCCCTCGGTTCGCCACAGTCGGGACATGCGCATAAGTCGCTCGCAGCCGGGTGATTCCGTGCGGGGGTTATTGTAATGAGTCCGGCGGGGTCCGCAAACCTCGCGCTGAGACCGGGTGCTGCGATGCTCGTATCACCCTGGCGCATGGACGCAGATTGTGGCATGCTATTGGAGTTTGTCTATTTGGATACTCTACTTACGTCTTGGGAGGCAGGCTGATGAGGCGCTTTGGAGTTCCGGGCAGCCGGATGGGCAAAGGATTGTTGTGGGTCATGGTGTGCGCATCAATAATCGGGCTGGTGGCTTGCGGATCGGGGCCAGGGGCGACGGCGTCGCCGACGTTATCGCCGGACGAGCAGCGCGCGGCGCGCTTCACCGGCAGCAATGCGGATTGGGCGCCGGTGGCGACTGTTTTCCCCGATGACCCGGCCGGGGCAGAGATGGTGCTGGCGCCGGTGGGGCGTTTCTCGATGGGCGGTGAGGGTCAGTTCGAAGGGCCGGTCCACGCCCAGGCGTTCACTGCGCCGTTCTGGATCGACCGCACGGAGGTCACGCGCGGGCAGTACGCGCTGTGCGTGGCGGCCGGGGCCTGCACGGAGCCGACCGCGAACGACTTCTCTCAGCGCGACACGCAGCCGGTCAACCGGGTGACGTGGCTCCAGGCGCGTGACTACTGCGCGTGGCGCGGGCTGCGCCTGCCGACCGAAGCCGAGTGGGAGTACGCCGCGCGCGGTCCGGCGGGCTGGGTCTACCCGTGGGGGGACGAGTGGGCCGAGGAGCGCGCGGTCTACTTCCGCAATTCCGGGGACGTGATGGCGGACGTGGGCCGCTTCCCGGCGGGCGCTTCGTGGGTGGGGGCGCTGGACATGAGCGGGAATGCCTGGGAGTGGGCCAGTTCGCTGTGGGCCGACTATCCGTACGACGCGACGCACGAGAGCGCTTCCGATGAGGAGCAAGCGCGCGTGATGCGGGGTGGGGCGTTCGACGGCGGCACCGACCTGCAGCGCGCCGCCTACCGCGAATCACACAGCCCTGATTTCGAGAGCTACGCCATCGGTTTCCGCTGCGCGCGGCCGTGAGGGCGGCGCACAGCCTGAGCTGCTCTGGTTCGCCCGGTCTTTCCACCAGAATCAGGCGTACCGATTGCCTTTAGCGGTTCAATATCCGATAATCCTCACACGCTTATTCTTCGGGGGTGGATCATGGCACGCATCTTCATCTCCTACAGCCGGGCCGATCGGGCCTTTGTCGAGGAACTCGTGCCGCTGCTGCGGCAGGTGCTCCCGGAGTACGATGTCTGGTACGACGACCAGATCAGCGGCGGCGAGGACTGGTGGCGGCGCATCCTGGTTGAGATCGGCCTCTGCGATCTGTTCGTCTACCTGCTTTCCAACGATTCGCTCGAATCGCCGTACTGCCAGGCCGAGTTCCGCGAGGCGCTGCGTCTGCGCAAAGCCTGCCTGCCGGTGATCGTCCGGCCCAAGACGGATGTGGGCCGGACCGCGCCGGAACTGGCCACGGTGATCCGCACCCTGCAGTGGATCGATCTGGGAGAGGGCTTCAAGAATCCCCGGGCCAACGCCAAATTATACGCGGCCATCCGCAAGCTGTTGAGCGAGGTGCCCGCCTTCCCGCCCTGGCCCCTGTCACCGGTGCCCGTCCTCGAACCGGAGATGGTGGAGACGGAAAGGAAGAAGCCCCGGCGCGGCTCGACCGCCTACCAGATGGCCGGGTTCGCGGTGGTGACCGCGCTGGTGGCGGTGCTGGGTCTGCTGGTGATCAAGGCTCTGACTGATGCGCGGAACCAGGCCGCGCCCCCCCCGCCGGCCACGGCCGCGGCAGTGGGCGCGACGGCGACCGAGACGCCCAGCCCGACCCCGACCGGCACGCCGACTCCGACCGCGACACTGAAGATGGACCAGATCGTGGCCACGCTCAATGCCCAGTCGACCCTGGACTGGGCCACGCAATTTGCCAATGAGACGGCCGCTGCCGGTGCGACCGCCCAGGCGGTGGGGACGATCGCCGTGCTCGACCAGACGGCGACGGCGGCCGCCTGGACGGACACGCCGACACCCGACATCACCGCCAGCATCGATGCCTACCGCACCCGGCAGGCCGCCACGCCGACTGCCCAGGCCGTCACCGCCACCGCCGCTGCCTGGACGGAGCCGCCGGCTCTGTCACCGACGGGCACGCTCCTGCCGATCCCGGAAGGGGTGCAGGCGGCTTTGCAGGCCGCGGCGGGTTTCACCGGCGGGAACACCGATTGGGCGCCATTCGCTCACGCCTTTCCCGACGATCCGGCCGGGGCGGAGATGGCGCTCGTGCCGGTGGGGCGCTTCATCATGGGCAGCCGGGACGGGGCGGACAACGAACGGCCGGAGCACGCGCAGACGATCGCCGCGCCGTACTGGATCGACCGGACGGAAGTGACGCGCGGGCAATACGCGCGGTGCGTCGCGGCCGGGGCCTGCACGGAGACGCCCGACAATGCCCACTCCCAGCGCGACACGCAGCCAATCAACCGGGTGACGTGGTTCCAGGCGCGCGATTACTGCGCCTGGCGCGGGATGCGCCTGCCAACCGAGGTGGAGTGGGAGTACGCCGCGCGCGGGCCGTCGGACCGGGTCTATCCCTGGGGGGATGGGTGGAACGCGGAGAACGCGATCTATCAGGGCAACTCCGGCAATGTGACGGCGGACGTGGGCAGCCGTCCTATGGACATCTCGTGGGTCGGGGCCCTGGACCTGGGCGGCAACCTGTCCGAGTGGGTGAATTCGCTGCATGCCGACTACCCGTATGACGCGACTCGCGAAAATAGTTCCGATGTCTACGGCTATCGCGTCATCCGGGGTGGGTCTTTCGCCAGCAACGCGCTCAATCTGCGCCTGTCCCATCGGGATTGGCGATACCCCGGCTACGAGTACTATACGGTCGGCTTCCGCTGCGCCCGGCCGTAATCGGCGTTCTGGTGGATTGTTTTTAAGGAGCACCCATGACTCGATATTTGCGCCCGATCGTTCTAGCCGGGCTTTTCATCCTGTTCGCGCTGACTCTGACTGGCCCGCTTGCGGCTCAGGAGGGCGGGGACGGCGCGGACGTCTTCACCATCGGGGAGGCGACCTTCACCGCCAACTACCCGCTGGGCATGACCTTCACCCTGGAAGCGACCAGCAGCGCCGGGCCGATCACCCGCGCCACGGTCTTCTTCGACTTCGGCGGCAACTCCTCCGAGCGCACCCCGGCCGATACTATCGACACTGAAGCGGGCCTGATCACGGCTGAATACCTCCGTTCCGACGCGGGCAACGGCCTGATCCCCTGGCTGACGGTCAACTACCACTGGCGGCTGGTCGACGCGGCGGACAACGCGATCGAGGTTGGGCCGTTCACGGCCGTCTACGAGGACACCACCCGCGAGTGGATGCATGCCGAGAACGACCTGGTGCGTGTCTACTGGTTCGGGCTGCCGGACTGGGTCGGCGAGGAAGCGCTGGACGCGGTCGACGACGCCCGCGAGCGCTGGGCGCTGGGCTTCCCGGAGGCTGAGATCACGTCCCGGCCGCTGGTGGTGATCTACCCCGACCTGCAATCCTTCCTGGAATGGCGCAGCGAGGGCGAAACCGGGGCGGACAGCCTGCGTTTCGTGGGCACGCTCGACCGGATGTGGAATGGCACGGTGCAGCGCGTCTCCGACCAGGCCCGGCTCGACCGGGAGTGCGGCGGGCTGAACCTGGAGCGCGACTACGACCTGGTGGTGCGTTCCCTGGCCCGTTCGACGGTCGTCCACGAGCTGACTCACTTCCACCAGTACGCGATGGCGGCCGACCGCGGCCCGTCGTGGTGGGTGGAGGGGCAGGCCAGCTTCTTCGAAGACCCGGTGCAGTCCTACGACGGCGAGGCGCGGGTGCGCGGGCTGGCCGCGCTGGACGCGATCCCGTCGCTGCAGGGCGATACGCTCTCCGGGGCGGGGACGCTCGGCCCGGACGGCTGCACGCACATGGCCTACGACGTCGGCGCGAGTTTCATGCGCTTCCTGCGGGATAACTACGGCGGTTACGCAGCCCACGGCCAGATCACGAGCCTGATCGCGGACAACATTGGGTTGTATGCCGCGATCGAGCAGGTGACGGGCAAGTCGTTCAAGGAGATCGAAACCGAGTGGCGGGCCTCGCTGGGCCTCGGCCCGGCCCCGACTCCGATTCCAATCCCGACTCCGCCAGGCTTCAACTTCCCGACGCCGGTCTACAATCCGCCGGGAGGATAAGCGGTCATTGGTTGTTGGTTCGTGGTTATTGGTCAAAGGCAAACAACCGAGGGTCACAGGTGGCGCATGGGTCAAAAGCAGACGGGCGCGTCCGATGGGGTGCGCCCGTTTTGTTTTGGCTGAACGCTGACTGCTGACCGCTGACCGCTGCTTTACTGCTCCACGAAGCGCTGGATACGCTGGCGCAGGACTGGTTCGGCCGGCGCGCCGACCACGCGGTCGACGATCTGGCCGTTCCGGACGAAGAGCAGGGTGGGGATGCTCTGCACGCCGTACTGGGCGGCGTAACGCTGGTTCTCATCCACATTGAGCTTGGCGATCCTGACCTTCCCGCCGTAATCAGCCGCCAGCCGTTCCAGGACCGGGGCGACGGCCCGGCATGGCGCGCACCAGGGCGCCCAGAAATCCACCACGACCGGGATCGGGCTGTTCAGGACTTCCTGCTGGAACGTGGCGTCGGTCACGGTGACCGGGCGGGCTGGACCCGCGCCGCTGGCCTGGCCGTTCGCCGGGCGGTTGGCGCGGGGCAGCTCGCCCTGGCCCAGGGCGTGCAGGGCGTAGGCTTCCAGGCGATCCGGGTGGATATCACCGACAGGCTCGGTGATCGGCTTGCCGTCCTTGAAGAGCAGCAGGGCGGGCGGCGTCGCCTGGCCCCAGCGGGCCGCGGTCTGTGGGTTATCGGCGCCGTCCAGCCGGGCGACCAGGAGCTGTCCGGCGTGGCGGCGGGCGGTCTCCTTGAGGGCTGTGTCCAGCCTGGAGTCCAGACCCCGGCGGCCGTCCCAGACGATCAGCAGGACGGGCAGACCGGCGTTCAGCACGCGATCGAGGCTCTGATCGTGGGTGATCAGGGGAGTGTCGTAGATGGGCATCGGGTTGCACCTCCAAAGCAGGCTCTTGGCTTTTAGCTCTTGGCTCTTGGCTAATAAAAGCGAACAGCCAAAAGCCAATAGCCCGTATTTTCTCATGTTACAGATGCGGCCAGTTGGACGCTTGTTACATCAGAGGTTCGTCAGAAAGTCGATCGTCAGGCGTCTGGTTGGTGGACACGGGACAGACTATAATGAATACACTTATCGGCTAAGGACTCGGCCAGTCAATTATCGGATGGATCGTCGCGGGTCAGGTTGGAAAATCACGGTATGGTAAACGTCGCGCTTTCAGACGCGGACTACGAGCGTTTTCGCACGCTGCTCCTGACCCGCACCGGGCTGGATTTTCCGCCGGTCCGGCAGAACGATCTGGAATCCGGGCTGCGCCGGTCGCTGGCCCAGGTGCAGGATACGCTCCGTTACCACCGCGAACAGGCCCCGGCCTTGCCCGCGCTGAGCGGCCTGGACGATCTCTACCAGGCCCTGGTGGCGGACCTGCCCGCGGTGTGGGACATCGTGGTTGATGCCCTGACCGTGTGCGAGACGCATTTCTTCCGGCATGCCCAGCAGTTCGAAGGCCTGCGCGATCATGTCCTACAGCCGTTGATCGCGGAGCGGCGGCGGCGCGGCGACCTGAGCCTGCGCCTGTGGAGCGCGGGCTGCGCCAGCGGCGAAGAAGCCTACTCCCTCGCCATTCTGCTGCAAGAGATGTTGTCTGACTGGGCCAACTGGCGGCTGGACATCCTGGGGACCGACCTCAACCAGCATTCGCTCGATCGCGCCCAGGCGGCGGTCTACCGGGATTGGTCGTTCCGGGAGACCTTCGCCCAGCAGCGCCGCCAGCAGTACTTCTACCAGCAGGATGCCCAGTTCATTCTGCGCGAGAACGTGCGGGGCATGGTCCGCTTCCGGGTCTGCAACCTGGTCGAGGACTGCTCCTCGCTCTTCCAGGATGGGCGCAAGCTGGATGTGATCTTCTGCCGGAATGTGATCCTGTATTTTGGCACGAACGTCCGGCGCTGGGTCTACCAGCGCCTGTATGAAGCTCTGGCGCCCGGCGGCTATCTGGTCGTCGGTCATGCCGATCCGCCGCCGCCCAATTTCACGCCCCTGGAGCCGCGCACCTTCTCCGGCGTGACCTTTTTCCAGCGGCCGCTGACGGCCCCGCAGCGGATCGCGCCCCGGCGGTCTGAGCGAGACAAGGCGCGCGGCGCGACCCCCGTCCCGGAAGCCGAGGCGGTCGACACGCCCCCGGACGCGCCGCCCCTCCCGCCGGCGACCGATGCCCAACCCATCCCGGCGGTGTTTGTGATGCAGGGCGATCCCTCGGCAGCGACGGCGGTCGCAGCGGCCGAGGCCCACTACCGGCTGGGCCGCTGGCATGCCGATCGCCAGAACTGGGACCAGGCCTTGCAACACTGCCTGGCCGCGACTCGACTGGCGCCAACCCATCTCCTGGCGCATTACACCCTGGCGCTGATCTACCAGAGTCTGGGCCAGTCCGAAGCAGCCATCGAGGCGCTGCGCAGCACGATCTACCTGGCGCGCAATTGGGCGCTGCCTCATTTCACCGCTGCCGCGATTCACCGCAGTCTGGGCCAGCACGACCACGCCCGGCGCGAACTGCGCAACGTGATCCTGCTGACCAACCGCATGACGCCGGATGCGTCGATCGATGGCGGCGATGGTCTGACGGCCGCCCGGCTGCGCTCGGCCGCGGAACGCCAGCTCCAGGACATGATCGACTTCGCCGGACCGGGCCGGTAGGGCTTGTACGAGGAATCACCTCTGCCGGATCGCCGGTTTTTCCTTGCGCAAAAGCGCGTATACTTAGAAGAAGGTGCTTGGTGAGTGGTTCCCGGGTTTTGGTCGACCACCCGCATCGGATTGACTGTCGCACTGGCGATCGGATGCTTGAGCGGACAGGGCACCGTCTCGCCTTACTGATAACTAACGACTGACAACTAATAACTGCTTTCCATGAAAATCGGGGATCGGCTGGGCCAGTATACGATTGTCGAGCACATCGGCCGTGGGGGGATGGCCGACGTGTGGTCGGCGCACGACGAGCGCTTGCAGCGCACGGTCGCCATCAAGACGATCACGCCCAACCTGATCGATGAGCGCACACGTAGCCAGTTCGAGCACGAGGCGCGCATCATCGCCGCGCTGGAACACTCCAACATCCTGCCCATTTACGACTTCGGGGAATTCGAGCGCCAGCTTTACATTGTGATGCGCTACGTGCCCGGCGGCTCGCTGCTGGACTGGATCATCGATCGCGGCTGGCTGCCCAACGATGAGGTGGTGCGGATCGGCGACGCCGTCTCCCAGGCGCTCGACCGCGCCCACCGGGACAAGATCGTGCACCGCGACCTCAAGCCGGCCAACGTCCTGCTAGATCGTTTTGGCACGCCCTACCTGGCCGACTTCGGCCTGGCGGCGGTGATCGGCGGGATGGAGGAGGAGGGGGCCAGCTCCGGGACGCTGATGTACATGCCGCCGGAGCAATTGTACGGCAAGCCGGTCGATCACCGGGCGGATATCTACGCCTTCGCCATTCTAATCTTCCAGATGATCACGGGGGAATTCCCGATGGAAGGCCAGGCGCTGTGCCTGGAGCAGAGCCAGCACGGCGCGGAATTAAACGACCCACGCCGCTACCGGCCCGATTTGCCGGAGCACATCGTGACCGTTTTGCGTGTCGCGACGGCGGTGGATGTCTCGGCCCGGTATGACAGCGTGCGCGTCCTGATGGACGAGGTCCGGGCGGCGCTGATGGGCCACACGGTCTTCGTCGGCGCGGTCACGCCGCCGGATTACGGGCCGCCCCAGGAGCCGCTGCCTTACCGGGCCGAGACCGCCCTGGGCGGGGGCGGCGAAGACCTGATCGTCACCCTGCGCGGCGACAGCGATGTGGGGACCGAGACCGATCTGGCGGGTCACCGCAATCTGGTCGTCGACAGCGGCCTCGGAGTGGAAAGCGACCTGGCAGCCCGTGAGTCAGCAGCCCCAGGTCCTCTGGGCGCGGACAGCGATTTGTTGGAGACGGCGGCGATCGATTCGGCGGAACTGGCGCGGCGCTTCCTGGCCGGTCTGACCGGCGCGCCGTCGCCCGCCAGACCGGTTGAGCCGCCCCACGCCGCCGAGGAGGAGGCCGGGGAACCTTCGCCGCTGGACGAGGCCCGCCAGGTTTACGAGCGGATGGTGCGCCAGTGGTTGCGCGGCCAGGGGCGCTTCCTGACCGGGGCCACGCACTTCGCCAACGTGCATGCCTTCTACAGCAAGCCGGAAGCGCACGGCCTGGAACTGAGCGAAACCGGGCGCGATGTGCTGCTGCGCGGCGCGCTGGAGCATCAGTACGCGCTGGAACACTGGCTGGCCCAGGTGCCGGACGCGGCCCGGCGGCGGGTGATCTTCGTCCACGCCCTGCGCAGCGATCTGGCGGCGGCGCGCGCCCTGGCGGTGCAACTGCTGCGGGCGGTGCCGGATGGCGATGGGGTGAGCGTCGCCAGCACGGTCGCCCGCCTGCTGCACGCCGAAACCAGCGTCGAGGTCCGGCGGGCGATCGTTGAACTGCTGGGGGCGCGGGGGACGCATCCGGCCGCGTGGCGCGATGTCGCGTTCAACCAGGATACCGACCTGCTGCTGGCCGAGCAGGCCCTGCGCACCGATGCCCCGGACGTGGCCGAGCTGGCCGCGCGGGCCATCGGGCGGCTGAGCTCCCGGACGGCTGCCCTGCACATCGCGGCCCAGGAGGCGGCCCAGCCCGCCGAGGTGCGGGCGGCTCTGGCCTGGATGCGCGACGAGGCGGACAGCCTGCCCGCCGAACTGCCCTTGCGCCAGCGGGCGCGGGCCTTCGGCCGGTTGACGGCCCACTACACCGGCCGCCGGATCGGGCGGCTGGGGCTGCGCTTCTTCACATCCCTGCTCGGCACCGGGATCGGGCTGGCGATCTACGTCTACTTCGCCATCAACACCGACCAGCGGACGCTGCTGCGCCTCGACCTGCTCTTCACGACGATCGCCAACGGCCAGACTTTCGGGTTGGTGGCCGGGTTGGGGCTGGCCCTGGCGGCGGCCCTGCCGCTGCGCCTGGCGGGCAGCGAGGCCGACCGGCCCGACGGCGCGACCCTGTGGCGCTGGTGGGGACGGCTGCTGGCCGGGCTGCTCCTGGGCGGGCTGATCTGCACCGTGGCCTATCTCAACTTCCACTTCGTCTTTTTGCGCCTGCCCGACCCGCGCTTCCTGACCGCCTTGCAGGGCGGGCTGGGGCTGGCCCTCGGCGCGGCGCTTGGCTCGACCTTCCGCTGGCCGCTGCCGGTGCGCCTGATCCTGACCGCCGTCCTGGCCTTCCTGCCGCTGTATCACACCTGCTTTGGCACCCCCGATCCAATCATCTACTTCACCGATGTGGGCGGCTGGTGCAGCGATCCGGCCAGCAGCGATATCTGGCGGCTGGGCCTGCCGCTGGCGATCCTGGCCGCGCTGGGGGCGTATGGTCCCGAGGTCATCGACTGGCTGCGCGGGGTGTGGCATCGGGCGCGCTGATCCCCATTCCCGGTAATGGGAAGGTGCGCACTGCCTCACCATCCCGATCGCGGGTCACGCGAACCTCGCCCAGGGTGAAACCGGGGCAATTCCCGGCGGGCGCGTTCGCTGCGGAGGCTCCCTGATCATACACCACAACCGGCCCGGCCTGCGGGAGCGAATCGCCGCAGGCCGGGCCGTTGCTGTTTACGATAGAAGCTGTGTCCCTAGAAGCCAGCCGCCAGAGCCTGGCTGCGAGAGGAGAATGATCCCAGCTTTGGGCCACCGA
>CAZHMJ010000068.1:0-18681 GCA_964533805.1 uncultured Anaerolineae bacterium | reverse complement strand
CCGCAGTCGCAACGGCCGAGTACCTGCGGCACACCTATGGCGACCGCCCGATCCGGGTGCATGTTTTGGGCGAGGCGGGGCTGTTCGAGATTCTGTTGCAGGCGGGCTATCCGGCGGTCATGATGGATGCGGATGTCGTGGTCGCAGGATTGGATCGGGATCTGACCTATGGCAAGCTGCGGTTGGCCAGCACGCTGATTCGCAACGGCGCCCGATTTATTGGAACCAACAACGATGGGGCATTCCCGGTTCCGGAAGGGTTAATCCCAGGGGCGGGCAGCGTTCTGGCAGCGCTGGAATCGGGTTGCGGGCAGAAGCCGTTCATCATCGGCAAGCCGGAGCCGGTCATGTTCGAGATGTCGCTGGCCCGGCTGGGTGTGCCGGCTGAGCGCGCCTTCATGGTCGGTGACCGGTACGAGACCGATATTGTCGGTGCCCAGCGCGTTGGTTTGCGGTCGGTGTTGGTGAGTAGCGGGGTGAGTTCTCCGGATACGATCCTGGGTGTCGCGACCCCACCCGATTTGATGTTGGGTGGGTTGGAGGATCTGCTTCGCTTGTGGATGGAAGCGCGCAGCGGGTGGTAGACGCAACGGGCAAGCCAAGAGCCTGCCTGAGGATCGACGTATTATTGTTAGCCTGTCTGACGGACTGGAAGGTGTCGTGATGCGTGGCAAAATCTGCCCGGCGGTTCTGAGTGGGTGCGCTCTGATCCTTGCCAGTGTTCTTTTGCTGTTGGCTCAGCCCATCCGTGCCCAGAATATGATTCAGATTGTGTCGGAAGAAGTCAGTGTCAATTTTCCCTACTCAGTCGATTTCGACCTGTCAGCCCATTCGGCGGAGTCTCCGATTACGTCCATCCGCTTGTTCTGGCAGGCCAGCCCTGAAGATGCATTCACTGTGCGGGTGCTGGATGTGACTCCCGCGCAGACGGTGAGCGTCGCGGTGCCGCTCAACGCTCTCTTTCTGGATTTGCCGCCTTTCGCCCAGATTGCCTACCGGTGGCAGATTCGGGATGAACAAGGCCATGAGCTGATGACAGACACGCGGGTGGTCGAATACCAGGATACGCGAAGCGACTGGCAGGAATTGAACAACGAGCATTTTCGCATGCTGTGGTATGGCTACGACGAAGTGTTCGCGGATGAACTGTTCCAGATCGTGGAGGAAGCCTATTTTCGCCTGGAGAGGGCTTTTGGGGTGGAACTGGAGCAGCAACCAACCGTGGTGATCTATCCAGATCGGCAGGTGTTTGCCGAATTCCAGATGTCGCTAGGGAATGTCTTCAATGTGATTGGACGCTATTTCCCTGGCCATAACATCACGGTGAATCTGGTTTCGCCCGATATGCCCAGGGCGGTCTATGCCGAGACGTTGGCTCACGAGCTTTCGCACCTATACAGCGACAATTTCTATCTCGGCTTCACCAGCCTCCCGCTGTGGCTCGAAGAAGGCCTGGCGACCTACAATGAGATGTCGAACCGGGTGGGCAATCTGGCGCGGGTGAGGCAAGCTGCATCCACCGGCAACCTGGTGGCTTTTGTCGATCTCCCCGGCGCGATTCGTCACCCCGACATCAATATCACCAATTTGGCTTATGCGGAAGGCGCGACGGTGATCGAATACGTTGTCGAAACCTGGGGTGAGCAGGGGCTGATCGATTTCCTCGGTGCGTTCCGGCGCACGTCCAGTGTGGATGATGCGACCTCTGCAGTCTTTGAACTGAGCCTGGTGGAGTTCGAACTGGGTTGGCGGGCCTGGCTGGGCTTTCCGGTGGACGAGGTGCCCCAGCCCGTGCCCACGCCGACTTTAGTGCCCTTTGATTTTCCGACGCCGGCTTTCATGCCCGCCGGTGGAAGCTAGTTGACGGTGGATGATTCTCGGGAGATGTTACGAATGAGCGTGGGACCCAGGCTGATCGGTACGGTGTTGGCTGTTGTGGTGATTGGTGTTCTTGTTGCGTCGGTTGGATCGCTGCCGGCTGCGGCCCAATCCGCAGCGACTCCGGTTGCACCGGCATCCGCAGGAAACGCCCGCACGGAACAGGACGGTCCTCTGCCGGCACAGACTGAGGGAAGCGCGGTCTGGACGGTCAGCGAGCGGCTGTACGAAGGGGTGTTTCCAGATGGGCTGCGGTTCGAAATCGCCGTGACCAATGATCAAGGGGCCATTGTTAGCGCGCGCGTGGTTTGGACGCACGCGCCGGGCACGCAGACCCGGCGCAGCGCCGGCGCGGAGCTGGACCCTGATACTGGACGCTGGGTCGCCATCTGGCAGCCGGGCACCAACCAGGTGCCGCCCTGGGTACTGGTGCGCTATCGTTGGGAATTTGTTGATGCACAGGGAAACCGTTATGCCACCGAGGAAGCCGACGAGATCTACGCAGATGTCGGGAATGCTGGCCGGTGGAAGCACCTCGAGAGCGAGGATGTTGTCGTCTACTGGATCGATTTGCCTGACGACTTCGGCGCTCAGACCGTTCAGGCGATGAGCGAGCGCCGCGAATTTTACCGGCAGGCCTGGGGTGGGGTGCTGCCCTACCGTCCGCGCGTGATCCTGTACGGCTGGCAGGCGCGGGATGAATACGAGAAGCTGTTCAGCTATCCCATCATGGTGGGTAGTACCTACGTTGCGGGAACCACGGATGCCGATTGGGGCGGGACAGTCCAGTTATCCGGATTGTTCTCCGCAGCGGATGAGACCGCCTATGGCACAGTGTTGCACGAAGTCGCACATCTTTACCAGCACCAGTTCACCCGGGTGACGGTTGATTGGTTCATCGAGGGTGATGCTGAGTTTTTCAGTCTGTCCCGGAGCGGGAACTATCGGGACTGGGCGCGCAATCGCCTGTCCAGTGGCGATCCGTTGTCTTTTGCCGCCGGGTTTTCGACCGATGGCGAGAACTACCGGGATGGTTACTGGATGGGCACGACGGTATGGGATTATCTGAGCGAGGCGTATGGCCTGGATGCTCACCGCCAGGTATGGGATCTCATCTCATCGAATGTGCCCCGCTTCGAAGCCATTGAGCGCGTGACAGGTCGATCGATCCTGGAGTTTGAACAGGATTGGCGCGCCTGGCTGGGTGTTTTCGCGCCGCCCCCCACGCTGGTTCCCTCGCCCACGCCATTGTTCGACATCCTGGCTTGGCCGACGCCCACGCTGCCGTCTCTGTCAGGATAGTCCTCCCTGCGACATGCGCGTCTGAAATGGACGATCTACAATAGAATGAACCCGTGACAAAGTGGGGTGGTCCCAGTCGAACGCATAGAAGTGGGCGGTGGCGTATGAGTCGTTTGACCCGGTCAATGGCGCTGGCGCTGATCGTGATGGTGTTGGTGGGCAGTCCGGCTCGCCTGGACGCCCAGGATGAGCCAGCGATCTACGCCCTTCAGGCAGAAGTGGTCTATCCCGCCGTGATCCGCTTTTCGATGACAACCAATGCGCCATTGGATAGCGTGCGGAGCGTCTCTCTGCTGGTGCAGCAGGGGGATCGGACGCTGCGCTCCGGACAGCTCAACGTGGATTCCATTCTCTTCAGTTCGGCTCCCGAAACCCAGTTCCGCTATGACTGGCCGATCGACCCCGCTCAACCGCCCGTGCTGTTTGAGCCGGTCTTGTACCGTTGGGAGATGGTCAGCGCGGTTGGCGAGGCGGAGGCCGAGAATGAGGTGGTGTTCGAACCTGGGCCTACAACCTGGCGTCAGAGGGGGGACTTGCCGCTCCGGTTCTCGTTGGCCGATGAGGGTCTGAACGTGGTCACAGCCCGGCAGGCGATCCTGCCTGTCTACGAGCTGATGCAGACCCATACAGGCCTCAGCCCGGTGTTCGATTGGGCCATTTTGCCCAGAGGAACGACCTATTGCGTCGAGCAGTTGGACGAGGAAGGCCGTCGTGAACTGGTCGTTCTGTCGACTGGGCAAGATGTGTTTTCGTGTAGTGAAGAAGCCGCTCGCCAGATCTTGACCGCCAACGGATACCGCGTGTTGGAACGACACCAACCAGGTCTTTTGCCCTTTCAGAATGAGCTTGTGGACGACATGTTTGGGGAGTTCTACACCGCTTTCTGGGGCAACGCTACGGTGCCCGCCTGGTTCCGGGCTGGGCTGCGCCAATTGTACCATGTCACGCCTGACCCCCTGGCATTGGAACAGGTCCGCCAGGTGGCACGGACCGGGAATCTGGTGGATATCACTGTCTTGAGTGCGCCGGCAGGCTCACAGCAAGCGAGCACGATTTTCGAGGCCCAGACGTATACCTTGCTGATCTATCTGGCGGATCGTTACGGAGCGGAAATACCGTTTGAATTGGCCATCAGGACGGCAAGGCAGGGCTTTGACACCGCCTTTCGAGCGCTGGTCGATCAGCCGTTGGAAGACTTTCTATCCGCCTGGGAACGTTGGCTGTTCACCGAGGAGGCCGGGCGCGCGGTGGCCTGGACGGTCTACTCGCCGGCGACCCCAACGCCAACGCCCACGCGCACGCCAACCTCGACTTCCACACTGACGCCCACGATCACACAGACGCCGATCGCGACTCCCAGCCCGGCGTTAACTCCGACCAGTCGCGTGGTGCAGGTGGCGTCCCCGTTGCCAACCTATACACCTCAAACGGTTATCCCGCCAACGCCCTCCAACACACCGCGCCCGCCGGGCAGCCTGGGGCAGCCGGTGACCAGTGAGCCTTCGCCGGGCGGTGGGGGGGGGCTGTGTGGGGCTTCATTGCCGGCTATGCTGCTGCCACTGGCCGTTTTCGTCGGAGCTAATCGGAAGAAGTGGCTATGATCCAGCTCTACGATCTTTCAATCGAAGCGCTTGAGGAGTTGTTGGCGGGTTGGGGCTATCCCGTTTTTCGGGCGCGCCAGATTTGGCGCTGGCTTTATACCCAGAAGGTGACTCAATTTGGCCAGATGGCCAATCTTCCGAGCGATCTCCGGCAGCAATTGGAAATGCAGACGGCACTCTCCACGCTGGAGACGGCGCGGGAACTGTACTCGTCGGATGGCCGGACGGTCAAATGGCTGTTCCGGTTGCCGGATGGCCAGTTGATCGAAAGCGTGCTAATGGATTACGCCGATGGTCGGCGCACGGCCTGTATCAGCACTCAGGCGGGCTGCGCGATGGGCTGCGTATTTTGCGCCACCGGACAAATGGGTTTTGTACGCCACCTGAGTTCTGGCGAGATCGTGGAGCAGGCTATTGTCTTGTCACGCTGGTTGGAGGCTCGTCAGGAGCGCCTGAGCAACGTCGTCCTGATGGGCATGGGTGAGCCCCTTCACAATTATGAGGCCGTGCTGGAGGGTATCCACCGTCTGAATGCACCCGAAGGGCTTGGGATCGGCCAGCGGCATATCACCCTGAGTACGGTTGGACTCGTCCCCCAGATCAGGCGGTTGGCGGACGAAGGTCTCCAGGTCAAGCTGGCGATCAGCCTGCACGCGGCCAGTGACGAGGAGCGCTCTGCCCTGCTGCCGGTCAACCGGCGCTGGCCGTTGGCTGAACTCATGGAGGCCTGTCGCTATTACATCGGCAAAACGGACCGGCGGATCACATTCGAGTGGGCATTGATCGCGGGTGAGAACGACGTCCCGGAGCAGGCGCATGCCCTGGGCAAGTTGCTGCATGGCCTGTTGTGCCATGTCAATCTGATTCCTCTCAACCCCACGTTGGGCTATGAGGGGAGCGCCTCGGCCAGCGAGAGCGTGGCCCGGTTCCAGGCAATCCTCACCGGGTATGGCGTCACCAGCACTGTCCGGGTCAGGCGCGGCATTGACATCAACGCCGGTTGCGGGCAGCTCAAAGCGGAGACCCTGCGGGGCGAGGCTTAGTATTCCTCCAGCCCGCTTCCATAGCGCGAGATCGCTGACAGCAGTTCTTCGGAAAGCCGGCTGAGGCTTTCCGCCACAACTTCGGCCGTGCGCGTCGACTCCAGGTTTTTTTGGGTCACATCGTGAATATTGCGCATGGACTGGGTGATTTGTTCCAGTCCTGTCGCTTGTTGGTCGATGGCGACCAGGATGCTGCGCATGGACTCGGCGGTCTGGTTCACATTGTCGGTCAGCAGGGAGATCGTATTGCCGGCTTCCTGAGAGAGCGCCATGCCCTTGTCGACCTGTTGATCCCCTAGCTCGGTTGCTCTGACTGTCTGTTTCATCGCCTCCTGGATTTCGCTCAGGATCATCTGGACCTGCGCCGCGGCTTCCTTGGACTGTTGTGACAGGGTGCGGACTTCATCCGCCACCACCGCGAAGCCCCGGCCGTGCGCCCCAGCGCGAGCTGCTTCAATGCTGGCATTGAGGGCCAGCAAGTTGCTCTGCGTGGCGATCTCGCTGACGGAGCCAATGATTTCATCGATGCGTTGCATCTGTTCGGCCAGGGCGGCGATGTTGTGGGCGATGACTGTCACCTGGGCGCGGATCTGACTCATCCCGTCCACGGTGGTGCTGATGGCCTGCTGGCCGCGATCGGCCATGTGGGTGGTTGTTTCGGAAAGTTCGGAGACAGTCCGGGCCTGGTCGCGCACCTGGTCGGCGAGCGCGATGAACTGGTTAAGCATGGTTACGGCCTCGGTAATAACCGCGGCCTGCTGCTCGGCGCCGCTGCCTTGCTGACCCGTGACCATGTGGATCGCCGAGGCGGCCCTGCCCAACCCGTCAGCGGTAGCGCTGATCTGGAGCGATAGATTCTGAATCTCGTGGCTTTGCTGGGTGATGGCCGAATGGCGTGCTTCCGTTTCCGCCTGGTGAGGGAGAAGCACCAGGATGCCTATGTGCATCACCAGGAGGGCCAGTTCCGCCGCGATGAGCGCGCTGTCCAACACCGCGATGTCGCTTCCGGACAGGGATCGGGCCAGCAGGCTGGCGAGCAGAAGCGCAGCCGCTTCCAGCACATACCAGAGAATGGCTCGCACGATTCCCCAATAGTACAGGACCGCCGCAGTCAGCAAGCCGCCCAAAGGAATCAGTATCAGCCACCAGATCGGATATGAGGCAAAGGCCAGCCAGACCAGCAGTAAGGCGACCGTCGCGCCGAGCAAAGAAATCCGCAGCACGATCATCACAAACCGGGTGCGCACGATGAGCAGTCCGAGAATCCCTGTGAGCAGTGGGATCAGACTGACTACCATGAGAAGCCAGGGCGCGCCGGCGATCAGAGTACTGGCAAATAGCAGCCCGCCGCCCACACACTGGGCCAGATTGATAGGCGCTGTGGGGGAATCCTGGGCGATTCGTGCGGCTCGGCGGCGAAGCGGGCTGATCAAGGCGATTTCCGTTGTCTGTTCGAACATGGCCGGTCGGGCGTGCTCCTGTCGTTTAGGTTGCATGCAGCCAGTTCACATCTGCGCGGGTTGCAACAACGCTTATTTCAGTCTTTGGTTGGATTATAGCACAGGACCGTAGCCTGCGCGGGCAAGCATTGCCCGGAATTGGTTTTGGCCGGTCAGGGTGTTAGAATCCGGCTGCTACGGTCTTGAGAGTCGGTTTGAACCCCATGCATATCGAATATCTTTCGGTCACGAATTTCCGCAATTTCGCGCGGCTGGAACTGGCTTTCCCTCAAGGGCCTGTTTTGCTTCACGGCGCGAACGCCCAGGGCAAGACCAGTCTGTTGGAGGCGATCTACTACCTAGCGACGAGTTCTTCGCCTTATACAACCGCCGATTGGCAGTTGATCAACTGGCGGGCCGAGAACGACGTGATCCCGTTCACCCGATTGAGCGCGGATGTCGTTTCTCGCCAGAGTCCATTGAACCGGATCGAGGTTACGCTGACGCGAGAGCGGAACGGCACGGAAGTCCGCACCCACAAGGACATCCGTCTAAACGGAGTCAACCGTCGTGTGATGGACCTGGTTGGGCAGGTTAATGTCGTTCTGTTCCTACCGCGCGATCTGAGTCTGATCGAAGGCTCCCCGGCGGAGCGCCGGAGCTATTTGAATTCCACGCTCTGTCAGACCGACCGGGCTTACTGTGAAGCTCTGGGGGCGTTCGAAAAACTGCTGATCCAGCGCAACGCCCTGCTTAAGCGCGTTCTGGATCGACAGGCCAGTCCGGATGAGCTGGAATTCTGGGACGGCCAACTGGCCGACCAAGCCGGCGTCCTGATCGCCGGGCGGCAACGGCTGCTGCGCGATCTGGAAAACCGCGCCCAACGCGTCCACCTGGACCTGACCGGGCGGCGCGAGGTGCTTGAAATCGACTATCAGCCCAGCTTTATGCCCACGGCCGAAGGTGATGGGCAGCTTTCGTTTGGCACGCCGGGTCTCGATCTGCACCGCGAGTTGAGCGCCCAGGACATTGTGCCCCAGTATCTTGATGCGCTGCGGGCCAGCCGGGCCGACCACATCGAGCGCGGCATGACCCTGACCGGTCCGCATCGCGATGAGCTGCGCTTCCAGATCAACCAGCGCGATGTTGGGTTATATGGATCGCGGGGGCAGGCCCGTACCGCCGTCCTATCTCTGAAACTGGCGGAACTGGAGTGGATGCGCGATTCGATCGGAGAGTGGCCCTTGCTGCTGTTGGACGAGGTAATTGCCGAGCTGGATGCCGACCGGCGGGCCTATCTCCTGGAACGTATCGACGGGGCGACTCAATCGATCCTGACGACGACCGATCGCAACATCTTCACGCCGTCGTTCCTGTCTCGTGCGGTCTCATGGCAGGTAACCGAAGGGCAGATTACCGCCGTTTCCTGAAGCACTGCCTCAGAACACGTAGTTGGTGGCGAAGTCTTTGCGATATTGCGTGAAGCTCTCCGGATCGTCGGGGGTCACGTTGTAGCTCTTGCAGAAACGCAAATAATGCCAGAAGTGGAAGCTCGCCGTCTCGATTTCGTAGGCGAAGACCTGGGCCGCTACACCGGTATCCCAGTAGCCGGAGGTATGCCACTGGCGGAGCAGTTCGTCGCGATCGTACTCGGCTCGCCGGATTTCAGCCTGCCAGCTCTGGCGCGCCCAGGTCAGCAGGAGATATTGCGCTGCTGGATCATGATTGAACGGGGAACCCACCGAGCCGCTGTTGAGCACCCAGTGATTGGGCGTGCGCCGGTTCATGGGGACGTGGGTATGAGCGCCAACGACGATCGAGTAGGGCGTTTTGGCGAGAATGGCATCCAGCTTGTGGTCGCGCTCGTGAGCGTAGAGGCCCTCGCTCAGCCGGTTCGGGCTACCGTGGACGACCTGGATTTTGGGCGCGCCAGGCACCTCGACAATGTGTTGGAAGGGGAGCGCGGCCATCCAGTCGAACCATGCGCGCGGCAGTCGCTGCATCTCCAGCCGGGTGGGCGCCCACCAGCCATCCTCCCAATCGTCGGGCGGCATGCCGCGCGCGCACATTGTCCAAAAGGCTTCGTGGTTGCCCTGGACAATGGTCCATTTCTGTCCGGCGACGAAATCCAAGACTTCGGCGCTGTGGGGGCCGCGACCGACAAGGTCGCCATTGACGATCACCTGGTCGGCCCTGGCGCTGACGAGATCCGCGTACACGGCCTCGAGCGCGGGCAGATTGCCATGTATATCGGAGATGATCGCAATTCTGGCCATGGTCAGCGTTCTACGAAAGTCACGATAAGCTGCTTACCCACACAGTCCGACTGTTCCCACTCTGCCTTGCATGGAGTCTCAATTGCAGCCTCTTGAGGGCCGCTGGCAGCACAACACGGATCTAGTAGTCCTGGCTCAGAGCAGATGAACTCTGGGCACCCTGGGCTTCCTGAACGATTCGGACACCGGCGCTGGCCCCGATCCGGGTCGCGCCCGCCGAGATCATCCGGATCGTCTCGTCGTAGGTGCGCACGCCGCCGGATGCTTTGACTCCCATGTCTGGGCCGACCACTTGGCGCATCAGGACAATGTCTTCGACCGTCGCTCCGCCCGGCCCGAAGCCGGTGCTGGTCTTGACGAAGTCCGCGCCGGCCTGTTTGCAGACCAGGCAGGCGCGCGTTTTTTCTTCGTTGCTGAGCAGCGCCGTTTCCAGGATGACCTTGCACAATGCCTGACCAGCGTGGGCCGCCTCAACCACCTGGCGGATATCGTCGGTTACGATCTCCCATCGGTTGCTCTTGATGGCCCCAACGTTGATCACCATGTCGACTTCGGAAGCGCCATCCTCCAGGGCCTGCCGGGTCTCGAACACTTTGACCGCGGTGACATGCGTGCCCAGCGGAAAGCCAATGACCGTGCAGACAGCCACTGACGAGCCACGAAGCTGTCCGGCGCACTGGCGCACATAGGTGGGATTGACGCAGACAGAGGCGAAATTGTGCTCAAGAGCTTCCGCACAAAGCCGGTCAATCTGATCGGCTGTGGCTTCCGGCTTGAGCAGGGTGTGATCGATATAGCGGGCAATAGCCTGGGGGGAAAGCGTTTGACCCATGATCTTTAACCCGTGAACATTGGCCCCATCAGGGGCGAGAAAACTGCAAGAACGGTGTGCGAGCTGGCTTCCCGCATTGTGAGGGCGATTATAGTCGGTCAGGACGGGCTTGTGCAAGCCGTCAGGAATCTGGCAGGTTTGCGCCAGGCGGCGATAGGTTGACCGAACGATTCAGATGTGTTAGTCTAGCTGCGCTGACGTGGTCAACCGGCCGCGTTGTTATCTTGCGTCTACCGGTTAGCCGGCCGCATGCTTTGTAGAAACGAAGTGACTTGAGGAACAGCCTGTACATGAATACTCGACAGTTCTCTCGCCTGATCGGGGTGCTGCTCATTGCCACGCTGCTGGTTTCGCTGTTGGCGGCGACCGCGCCTCTTGAAGCGCAAACAAACCTCTTGACCAATCCTGACTTTGAGCAAAATCACGGCGACGGTGTGTCTTTGACCGCGCCTCCTGGCTGGGCCGTGCGGGGTAGTGAATCGAGCGGGCTGGTGGGCCGTTATCTCCTGCGCGGAACGGAGGTTGTCGCCAACATTGGGATCAACTCTGGAAACGGCTCGTTCGACGCTTATAAAGGTTGGACCGCCTACAGCATCTCGCTCTACCAGACGGTAAGCAACATCCAGCCCGGAACGGCGCTACGCCTGTCGGCTTTTGGACGTATCTGGAGCTGCGATAGCAACGCAGAGTTGACCATCGACAACTGCATCGGCGGATCGGGCAGTGTGGGCGATCAGATCAACACTGGGGCGTCCTTCCGCGTCGGAATCGATCCGACGGGCGCGAACGACCCGAACTCTCCCAGCATCGTATGGTCGGGCACGACCAATCCGTATACGGGCTTCCAGCAGATGACCGTTGATGCGACGGCCAGCGCCGGGTCCGTGACAGTGGTATTGAACGCCAGCATGACGACCCCGGTGCGGCACCAGCACGTGTTCTGGGATACTGCTTCGCTGACGGCGGGCGGGTCTGGTGGGACGACTACGGGCGGGCAGCCAGCTCAGGGTGCGGTCTCCGCAGTTGCCGCAGTCGTGACGGCTCAAGGTGCGCAGGAGGATGGATCGATTGTCCATACGGTCCAATCCGGAGATACCCTCGCCGGTATCGCTGTGGCTTACAACATCACCATCCCTGAGCTGCTCCAGCTCAATAACCTGACGGCCGAGCAGGCACGGCTGATCTATCCCGGCCAGAAGTTGATCGTCCGGGCAGCCGAAGAAGGTGCTGGCGAAGCAGAACCGGCGGAATCTGCCACAGAGGAGCAACCGGCTGGTGAGGGTGAGACGAGCGATGGTTCCGCTGAAGCACAGCCTCCGGCTGAAACGGGCGAGAAGCCGATCGAAGAATATGATGCAGCGCCGATCGTCGAAGCCTCGGTTCCGATGCTGCGGTTGGCCGACACCAGCGCTACGGGCCAGGTGTGCGCACTACTGTTCGATGACGTCAATCCCAACCGGCTGCGTGAAAGCGGCGAGGCCTTGCTGGCTGGCGGGGAGATTGTGCTGACCCAGGGCGGCGGGCAGATCGGCGCTCATACGACGGACGGCCAGAATGAACCTTACTGTTTCGGGGCGCTGACTCCGGGCAACTACGAACTCCTGCTCACTTCCCCGGCTAACTACGGCCCCACTACGCCTTCGACCTATTCCTTGATAGTCAGGGCCGGTCAGACGGTGGACGTTGTCTTTGGCGCAGCCCAGGGCTTCAATCCACCTCAGCCCGCCCTGACCCAAGGCGGAAATCTGTTTGCCGAACCGACGACCGAAACCGAGGCCCGGCAGCCACTGGAGCAGATCATGCAGTACAGTGGGTACATTGTCCTCGGGCTGGCTGGGGTTGTCCTGCTGGGCGGGATTGTTCTGTCTTTGCTGCTGCGCCGGTAGATTTACGCGCAAGGCCGCGAGGCAACTTCAGGGGGGGACATGCTCTCAAGTGTCCCCCCTTTTTCTTGCCTTGACTCAGGGTGTCGCCAACCGAAGGCCCAGCCCATCCTGGCTCAATGCCGGATCGAGCACCGGCCAGACCTCGCTGGTAAAGGCATCGTATAGCGTGAGGATCAATGGCTGCTCCTCTCTGGCCGGGAACGTGGGGACAGTCAGACTCAGGGTGTCCTCGATGGTCGCGTCCCAGCCCCATTTGAGCGACGGAATCATGCCAGCCACCGGGGTTCCGTCGGATCGAGAATCGCCCGATGCGAGACTGAAGCTCAGGTCGGTGGTCTGGGCGGTCTGGCTGCGTAGTATCAGGCGCACCACCCATTCGCGGCTGGAGTCTGTTGATGTCGCCTGCGTGTCGTAATGAGTCAGGACGGTCTCTCCGATTGGGACATAACGTTCGCCCGGCTGAGGGGCAGGCAGCCACAGGCTATCCCCGGTGATGATGTTCCACAACCCATGAACCGGCAGCGGCTCATCAGAAGCCTGGACGATCAGGTGTACTCCATTCAGCGTGGCCGTATCGGGGAGATCGTGGGCCGTGCTGAGAAAGCCCTGGCTGTCTACCGGCTGCCGGTGATCGTCGAGCAGCGTGTCATCCCCGGCGATGAGGATACGAATGGCTTTCAGATCGCCGGAGGTTTGCCAGTGAAGGTACAGCCTGGCCCGGCCCGGCACCGAGAGGTCATAGTCGTAGCCCAGCAGAGTGAGATCCCCGCCAAAAGGTGCGTGAAGCGTATGTCGGGTGACCGGGGGGAGTTCTGCTGCCTCGATGCGTAGCGTGGTAATCGAAGACTGATCCCGGCCGATCTCGTCGCTCAGCGGAACAATGCCTGAACTGGAGACCCGGTAGGCTCCAGCGAGCAGAGTATACGCTCCTGGCGGCAGCGTTCGGGGGATTGTGAGCCGGTGCGGTTGGGCGAATCGACCGGAGAAGCCGGAGGCTGTCATCAACGGGCGATCATCCTGGGCAACGACCTGATTCGCGCTGTCAACCAGATGGACGAATGTGGTGACTTCTCCGGCCGGAAAGGACGTTTTGACGTTCCAGATCAGTTCGATCGGCGCGACACTCCCAGCGGACTGGCTGTCCGGGCTTCGGAAATTCACCAGCTCTAGATCGGGCAGCGCGACCAGGGCTGGGCTTGGTGACATTTCGACACCGGCGGCATGGACCTCCCGGCAGCTTTCCAGCGCGGAGAAGGCCAGATCGAGCTGGCGGAACTGCTCCGGGTAGAATGCGCAGGTGATCAGCGGTCCTTGCTGGACTTCTTCCTGGATCAGGCGAGTCCAGGTGTCCAGAATCGGTTCCGATCCGCCCGGAGCCACATAGCGCACAGTCACGTCCGGGCGCAGACCTTCCACATCTTGCAGGTACCAGAGCGGGGTGCTCTGGTGCCAGTTGGCGAGGATGGTGCTCTCCTGCGGGGCGCTTTCCAGCAAGGATCGGGCGGCGTTTTCTGTGGGATCGGTCTGCTGGTAGGTGTACAGACTGATCCAGGTGGGCCACGCCAATCCTACGATCAACGCCACGATGCCGCCCACCATCAATGCATGTAAGTCGCTTCCTCTTGCTTCCGTTCGAATGGAACCAACCATCCAGCCGATGGCCGCAGCGAGCAGGACATAGGCCGGGATCAGATACTCGACCGTCTGAGGGGCCTTGTAGGTCGCGGCGACAAGCGTGTGCATGGCGATAGGCAGACCAAGCGTCAGCAAGAGCCATCGGTCGCGCCAGACAAACCGGATCGCCGTCAGTGCGGCCAGAACAAGCACCGGCCAATCCCATTGAAACAGGTAGACCTGGGCAGTCATTTGTAGCCTGTTCATGACCTCTGGCAGGCTGCGATAATAGAACATATCCCCGCTGAATCCACGGGCCAGGACATGTGCCCAGAATCCATCCCAGGTGTCCAGTCCGGCGGGCGTGAGGCGTCCCGTGCTGCCTGCCTGGATCAGCAGATAGGCCCAGGGCAAGACTCCCGCCAGTGAGGCGAACAACGCTGGCAGCCAGAGCCTGGGCTGGCGCAGTAGGGCCGGACGGTAGGCCAGGATGGCGGTTGCGAAGCAACCGGCGATGAAGGCAAGCGAGGCGTGGTGCGTGATTCCCAGCGCGGCAGAAAGACCGAAGCCAATCAAGGCGGTTTTTGTTTGCCTGGCGTGATCGGCGCGCAGCGCTCGCCTGCAGGCGAGCGCTGCCATCAGCATCAAAGCCGTGAACAGCGCGGTCATGGGGCGGATGCTGGCCTGAGTGGAGGTCGTCCAGAAGGAGACCGCCACACCGAGTATCCCAGCACTCAGGACACCAGCCCAGCCGGAGCCGGTTTCCTGGCGGATGGTTCGGGCCAAGACGGCGAGAGTCAGTGCGCCGCAAACCGCAGAGAACAGGTTGACGCGATCGGCCGGAATACCTAACGGGATGAGATGCGCGAAAAGTCCACCCAGGGCGGTGTAGAGGGCATATCCAGGTGGATGGGCAACCCCCCAGGTGTTCAGAATCAACTGAAATTCGCCAGCATCCGCTGGTTGGATGCCAGGAGCAAGCGTGACCGTAAAGAGCGCCAACGCGGCCGCGAAGATCGCTGTCTCGGCGAGCCAACTCGATAGTCGTGTTTGAGTGGCAGTCCAGGTAACGAGTGTCGCAATCCCGGCGAGGAGGGCGATGTCTGGACTCTGGGCGGGGAAAAGAACTTCGGGAAGCAATAGAAGGAGAACCCAGCGGGCCGGGAAGGTGCGGGTGACAATCACCCAGCCGAGACTACCGCCGACTACCGCGCCAACGATCGCGCCGAAAACAGGCTGCGTCGGGAGGAGAAACTCGGCGCTTGCCCGGCTCAGGTACAGTGCGGCTATGCTGACAAGAACGGCCGTCCGGTCGAGCCAGCGGAACACTGGCGCGATCTTCGACCGGACGGCTTGCAGGAACGTCACCATGCAGCAGCTAGCCGCCCTTGAACGAGAGGCGGAGAACCATGTAGAGCGGTCGGGTGCTGTAGTCCGGGCGGAGCAGGCTGTAGCCGGCCTGTTCTTCGCGCCGTTCGGACACTGCGCCTTGAATGGTCCCGAAGTTGAGATTCCAGAGTATCATCGGACCGACATAGTTGTAGTTTCCGGACGTCCTGATCACGTTGATGGCGTCGATGGTGTAGGCTGCCTGGCTGACTTCGGTCACGTAGTCAAAGAAGGGCTGGGGAGCCTGCACTCCGCCAAAGCCATCGTAGGTGGCCCAGCCAAATTCTGTCACCCAGAGTTGGGTATTGCTCTGACCGAAGTCGACCAGAATCTCGCGGTAGGCTTCAATCGTGTCCAGGAAGAAGAAGTGCGGATCGTCATCCCAACTGCGATCGGGGACCGGATCGCAGCAGCGACTCAGCGGGGCGTTGCCCCAGGCGTAGGGATGAATCCCAACCGCGATGCCGGGATAATTGGCCAGCCCGGCCTGGTACATCTGGCGCAGGAAAACCCGGTCATCGACGGAGTATTCCGAAGTGCCAGTTGGGGCAAGGCCGGCGGTCACGATCTGGATCGGATGGCCGTTGGCCTGACTCCAGGCGGTGATCGTGTCGTAGGCGACGTCGAAATAGCGCATGTAGTCGCCGCCGCTGATGGTGCTGCCGGTCCATTCGCGCTTCAGGTTTGGCTCATTCCAGACTTCGATGGCGGCGATTGCCGGCCCGAAACGATCCAGAATATGCGCGATGAACGCGCCCAGTGTCTGTGGGTCGGACGGGGGACCATTCTCTTCATTGGTTGGCCTGGCCCAATCCGGCGCTTTAGTGATGCTGACCATGAGCCTGAAGCCGGACATGAGTGCGTTCTGGCTGTATAGCTCCAACTCACGCCAGTGAACGGACTGACTGCCGGTTCCATCCGGCTCCATTTCGTCCCACGGGAACTGTACTTTGATCCAGCCCACGCCCAGTTCTTGGGCGCGTCCCAACATCTGACGCCACTCGTCTTGCTCGATGCGCGGGTGAATCTGGATGCCGATCTGGCTACCATCCAGGCGTGGAGGCGGGGTAGGCGAAGGCGTTGGTGTCCCCAGGGTAGGGGTCACACTTGGCAGCGGTGTTTCTGTGGGCGGAAGGGTGTAGTCAGGCGGAATGACCGGCCCGAACGTCACTGTCGGGATTGGTGAGGCCGCCGGTGTGGGTGTGCCAGTGAGCGCTTCCAGGGTGGGCGTCTCGGTAGGTGTCAGCGTTGGCATCCCGGTTGCGGTCGCTGTTGGCTCTGACGGAGTAGGCGTGACGAAAATCGGAATTGGGGTGGGCTTGCCGCAAGCTGCAAGGAGCACCACCATGAGCATCAGTAGAGTGAGGTTCCGTAATTTGCACATGGGGGAAATCATACATCAGGATAACTCGACTGGCGAACAATCACCCGACTTGTGTAGATGGTTTGACCTGCTGTAGAATGAGGCGGCAAGGCAACATTGTGAACTAATTGCTAGCCGATTTGTGGCCAGGGCTGGCTCAACCAGGCAGTGGGCTGGGGTGGGCTGTGGCCCAATGGTTGAAGAGGAGAGGAATCATGCCGGGACAGAAACGTCACGCGGAGTCTGTGCGACGGGCAGCGGCAATGCTGGCGGCGGTGGCTGTACTCGTCGCCTTGGTCCCCATCTGGCAGGCGTCGGCAGCTCCCATTGCCCCAAATGACATCGCCGGAGTCGGGCAGCAATTGGCCCAGCCCATTGTCATTGTCAATACCAGTTTTCTGAACGTACGCAGTGGCCCTGGGGGCATCTATTCGATCATCGGGACTCTCCCTGGCGGCGTGGAGATGCCTGTCCTGGCCCGCAACCGGGATGCCTCCTGGTGGCAGGTGCAGTCACCGTTTGGAATTGGCTGGGTTACGGCGGAGTTCGTCATCCCGCGCGGCGACTTCCGGCCTGTCCCGGTGGCCGAGGTCACGGGTGTGATGGACCAGCCCAGGGCGGCCGTGGCTGGCGCGCCGGTGACCGTGTACGTGTTGCCCGATGCATCTTCCTCGATGCTGGGTCTGGCTCTGGTTGGCTCCCAACTGCCGATCGTCGGCCGGACCGCGGATGGCGCCTGGTGGCAGGTTCAGACCAATGTGGGACTGGGCTGGGTCAGCCAGGGCACGGTGTCTTTGCAGGGTAATGGGACTGCGGTTCAAATCGTGACTGGCCAACCCGGCACGATCGTGACGGGCCCGTCTGGCTCCGTCGCCTCGCTGGCGACGGGCGAGCGGCCGGTGGCCTATGTCTTTGTGGAAACCGCGCAGCTTCTTGAGCAGCCCGGCGCATCGAATCAGACCCAGGTGGGCGAACTGAAGCACGGGGATCGGGTTGAGGTTCTATCCTATAGCGACGACGGACGCTTCGCGCTTGTGCTGTACATGGGCGGGCGGATGTCGTGGGTGGCGATGGATCAGGTGGCGATCAGCGATCCGACGGATTGGCACACACAGGTTTTCTTCTATAACACGCTCGTCCTCGATCTGAAGGCCAACCCCTCGATTTCGGCCGCGAACACTGCCCAGGTGTCGGGACACACTCGTCTGGTGATGCTCGATGCGCGGCAGTCCGAAGGCCAGGAGTGGTATCTGCTGAGCTTCAGCGGCGGGCAGGGTTGGGCGCCCTCCAGCGCGGTCGACATTATCCGGAATGGCCCGCGCACAAATCCTGGTGGCACGACGGCGGCCGCATCTGGCTTGAGCGGCACGGTGATCCAGCCTTCCGGGGCTGCAGTGGTGACAACCCTTCCCATGCCGGCGCGCACTATCGTGATCGTGAATACCAGCTTCCTGCACGTGCGCAGTGGGCCGAGCGCCAGCTACACGACGGTGATCACGCTCAGAGGTGGAACCGAACTGAGCACCGATGCCTATACGCCGGATGGGGCTTGGTTCCGCGTTAGCGGTGAGTTTGGCACCGGCTGGGTCAATGCGGAGTTCGTGATCTTCCGTGGTGAGTACAGCAACCTGGCGATCATCCGCTACCAGGATGCGGTGGGCGCTGCCTCCAATTACCCGGTGGCGATTGTGTCCGCGCCGATCAATGTCTATCGCGGCGTTGGGATCGACAGCGGCCTGTTGGGGACGGCACCCGCCGGCCTCAATCTGGCCGTCATTGGGCGTTCGTTGGACGGAGGATGGCTCCAGGTTCAGACCGACATTGGCGCAGGCTGGGTGCTGGCCTCGACAGTCGTTCTACGGGGTGATGCAGGGCAGATCCCGGTAACGGGCTAACCTTCTTCATCGATGTGTTGGATTGGACAGCCGCTCGTGTTTTTCGGGCGGCTGTTGTTGTCTCTACCGGGGTTACCGGGGTTTGCTGGTCTTGTACAGCCTGGGTGAAAATGCGCCTATACCAATGCTTTTCGGAACTTGACACCGGTAAGTGCAGGGTTAT
>CAZHMJ010000067.1:0-19159 GCA_964533805.1 uncultured Anaerolineae bacterium | reverse complement strand
CTCCACGTGGAGCGCCCCCGACGAACTCCCTCTCGGCCTTTCGACGCGATCAGGCCGCTTCCGCTGACTCATCCGGCTCGGCTTTCAACCAGAGCCGGGTCGTGGCCAGCCCCAGGCCAAGCACCAGCCAGAACAGAACCCCCGATGGCTGGAACTCCAATTTGAAGAAGTAGTGATCGAACACGCCCGTAGCCAGGGCCGCCAGGATTCCGGCGTGCATCCCCAGCCATAGCGCCTCGAAACGCGCCGGACGCCCTGGCCGGTTCCAGGCTTTCAGGCCGTACAGGAAATAGGCTGCCATCGCCAGCAAGTACGCTCCCAGGCCCACCAGACCGGCATTCCCGGCCAGGGTGAGATACAGGTTGGCCACGCCCAGGTAGACATCCCTGGTCGGCGTGCCAGCGAATCCCACCCCCAGCACCGGGTAGCGCTGGATCAGCTTGAGAGCATCCGAGATTTCGCCCACGCGCATCTGAGTCGCCGGATCGGCCACCTGAAAACCTTCGATCATGCGCAGCACGTAGCCCTGCGTCATGGGCAACACAAGAATCAAGACCCCCACGGCCAGCATCAACCACAGCAGGCGGCGATAGCGCAGCACGGCGATGAACACGAACGCGGCCCCAAGCGAGAGCAACGCGCCGCGCGAATAGGTCAGGAACAGCGCCAACCCAACCAGACCCATCGCCCCCCAGACGAGAAAGCGGATCAAGCGGCTCGTCTGCTGGCTGAATGCCAGGGGCAGCGTAATCGCTCCCAACACGGCCAGGACGCCGCCAAAAGCATTGGGGTCAATCCACACGCCAATCGCGCGCTCGGCCAGCGCGGGATTGTCTTCCACGTAACGAATCACCCCGCCGTTGGGATATCCGAACTGCGCGAAGCGAACCAGCAACGATTCGGTCGTGGCATTGGGCAGCACATACAGGCCGATCCCGATCAGGGCTGTCACCGCGGCCATCACGAAGAACACCACCATCACCCGGCGGAGAACGCCCTCCTCTCGGATGACATCACACAGCACCAGTGCCAGCCCGATACTGAGAAGCAGCTCGGCGAACTGGCGCAGGATATCCGGCCGCAGGCTGGCATGGCCCAGGCCCAGGATGAAGGCCATGACCAGCACCAGCACCAGGCCGACAAAAACAGGGTGCAGCGGCGTAAGCTGGAACAGCCGCCGGCGTCCAGTCATCCACTGGAACAGGTAGACCAGAAAAAAAGCGCCGAGTGTGACATCCAGTAACGTCGGCGTCAGGCCGATCTTGAAGGGCAATGTCCCAAACGGCAGCAGCCCCAGCACCACAATGACTGCATACAGTGCGGCGTTCAAATCCGTCAGGATGTACAGCCCGGCTAGCAGGCCCAAAAGGCCGCCGATCATATACACGGGGCCGATCAGCGCCAGTCCCAGGCCGATACCCACGCCTGAGACACCGATGACGATGCCGAGCACGATCGCCCGCGTGCGGCTCCCCGTGCGATTGAAGATCGTGATCCACCAATCCTCGCGTGACAGTAAAGAACGCATCCTAGCTCTCCTTGCGCCGGCCGGAAGTATAGCGCCGCCAGCCCAGCCAGACCACGCCACCGGTCAGACTGCCCCAGGCCAACAGGCTCAGCAGCGCCCCAACCGTGAAACTCAAGGGCTGGTAGACCAACTCAACCCGGCGCGCCCCTTCGGGAAGGATCACGGCGCTGAGCGCGCCATATGCCCGCAGAATCGGCGCTGGCTCACCATCGATCGCGGCCTGCCAGCCGGGATAGTCGGGCAGCGCAAGGCTCAGCACTGCGGGGGCATCCTGCCCAGTCACGGCAATCCTAATCGCTTCCGGCGCAAAGGCTGTTACCTGGGTTTCACCCTGGACTTCCAGGCCATCCGGCAAATCAAGACCCGGTTCCTCCAGCAGGATGATGCTGTGGCGCGGGTCGTAGCGAGAATCGGCCAACAAGGCGTAGGCGAACTCGTCGCTGTCCACCCAATCGACCCGATCCAGCAGCAGGGCAAACGGGCGAGGGTTGCTCAGTTCATGCGCATTGACTGGACCGTACGCATCCTCGCCGCTGGCCACGATCGTGCTGGGGATGGGCAGTTCCATCCAGTCGGAAAAGACATATTTGACCGCGAACAACTCCCAGGCGGTCGTCTCCGGCAGCGTTCCCTCCACGATGGTCCGCGGCCCAACCAACCAGAGCGGGCTGATGCCCCGGATGTCCGGGAGCTGCCACAGGCTGCCGTAGTTGTCCAGCACGCCGCGCCGCCCATCCACCCGTTGCGCGGGCAGGTCCGGGTCGGCCAGAGCCACATCCAGCACCGCTGGACGAGCCAGCCGGTCGGCAGGGGACACAGGCTCGGTGAGCAGATTCTTCTGCCCGAGGCTCAATAGATCGAAAGCCAGCAGTCCGATCACGGCAGCCTGACGCCACCGGCTGTCCGGCTTCTCGGCCAGCCAGGGAAGCACGACCGCCGTCAGACCGGCCAGCATGAGTGTGAACACAGCCGACGCCAGCCCGGCGCTATACGTCTCCTTGTGGGGTCCCAACCACATCACGAACAGGGCCAGACTCAACCCGCCGGCCAGCGCCACGATCCCCAGCGCGGCACACTGCAGCAGCCTGGCCAGTCGGGGCCGCCGGTCTTCGCGTGTTTCCAGCAGCGCGGCCAGTCCCAGCCCGACCAGGACACTGGCCGCCAGCGCCACAACCGATGCCGCCCTTTCCTGTCCGCGGAACAAACTCAAACCCGGCACGATAGTGTAAAGCGCACCATAGAAGGCTGTGTTGCCGCCAAAGCCGAGGGCCAGCCCAACCAGGATCGCCCCACCCCAATAGGCGGCATCGCGCACCCGCCGCGCCAGACCCAGTCCGGCCAGGATCAGGCTGCTGATCCCGACGTACAGCGGGGACCACACGGAAAGAACGGCCGGAAAGATCGCCTGAATCACATCGTAGACAGGGAAGCCGCCTCGTTTGGCCTCGAACCCCAGGTTGATGCGCGTGGCGTGCAGCAAGTACTCGGCCGCCGGCAGGAGCTGCACCGCTGCCAGCAGCGCCGCGCCGCAGCCGATGATCAGCGTGCCCCCCACCGCCACCCGCCACGACCAGCGCCGGACGTAGACCCGGTAAACCCAGAAGGTGACTGTGAGATACCCGACAAACAGATTGGTCTGTGAGTGTCCAGCCATCACGCTCAGCCCGAGACCGAGCGCGGCCAGGGCCAGCCAACCCCAGTGCGGATGCGCCTCCCGCGTGGCCTCGTGGACGCCCAGCAGGGCCAGCGGGCCCCAGATCGCCGCCTCCAACAGGGCCAGTTGCAGGGGGGGATAGCCGGTCATGAAACCGCCGTAGGCCCACACCAGGGCCGCTGCCAGACCGCCCGGCACGCTCCCAGCCTGCCCCACCGTCAGGCGGCGGACCAGGGCGTACATCCACAGGCTGCCCGCCAGCACATGGAAGATCATCTCCAGTTCCAGTGCATGATACGTCCAGGCTCCGCTCAATCCAGCCAGAGCGATCGTGAGCAGACGCGGCGGGTAGAAGACCGCCGACTGGGTATCGGCCAGAAAGGGCAGTCCCCCGTTGTTGTAAGGATCCCAGAGGGGAACTTCGCCCTGCCACAACCGGGAGGCCTGATACGCCCCGAACGCGACAAACTGGCCGGAGAAATCCCCCTCCGCGAGGGAAACCTGATCGACTCGCTGTGGCGTCATGAATCGCCAGAAGAAAGCCGCCCAGACAGCAAGCAGAATGAGCAGCGCGGCCAGATCAGGCCGTCGCTGAAACGGTCGCAGCATGGGTTCGCCTTAACCTTTTCCGGATCATGACTACACGAATTTTCCGCTGACCTCGCCATACAATGCCAGCGTCAGGTCAACGATGTTCTCCCACGCGAACGCCTGGTACAGGCGTCGCGCCCCCGCGCCGAGCGCCAGTCGCAGCGCGCGATCCCCTGCGAGGTTCGCAATGGCGGCGGCCAGCCCATCCACGTCGCCCGGAGAGACCAAACAAGCATTCTCTCCATCACGCAGTTCCGGCGTCGTCACCACCGGTCGGGTGGTCACGATCGCGCAGCCATTTTCCAGCGCAGCCATCAGACTGCTGCGTCGCAAGGAGGCCCCATCCTCGTAGGGCAGCGCGCACAGATCACAGCAAGCC
Organism: uncultured Anaerolineae bacterium; assembly: GCA_964533805.1. Classification (GTDB taxonomy): domain Bacteria; phylum Chloroflexota; class Anaerolineae; order Aggregatilineales; family Ch27; genus JARKOQ01. Next base: position 15,007 of record CAZHMJ010000067.1, on the reverse strand, counting down.
AGATAGGCACTGACCTCGCTGGGCTCCAGATAGCCCGTCCACATCACCCGCTCGACCAATCCCAGATGCTCGATCAGCGCTTCAATTTCCTGAGCGTAGGCGACATTGGTGGGATCGCTGTCTCCGGTTCGCCCGCCAACCATCACCAGCCAGCAGGCGCGTCCCTGCTCACGCAGGCGGGCCAGAGCGTACAACAGCGTTTCCACACCTTTGCTACGATTCAAAAAACCGAAATATCCGACCAGCGTCTCGCCCGGCGCGACGCCGATCCGGTCCCGCCAGCCCGTCCGGTCGAAGTGGTCCGGCAGTTGGCCGCCAATACTCGATCCAATCGGGATGCGCCGCAGCCGACCCACACCCCCTGCCTTCGACAACGTCTGTTCGTCCTCAGGGTTGGTCACGATAGCCGCGTCTGCCCCACGCGCCAGGGCCAGCACCGCCCTGTCACGAATCGGCCCGGCCTTGGGGAACAAATAGGGCACGCGCAAATCGTGGAAGGTGACCACCAGCGGTGTCTGGCCGATCAGCCGCGGCAGGAGGTGAATCATCCCGGCCATCTGGTACGCCGCGGTCTGGTATTGCAGGTTGACCACGGCCAGCTCGCGTTCCGTGGCCCAGCGCCGCACCATCCGCAGACAGGCCCGGTTCCAGTTGGTGACATCGGCCGAGACGTGAATCCCGCGATCGCCCCGCCCAACGCCATCTCGCCCGGTCAGCACGAACACCTCGTGACCGGCGCCCACAAATGCCCGGCCCAGCGTACGTGTGAAATCGGCTACCCCGCCCTGCATCGGCGGGTATTCGCCGCTGATCAATCCAATCCGCATGTGATCCCTCTGGCGGCCTAACGCGGAGGCCGCAGCCCTGAGCGCAAGACTTCCCGATAGGCCGCCGTCCGCTCCCGGCGCAGCTCCGGCTGCGATCCCAACCGGCTCTTGAGCCATTCCACGCCCCACTGGACCACGTAATGGGCCAGCAGGTAAAGCCGGAGCGCCTCGCCCACCAGCGGGCCATGGAATTTGCGGAAGTAACGTACCTTGCTCTGCTGGAAATAGATGTGCCGTTTGGCGACGACCTGATCCGTACTCTTGCCCCCGTGATGGATGATCCGGGCCGTGCCCACATAGACCACGCGCCAACCGGCCGCCACGGCCCGGTGGCACCAGTCCATCTCCTCGGCGAACATCACGTAACCTTCGTCCAGTCCACCGATCTGCGTGTACACTTCGCGGCGGGCCATCAGCGCCGATCCTTGCGCCCAGCCCACCTCGAAGACGCCATCATCCGGCGTATCGGTCATGTAGTAACGGCGCAGTACACCGGGCGGCGCGAAGCGTTGCAGCCAGGTGCTCTCGAACAAGGCAGTGACCAGAGTTGGAAAGCGCCGCCGCGTGGATTGGGTCGAGCCGTCCGTATTGAGCGTGTGCGGCCCCACGATCCCCACTTCCGGGTGCGCGTCCAGGTAATCGACCAGCACCGGCAGCGCATCCGCCAGCACCTCGGTATCTGGATTAAGCAGCAAGAGATGGCGTCCCCGCGCTACGGCCAGCCCCAGGTTGTTGCCCCGGGTGAAGCCGATGTTCTCGGCCTGGGCCAATACCTGTACCATCGGGAAACCGGCCAATACCTCGCGGGTGTGATCCGTGCTGGCGCTTTCGACAACGATGATCTCGACCAGCGGGCGCGCCACGCCTTCCGGAGCCGTCTCCCCCGGACCGATCACCGAAACCGGTCCGGCCAGGATGCTCCGCAGGCAGGCCGCCAGCAGATCGGCCACGTTCCAACTCACGATCACAATCGATAGGTCAACCATAATCACTCCCGCGCGCCGGTAGTCCTCACCCCCTGCCCGGCGGATGGCATCGCGCCGGGGATTTTACCGGGTTTATGCACTTGGAACACACTTTTTTTACAGACAGGCCGGATGATAGGGGCATGCACAGGTTTGTTCGCGCCCGTCTGAACAGACGGCCTACCCGCAACTCGGGAGAATATCCAATGACTCACTGGTATGAGAGGCTCGCCATTCTGGTCGTCGTATCGCTGTGTCTGGCACTGGGGAGCGGAGTCGCCGCCGCCCAGGAAAATCCGCAACGCCCGCCCCAGGCCACGCTGGTCGGGGGAATCGCCCTGATCAGGACCATGGCCGAGCTGTCCGGCCAGCCCATGCGGGAGATTCTGACGCAGATCGAAGGGGAGATGACGCTCAACGATCTCGCCGTAGCATTAGAGCTTGATCCCGCGACCGTCATCGATCAGACCGCGATCCATCTGACCGAGCGCGTCAACCAGGCCGTAACCAACGGCCGGATCACCCAGGAACGGGCTGACGAAATCCTCGCCACGCTGGAGGCCGACCTGACCGCCCTGATGGCCCAACCGCTGCCGGCGCATCTCCACCGGCCCGGCGAACAGAACCCGATCGGCACCCTGGCTGAGCTAACGGGGTTGGAACCGCTGGCGCTCCTGCAAGAACTGCGCGGCGGCGCGACGATTCAGTCCCTTCTGGAAGCCAACGGTTCGAGCGTCGACGCGGCGGTCAGCGCCCTCATGGGCAGGCTGGAAGCCCGCAGCGATCGGATCTTGGACCGCATCGAGGCACGCTTGCGAGATCTCCTGAGCGGTGATTGGGAGCCCAGCACCCGGCGATTCGGGGAGTGGCGCGACCTGCTGGACGGTCTCCTGCCTGACGTGCGCTAGAGCGTGTTATGCACTCGACCCCCTATCCCGGCGCGATAAGTCTGCACGGCACGGTGAAACAGCGCCAACGGAGAAAGGGGAGAGAGACCCAAGTTCCTCTCCGCTTGCGGGGAGGGATTTAGGGTAGGATTGGCAACAGCCTGCACTCCCTTAAGAACGAAGCTGGAAGTGCATACCAGCCTCTAGACAGCGCTCAGCCTAGATCGAACAGGGCTGCTCATCTCCGAGCAGCCCCGTGTCATGTCTACCGGTCGGCCGCGGCGGCCGCAGGCTGAGATGATGGTTCTTGCAGCGTGAAGCGCATGTACTCCCGCAGGCGCGGGTACTTCCAGGCGATCCAGCCGGTCAGGAGGACCGTCGCAAGGCCGCCGGTCACGATCGCCACCGGCGCGCCAAACGCTGCGGCCACCAGCCCGGCTTCCAGTTCGCCAAGCTGTGGCCCGCCTGTGAAGAACACCATATTGACGCTCGTCATCCGGCCGCGCAGCCGGTCAGGCGTTCTGAGCTGCCGGATCGTCCCCCGAATCACTGTTGAGACGGTATCGCCCGCCCCGGTCAGCGCATAAAAGATATAGGACAGGAAGAACGTCGTAGATAGGCCAAACAACGCCGTTGCCACGCCATACACCGCCACGCTGACCAACAGCACCAGGCCCTGCCGGTCGATTTCCCGGCGCAGGGTCAGGACCGCACCGGCCAGCAGCGCGCCCACCGGCTGGGCGGTCGCCAGCAAACCGTATCCATCCGCCCCCAATCCCAGCATGCTGGTCGCCACGATGGGCAGCATCGTCCGGGCGGAGGAAAAGAACGTGGCGAAGAAATCCAGCAGCATCGTCCCCCAGATGATCCGCTCACGATACGTGAAGCGCACCCCTTCGAGCAACGCTTGCCAGCCGAGACCCGCATCACGCTCGGCCACATGCCCGCGAAAGCGCATCATGAACAGAAGAATGACCGGGATAGAAAGCAGTGCGGCGCTGACCATATATACGATCCCGACGTCGAAGCTGGCCACCAGCACCCCGGCGATCGCCGGGCCAACCACCGCCGTGATCTGCCATTGCAGGGTATTCAGGCTGATCGCATTGCTGAGGTGCTTTTCGCCCACCAGGTTGGGCACGGTCGCCTGGCGGGCCGGACCGGCAAAGGCCGAGATGGCGGCCCCCGCCGCGGTCAGGAGATAGATGGCCGAAATGCTGTCCTGGCCGGCGAGGGTCAGACCGGCCAGCACGGCCGCCAACAGCCCAGAGGCAATCTGCGTCCCAATCAGGACCTTGCGCCGGTCCTGGGTATCGGCCAGGATGCCACCCAGCAGGGCCAGAATCACGATTGGCACGATCCGCACCAGTCCCAGCGAGCCAAGCCCCAGGGCTTCGGCGCTGAGATCGATCGTCTGTCCAAACAGGCTCACGCTGAAGACCTGGCCGCGCAGTAATGCAAAGACATGCCAGTTGACGGCGATGAGCTGCATTTCGGAGCCGATCCCCGCCAGAATCCCTGCAATCCACAGCAGTCGGAAATCGGGATAATAGCGCAGCGCGGGCAGGCGCGGTGACGAGGTTGAGACTGACATACCCACTCCGAAAAAAAGGAGGCTGCGCCTCCAGTTCACTCAATCCGTGCGGTCATCAAGGCAACTCGACCGGAAGCCGGAACAACCGGACCGCATTCCAACTGCTCTGGCGTCCTACTGCCTGCAGGGTCGTTTGGTGCAGCGCCGCGACGCGGTCGGCCACGTACAGGACGTAAGCCGGCTCGTTCCGCTCGCCACGATAAGGATGCGGCGTCAGAAATGGACCATCCGTCTCGATCAGCAGCCGGTCGAGCGGCACATGGGCCACGATCGAACGCAGTTCGTCAGCCTTCTTGTAGGTCACCGGCCCGGTGATCCCCAGGCAAAAGCCCAGGTCCAGGGCCTGCTCGGCCACATCTGGCGGCGCGGAGAACGAATGGAATACGCCGGGGGCCTCCCGCAGTTTATGCCCGGTTGGCAGCCCGTTCACCCAGTCGGCCAGCATCCGCAGGATATCCTGGCTGGCATCCCGATTGTGGAGGATGACCGGCAGCCCCAGGCGCGCCGCCAGCTCAAGCTGAAGCTCCAGCGCCTGCCATTGCACGGCCTTCGGGCTGCGCTCCCAGTAGTAATCCAGGCCAATCTCTCCGATCGCCACCACCCTGTCGCGGGCAGCCAGAGCCTGGATCGCTTCCAGCCAGTCCTCGCCCGATTCCGCCGTGCTGTTGGGATGGACCCCGACCGCCGCGAAAACCAGGGGGTTGGCCGCCGCCAGGTCACAGACAGCCGCGCTGTTGGCCGGATCGACCGCCGGGTTGACCACGGCCACTACCCCGGCCTCGACCGCCCGCGCCATGACATCCGCTCGATCCTCATCGTAGCGATCGAAATCAAGATGACAGTGGGTATCGATCAGTGGAACGCGGCTCACCCGGCCCTACCCCATTTCACCGCGAAGCAGTTCGAGGTCCGCATCGACCATCATCTGGACCAACTCCTTGAAGAGCACATTCGGCTCCCAGCCCAACACGTGTCCAGCCTTGGAAGCATCCCCCACCAGCAGATCGACCTCGGCCGGACGCATGTAACGCTGATCCTGCCGCACGTACTCGCGCCAGTCCAATCCCACATGACCAAAGGCCACGTCGACCAACTCCTGCACCGAATGGGTCTCCCCGGTGGCGACCACGTAATCGTCCGGCTCGTCCTGCTGGAGCATCAGCCACATGGCCCGCACGTAATCTCCCGCGAACCCCCAATCGCGCCGTGAATCGAGGTTGCCAAGCCAGACCGCATCCGCCAGACCCAGCTTGATCCGGGCGACGGCATGCGTCACCTTGCGCGTCACGAATTCCAGGCCGCGGCGCGGCGACTCGTGATTGAACAGGATGCCGCTGGTGGTGTGCATCCCATAGCTTTCGCGGTAGTTGACCGTGATCCAGTGGCCGTATACCTTGGCCACGCCATACGGGCTGCGTGGATAGAACGGCGTGCTTTCGCGCTGCGGCACTTCGCGCACCTTGCCGAACATCTCGCTGCTGGAAGCCTGGTAGAAGCGGATCGCCGGGTTTACTTTGCGGATCGCATCTAGCAGGCGGGTCACGCCCAAGGCGGTCACGTCTCCGGTGAAGACCGGCTGCTGCCAGGATGTCTGCACAAAGCTTTGGGCCGCGAGGTTGTAGACCTCGGTGGCCTGGCTCTGCTCCAGGGCCGACATCAGCGAAGTTTGATCCAGCACATCGCCGGAAATCAGGGTAATTCTGTCCTGGATGTGATGGATTCTTGAGAAATTCTCGGTGCTGGTCCGGCGAACCAGCCCGAAGACTTCATACCCCTGCTCCAGCAGAAACTCGGCCAGATACGATCCGTCTTGCCCGGTAATGCCCGTAATCAGCGCATGTTTGGCCACGCCCAATCTCCTTGTCTCACCCTAAAAAACGCAGAAATCAGATATTATTCTAGAAAGCTTATGCTTCACCGAGCCGCGCCCGGCAGTCGTCGAGCACATCCCGCAGGCTTTGCTCGAGCGGAATCACTGGCGTCCAGCCAGTCGCCGCATGCAGACGCGCCGCCGAGCCGACGACCAGCGGCCGGTCGACGATCCGTAACCGGGAGGGGTCGACTCGTACTTCGACCGCGGCTGTGCTGTTGCTCAGCAGGATATCCAACACTTCCTGGATCGTGTGCGCCTGCCCGCTGCAAATGTTGAAGACATCCCCAGGTCGGCCCTGGGTCAGCGCCAGGTGGTAAGCCGCCATCACATCCCGGACATCGCTGAAATCACGCGCCGGGGAAAGATTGCCCACCTCGATCACCGCCGGCTGAAGCCCTCGTTCGATCCGCGCGATCTGCATCGCGAAACTGCCCGCCGCAAACGCGGTGCTCTGTCCCGGCCCGATGTGGTTGAACGGTCGCACGCGGATCACCGGAATCTGGTGGCTGAGGAAGTATTGCAGGCCCAGCATATCCTGCGCCACTTTACTGACGCTGTAAGGATTGGAGGGCGCCAGCGGCATTTCCTCGGTGATCGGCATCTGATCCGACGGCACGCTGCCATATACTTCCGCCGAGCTGACCACCAGCACGCGCGGCCGCAAGTCCAGCCGGATCAGGCCCAGGAACAGGTTGAGCTGCGACCGGATGTTGTTCTCCAGGGTCTCCCAGGGGTCCTCGAACGAGCGTGGCACCGCCGCCTGCGCCGCCAGATGGTAGATTTGGACCGGGCGCACTTCGTCGAGGACGGCGGCCACGGCCGCCTCATCTTTGAGATCTAACTCGAACATCCCGGCCAGGACGTCGCTCAGCCCAGCCGGGATGGGCACGCCAGTCCGCGCCGTGCCAAATAGCTCCAGATCAGGCTCGCAAGTGCGCAACTGGCGCACCAGGTGCCCACCTGCAAATCCCTCAGCCCCGGTAATCAACGCTCGCACGGGCGCCTCCTCTCCACACATGCTCTCCCTATCCGTTCCCAGAACGCGGCCATTATACCATGCCGATCCCCCAACCTGCGCCCAGGCCCCAAAACCCGATCCGCCTGCTTTTCTCCGTCTGTTCCTGGCGTCTCCAGCGCTGTTCGCGCGGCCCGGCGGTCTGGTCCGCCTCTGCCTGGATGGTCCTGGAAAATCCACCTAAATCGGTTGTAAAAATTCGTGCGCCGCCTATACTAGAGGCACGGCTGACTGCCGCGTCGATCCTCGTATAACCTAAACTGGAGCCACGTCCGTGATGCAAGAACAGCAAGCCACGGTGAAACAACCGGATGCCCTGTCCTGGCAGTTCATTTTGCTGGCTATCCTGATCGCGTTGCTGATCCCCCTGATCGCGGCCGCGCCCATGGATCTCGACCGGGCAGCCCGGCCTACCGAGCCAGTTCCAGAGATCCCCTTTGCCGAGCTTCAATTGACGGAACGGTATGATGATCCGGGCGGGATCAGCCTCAGCTATCCGCCAACCTGGATCATCACCACCCCCTCACCCGGCACGGTTGTGCTGACCAACTTCCCAACCGACGCCGAAACGCTGCCGGAGAAGCCCGCAGTGATGCGCCTCCAGGCGGGCACGCTCGCCATGCTCGCCAACTCCGCCGGTGAAACCCCTGCCGCCGGCACGTCCGCGCATGACCTGCTTCAGGCGGTTCTGGATGACAGCGCGATCACCGATGCCACCGTGGAAGACGTCACCATCGGCGGCCATCCCGCGGCAAGGACCCACATTGCCTTCCCGGATCAGGGCCGCGAATTCGACTTCGCCGTGGTAACTCCTGACGAGAACAACGTCGTCCTGATCCAGGCCGAAACCGACCCGAGTGCCTGGGCCGAAGTCGGTGAATTCTTCAATCGCCTCCTGGAGACGGTGTCGATCAATCTACCCGCCAGCTAACCGTATGAACGCAGTTCGTGCGTTTTTCAACCTTAACAGTCCGATTTCTTGATTTCATGAGTCCGGTGCAGTACACTGGTCGGATAAGAGCGGTCGGATTATGCCTGCGCAGAGTCCGGCCGGTACTCAAGAGCGCGCAAAGGTGATCTCCCGATGCATGACCCGACGGAGAAGCCTCACCCGTTGTACTGGGAAGCATCGTACGAGATTGTGCTGAGCCTGTTAGATCACTATCCGGCGGCCAACCTGGACTCTCTGGGCCTGGATGAACTTCAGCGCATGATCGTGGCGCTCCCCGGATTTGCGGATGACCCGGCCCTGGCCAACGACGAGTTGCTCGTCGAAATACTGCGGGAGTATTACGAGGAGACGATAAACGATGAAATCCAACGGCGGGCCTGATCTCAACGGATTGCACGACCCGGATTTCCCGCTGCCTGAGGGGTTGCAGTCCACCATCGCGGTCACCAGCCTGGACCGCGTCTACAACTGGAGCCGTAAGAACTCGGTCTGGCCGCTACTGTTTGGCCTGGCCTGCTGTGCCATCGAAATGATCGCCACGGCCGCCTCGCGTTATGACTTCTCCCGCTTCGGCATGGAGGTCATGCGGGCCAGCCCGCGCCAGGCCGACCTGCTGATCATCTCCGGCACGGTCACCAAGAAGATGGTCGTGCCGATCGTCCGAATCTACAACCAGATGCCAGAGCCCAAGTACGTGCTGGCGATGGGTGCCTGTGCCAGCGGGGGCGGCCCCTTCAAGGAGGGCTACAACGTCGTATCCGGCATTGACAAGTACATCCCGGTCGACGTCTACGTCCCCGGCTGTCCGCCTACCCCCCAGGCGCTGATCCACGGCTTCCTGACCCTGCACAAGAAAATCGAAAGCCAGTCGATCCGGACGGTGCCCTGGTATCGCAGCGGCGAGAGCGAAGGCGTCCCAATCCCGATCCTCGGCCCGGATATCATCGATCCGCGCCAGGCAGAGCTGATCCGCCGTCAGGCCGAACTCGCGGCACGCAGCAAGCAAGAAGCCGCCCCGGCCCCTGCTGAGGCTTAGGAGCAAGCGATGGCTGACAAACCCGTGACCGAGCAGACCGCCGTGGCCGACCCGATCGCCCAGGCTGTGGCTTTCCTCAAAGAGCGTTTCCCTGAAGCAGTCCAGACTGATGATCGCAAAGGCTTTGCTGGCATCGTCGTCGACCCCAAGAGTCTGGTCGAAGTCGCCACCGTCGCCCGTGATGAACTGGGCTTCGACTACCTCTCCAGCGCGACCGCCGTCGACTACCTGGGCAAGGGCGACCACCTGGAGATGGTCTACCATGCCTACCGCATCCGCCAGGGCGGTCCGGCGCTGGTCATCAAAGCCCGCACCCCGCGCGACAATGCGTCGCTGCCCTCGCTGATCGGAGTCTGGCCAGGCGTGGACTTCCAGGAACGTGAAGCCTGGGACCTGATGGGCATCCGCTTCGAGGGCCATCCCAATCTGAAACGCATCCTGATGTGGGAAGGCTTCGCCGGCCATCCCCTGCGCAAGGATTGGAAGGAAGCCTACTACGAGCAGGACAACAAGCCCTTCGACTCCCGCTGGCCCGGCGGCAACGTCTCCCGCGCCGAGGAGCACAATCCCTACGGCAAGAACGTCTCCTATCCAGAGGACTTCACCCTCGATGGGTTCACGCCCATCGGCGAAGCGGCAAACTACACCGGGATGAACATGGGCGTGGACATCACCGAGCTGAGCAGTCCCGGCTTGCGCACCGACCGGCTGATCATCAACCTCGGCCCGCATCATCCCAGCACGCACGGCGTATTCCGCATGATCGTCAGCCTCAACGGCGAGACGGTGGAACAGCTTGAGCCGATGATGGGCTATCTGCATCGCAACCACGAGAAGATCGGCGAGCGCAATACCTTCCTCCAGAACATGCCATTCACCGACCGGCTGGACTACATTTGCAGCATGTCCAACAACCTGGGCTATGCCCAGGCAGTCGAAGCGTTGATGGCGCTTGGCCCGCGCTTCCAGCCGCCGACCTACCGCGCGGAAGTCATTCGCGTGCTGATGGTCGAACTGACCCGTATCGTCAACCACCTGTGGGCCATCGGCTTCCTGCTCAACGACCTGGGCGCGTTCTTCACGCCGGCCCTGTATGCGATTGCCCAGCGCGAGTTGATCCTGGACTTCTTCGAGGCCACCGCCGGCAGCCGCCTGATGTGCAATTACATGCGTTTCGGCGGCGTGTCCCGCGACCTGCCAGAGAAAATCCTGGGCATCCCGCTGTTGGCCAACGACCTGATCCGTGACGAGAATACGATGGACTTCCTGACCAAACTCATCACGGAGCGACTGCCCCAGGCCGTCGACGAGTTGGATGCCTATTTGACTGGCAGCGAGATCATCATTAATCGCTGCCGGGGGGTGGGCATCCTGCCGCCGGAAATGGCGATTGCCTACAGCATGGCCGGCCCGGTCCTGCGCGCATCGGGCGTCCCCTACGACGTCCGCCGCGCCGAGCCATACAGCATCTACGCCGACCTCGATTTCGACGTGGCAGTCCGCTACAACGGCGACATCTACGACCGCTACCTGATCCGCATCGACGAGATGCGCGAGTCAATCCGCATCCTCAGGCAGCTATTGCCGCTGCTGGAGGAAACCCGCGGCCAGGAAATCCAAAGCGGGACCAAGGCCTACAGCCCGCGTGTGCCCGAGGGCGAAGCCTACGGCCGCGTCGAAAACCCAAAGGGCGAGCTGGGCTTTTATGTCGTCTCCGACGGCGGGCAGAATGCCTGGCGCTACCATGTGCGCGCGCCCAGCTTCATCAACCTGACCGCGTTGGGTGAGATGTGCAAGGGCCACAAGGTCGCGGATATCGTCGCCATTCTGGGCAGCATCGACATCGTGTTGGGTGAGACTGACCGCTAACAGGACACCTGGCTGAAGGAGAGATTATGTACGGACTGGGCGTTCTTAAGGGCATGGGCGTCACCCTCAAGCACTTCGTGGAGACCTACATCGAGGATCTCAAATATCTCGGCAAAGGCAAGCGCAGCGTCGAGGCATTTACCGTTCGTCAGGGGCTGCGAGGCAAGAGCCTCGGCCTGTTCACGGTCGAATATCCGGAGGAAAAAATCGCCGTTCCGGAACGCTTCCGCTTTGTGCCGTTTCTGGTCATCAACAACCTGGATGATCCTCACCTCCCTGGCGCGGACTGGTGCACGAGCTGCGGGATTTGCGCCAAGGTCTGCCCGCCGCAGTGCATCTGGATCGTGCGCGGCACCGATCCGGAGACGGGCCGCCCCAAGCCGGCCCCAGAAGCCTTCTACATCGACATCGACATCTGCATGAACTGCGGCTACTGCGCCGAATTCTGCCCCTTCGACGCGATCAAGATGGATCACGACTACGAGCTGGCCAGCTACGACCGGATTGGCGAGCATATCTTCGACAAGAAGAAGCTTTCCAAAGAATTCCGGTACTACCGCTCGCTCTACCCCACCCTTTCGGCGGAGGAGGCGGAGGCACGCGGGGGTTGGGAACACAAGGATGTGCTCAAGGCCAAGGCCAAGGCCGAAAAAGCTCAGGCAGGTGGAACGCCAGGCCAACCGGCTCGTTAGCTCCGGCGTTTTGTGATGAACCCGGCGCCCCTGTCGACCTGCACAGGGGCGTCCCTGCCGGTGGATTGCGACCCGCCTGGCGCTTGTATCCTCCGACAATCTGTGGTGCGCCGCGCTCAAAACGCAAGGGGGCTGGTTCGTGCTTTACCAGACTGACACCGAGATGATCTTCCCCTCCAGGGTCATCCCCGCCCTGGAGGCTCTGCGCGGTTGGGAATGGCAGATGCTCGTCAGGCACGTGAGCCGCCTGCCAGACAACCATCCAGAGACGCTGGGCTTCATCCTGATGATGGTCCGCCTCAACGGCTGCATGACCTGCCATGCGGATAGCTACCGGGCCATGCGCGGCTGCACCCTCTGCGCGCAGCAATCGATCCTGCGTTACAAAGGCAGCGATCGCGAGCTGGTCGAGCGCTGGCACACCGCCTGCCAGGACATCCTTCACTGGCAGGAGACTGGCATTTCTCCTGAGATCGAGTGAATCGGTTGTCATCCCACTCAGGCAAGATACAATAAAATCGATAATTATCTGAAAAACTAGCCGCAGGCATCCGCACGCCTGCTACTATCTCACAGAGCGAGGACAATGAGCGATCCATCCACCCAACTCCAGGCCGTCATGGCTGCCCTGAGCAAAGTCAACGATCCGGAACTGCACCGGGACATCGTGAGTCTGAACATGGTGCAAGACCTGCGCGTCGATGCGGGAATTGCCCGCTTCCGGCTGGTACTGACCACCCCGGCCTGCCCGCTGAAGCACGTCTTTGAGCGCGAGTGCCAGACAGCGCTCGTCGGCAAGGTCGACGGAATCACCGGGATCGAGATCACCTGGGACAGCCAGGTGCCGACCGACAGGCGGCTGCACGGCCGGCTGGACACCGCCATGCGGAGCATCATCGCGATCAGCAGCGGCAAAGGCGGTGTCGGCAAAAGCACGGTCGCCGTCAACCTGGCGATTGCCCTGGCCCAGTCGGGCGCGCGCGTCGGTCTGATGGATGCTGATATCCTGGGGCCGAACATCCCGATGATGGTAGGTCTGGGCTATGGCAAGCCGCGCGTCACCGAGGATCGCAAGCTCATCCCTTTTGAGGTGTATGGCATTCAGGTCATGAGCATGGGCTTCCTGACCGAGCCAGGCAAACCGCTGGTCTGGCGCGGTCCAATGCTGCACGGCGCGATCCGACAATTCTTCAACGATGTCGCCTGGGATCGTCTGGACTACATGATCGTCGACCTGCCGCCGGGAACCGGCGATGCCCAGCTCAGCCTGGCTCAGAGCGTGCCTCTGACCGGCGCGGTCATCGTAACCCAGCCCCAAGATGTCGCTATCGAAGACGCCGCCCGTGGGCTGGCGATGTTCGAGCAGGTGGAGGTGCCGATTCTGGGTGTGGTGGAGAACATGGCGGGCGAATTCTTCGGCTCCGGCGGCGGCGAAAAACTGGCCGCACAGACCGATGTCCCCTTCCTGGGGCGCATCCCGCTCGAAGCCCAGGTTCGCATCGGCGGCGACAGTGGCAAGCCGATCGTGATCGACACCCCCGATTCGCCTGCCGGGCAGGCCTTCGCGGCGCTCGCCAGTGCGATCGCGGCCCGCGTGAGCGTCGTCACGCTCTCTCAGATGGATGTCATCCCCCTGAATATCATCAGCTAACCCGGCTAGGACGAAAAACACATCGGGGCCGCGTCTGCGGCCCCGATTCGATCACTGGGACAGAAGGAAATCAGCCTCACTCATTACCCAGCACCTGGATGTCATCACTGGAACCCGGTGGATTGCTCCGGCCAATGAACAACCAGAACAGCCCGTTCAGGAGCAGGGCCGTCACCAGGGCAACCAGGCCCTCCGTATCCCAGCCCCGATACACAACATAGCGCCGGACCAGTTCAGCGCCGACCAGCATCACGACGAAGGCCACCCGGCGGCGCTTGCGTTCCGCCCGCTGGACGATCAATACCATCCCGCCCAGCACCGCCGTCAGCACAAAAAAGGCACCCCAGTCCATGAACGGCTCGATCTCCAATCCCATGAAAAAGCGGATAGATCAGTCCAGCGCGAATGATTATAGAATCCGCCCATCTGAACTTCAACCGAGAACCATCACACATAGAATTGCAGATTTCCAAGGGGAAGCAGAATGGTACTGTCTTGTCCTCTCCTTTCTCCACACCCTTAGTGGTGTGGTGCTTTTTTCGTTTGATGCGATCGTCCTGGTCTGACCCCGCCGCATTGTCTGGCCTCCCGACCCCGACATTTCCGGTTCGCGCAAATTGAAATGCCTCTTCGTTCGCGTTATGATTGCCTCAATACAGTCCAGATCAATGGCTTCCAGGCCGGATTCGGCTGTAAACACCATCCAATGCCATTCTACGAAATACAGCGGGTGGTCGATGTGTGGTTCTTGGCTTGCCTTCGCATGAGATGATTACTTAAGGAGCACCCGGATGGAAATCTCAACCTCGGAACTCAAGCGTGTCACCCTGTTCGACATCCGTGGCCGGATCGACAGCACCAATGCCGCCGAGCTGGGAGAAGCGCTCAACGCGGCGATTGACGCCGGGCGCACCCAGATCGTCCTCGACCTGTCCAACGTCGAATATATGAGCAGCGCCGGGCTGCGCGAGTTGGTCACCGCGCTCAAGAAGGTCAAGCGGGGCACGGGTGACCTCCGGCTGGCTTCCCCCTCACCGCGTGTGCTGGAAGTCCTGGAACTGGCCGGCCTCGATTCCATTTTTGAGATCTATTCCAACCAGGTCGAAGCGGTCGGAAGCTTCTAACCACACGGGACGAGCGGCGCATGGGCGAAGAACACCGGATCGTGATTCCGGGCATTCAAGACCGGGTACCCGATGTCTGCGATTTCGTGGTCGCAGCCGCGCGGCGTGCCGGCCTGAACGAACGGGCGGTCTATCACTGCCAGATGGCAGTCGATGAAGCCTGCACCAACGTCATCGAGCACGGCTTCGACAATGCCGGCGGGACCGGCCAAATCGAAGTGCTGTGCCGCGATGATGGCGAGAGCTACACGGTGCGCATCGCTGATAACAGTCCGCCTTTCAATCCGCTCCTGCGCGATGACCCCGATCCGGATGCCCCACTGACCGACCGCGAGCCGGGTGGGTGGGGCATCTATTTCATCAAGAAAATGATGGATGCAGCCTCCTACTATTACGAAGGGGGCAAGAACATCCTCATGATCGCCAAGTTCAAGACGCCCGCCAACCTGATGCAATCCAGCAAGCCCCCGGTTGGCAACGAGACCCAGGTACGCGAACTGAGTCCGCACATCTGGGCGATCA
>CAZHMJ010000066.1:0-19258 GCA_964533805.1 uncultured Anaerolineae bacterium | reverse complement strand
GACAGCGAAATCTCCAGCCTCGACCCGCAGGTCGCCACCGACAACGTCTCGATCACCTACATCGAGCAGTTGTTCCTGGGCCTGACCACGGTCGACCCCATCACCACCGAGATCGTCCCGGAACTGGCCACCGAGTGGTCGTTCGATGACACGACCTACACCTGGACCTTCAAGATCCGCGACGACGTGCCGTGGGTGCGTTGGGACCCCGTGGCGGACGAGATCACCGAAATCCGCAAGGTCGTTGCGGGTGACTTCGTGACGGGCATCCACCGCGCTTGCGACCCGAACAACCCCTCGCTCTACCGCGAAGTGGTTGGCTCCAACATCGCTGGCTGCGCCGATGTCTACAGCATGGACCCGGCGGAAGTCACGCCCGCGGACTTCGAGCAGATCGGCGTTGCCGCGCCCGATGACACCACCCTGACGATCACCCTGGTTGGCCCGATCGGCTACTTCTTCCCCATGACCTCCATGTGGGTGCTGCGCCCGGTCCCCGGCGAGATCATCGAGTCCTTCGGTGAGCCTGTCGGCGGTTCGACCTGGATCGAGCCTGGCAACATCGTCACCAACGGTCCGTTCGTCATGGACGAGTGGGAACGTGGTGTCCGCCGCGTGCTGCTACCCAACCCGCTCATGCCCGCCGACCTGCGTGGCCCCGGCAACGTTGAGCGCATCATCGACACGATGATCGCCGACGGCGGCACCTATTACGCCCTGTATCAGGACAACCAGGTCGACCAGGCTGGCGTTCCCACCGCTGAACTCCAGAACGTCCTGGCTGACCCCGAACTGTCGAAGGAAGTCGTGCAGACCGTCGACCTGACCGTCTACTACTTCGGCTTCGCCCATGACAAGGCCCCCTTCGACAACGTCCACGCTCGCCGCGCGTTCTCCGCGTCGGTCAACCGTGAACTGTTCGTCCAGGAAGTTCGCCAGGGCCGCGGCATCCCGATGATGCACTTCGTGCCCCCCGGCATGTTCGGTTCCGTGCCGGTGAACGAAGTCGGCATCAACGGCGAGGGCATCGGCTATGACCCCGCGTTCGCTCAGTCGGAACTGGCGGAAGCCGGTTACCCGAACTGCGAAGGCTTCCCGGCCATCGACGTGGTGACCTACACCGGCGCGCAGGACTGGGCCGAGTTCGTCCAGGCCGAAGTTGAGAACACCCTGGGCTGCGACCCGAGCCTGTTCAGCATCGAGCAGCAGGAATTCTCCGTGCTGCTGCAGACGACCCGTGCCGAAACCCCCACCGAAGAGCGCCCGAACTTCTGGACCCTCGGCTGGGGCCCCGACTACCCGGATGCCAACAACTGGGTCTATGACGCTGGCCTGCACTGCGAATCCAGCAACGACTTCATGCGCCCCTGCGACGAAGTCGATGACCTGATCATCGAGGCCCAGACCGTCAGCGATGCGGCCGAGCGTGCTGAACTGTACCGCCAGATCGAGGAAATGTTCTTCGGTTACGACGGCCTGCACCCGATCATGCCGCTGTTCATGCGCGCTGGCTATACCCAGCTCAAGCCCTGGGTCGAGCGTCCGGTCGAGACCGACGGCCTGTTCGGCGGCGAGCACTTCGACTGGATCAGCGTGGACCAGGAAATGCAGCTCGCGGCCCGCGCTGGCTAGTGGATCGTTTTCCGGCCGGCCGGTGATCATGTTTTGACCGCTGGCTGACCGAGCCAAGTCAGATGACACCCGGTGGTTCTTCCGAATCGCCGGGTGTTTCATTTGGCGCCCGCCATCCAACCTTGCCTGGACCGGCAAGCATCCCGATTCGAATACAACCGGCACAACTCTCTTACTTTCGTGGGCCTGGGTCCTATGCTATACTGAGCCTCGCGAATAAGACCGTTTACCCTCAAGAGGAATCCATCCGAGAACAGCCATGAAACCACGGCATTATCTTGATATCACCGAATGGTCCCGCCAAGACTTTATGGAACTGCTCGACCTGGCCGTCTTTTTGAAGCGCGAGTGGAAAAGCGGCGGCAACCGCCCGGTCCTGTCCGGCAAGGTGCTGGGCATGGTCTTCCAGAAACCCTCCCTGCGCACCCGTGTTTCTTTTGAAGTCGGCATGAAACACCTCGGCGGCGACGCCCTGTACCTGAGCCCGGACGAAATCGGCCTCGGCAAGCGCGAAAGCATCGCCGATGTCGCTCGCGTTCTGTCCGGTTACGTCCAGGGAATCATGGCCCGCGTCTTCGCTCACGAGCATGTCCTGGAGATGGCGAAGTGGGCCACCGTCCCGGTCATCAACGGCCTGAGCGACTACAACCACCCCTGCCAGGGCCTGGCCGACATCATGACGGTCTACGAGCACTTTGGCCGGGTGGAAGGTCTGAAGGTGGCCTTCATCGGCGATGGCAACAACGTCGCCACCTCGCTCCTGATGGCTTCCGCGCTGCTGGGGGCTAACTTCAGCATCGCCACGCCGCCCGGCTACGAACTGAAAGCCTCAACTCTGGTCAAGGCCCGGCCCCTGGCCGAAGAGAGCCACATCACGATCGAAACCTTCGAGGACCCGGTCGCGGCCGTGGCCGGCGCGGATGTGGTCTATACAGACACCTGGACCAGCATGGGCCAGGAAGCCGAGGCCGAAGAGCGCCGCAAGCGCTTCAAGAAGTACCAGGTCAACAGCCAGCTCCTCGCCAAGGCGAGCAAGGGCGCGATCGTCATGCACTGCCTGCCCGCCCACCGCGGAGAAGAGCTGACGGATGAAGTCGCTGATGGGCCGCAGTCGATGATCTTCCCACAGGCGGAGAATCGGATGCATGCCCAGAAGGCTGTGTTGGTCGAGTTGATGGCCTGAACATCTTGCGTGGATTGCCCTGAGCAGGCGATGGACAGATAAGCTATGGCCGGAAACCGCGCTATCTACGACAAGGCAATGAACGCCGGTCACAGTGCCGCCTGGGACCAGCAGTGGGATAAAGCCATTGCCGCCTATGGCCGGGCTGTGCAGGAATTTCCTGAAGACCCGGATGCCCATCGTAGTCTGGGCCTGGCGCTCCTCCAGGCTCGCCGCCTTGAGGAAGCGCTCAAGGTCTATACCCGCGCGCACCAGCTCGCGCCCGACGATCCGATCCCGCTGGAGAAGAGCGCGGACGTCCTGGAGCGCATGGGGCGGCTGCGCGAGGCCGCGCAGCAGTACATCAAGGTGGCTGACATCTACATCGCCCAGCGCGACCTGGACAAAGCCATCGGCAACTGGGAACGCGCGACCCACCTCACCCCCGGCCTGATCCAGATCCACGTCAAGCTCGCCACGGCCTACGAACGCACCGGCGAGCGCAAGAAGGCCATCCGGGAATACCTGACCCTGGCCTTCAACTTCCAAAGAGTCAATGATGCGGCCAAGGCGGAGCAGTCGGTCCAACGCGCGCTCCGCCTTGACCCGGATAACGCCCAGGCCCTCAACACGCTTCAGGCGCTCCAATCCGGCACACTGCTCAACCAGCCCCCGGCCGAAAAAGCCGAGCCCGTGCCCGAACGGCAGGACGGATTCGATGCGTCCATGCTCGAATCGACCGAACGCCGGGTCGGCGAAGCCGATCCACGCGGCCCGCTGGGCGAGGCCGAAGAAATCGCGCTCAACGAGCTGGCGTCGTTCGTGTTCGAAAGCGGCAACCTCGACGAAGGCAGCGTCTTCACGATTCAGGCCATCGAGCTGCACCGCCAGCAGGACACCGAGGCCGCCATCCAAGCCTACCAGGCGGCCCAGGCCGCCCGCTTCCGCCACCCTGGCGTCGATCTCAACCTCGGCTCGCTGCTGCTGACCGCCCACAAGTACCGCGAAGCGATGGACCACTTCAACAAGGTCCTGGCCGAGCCGAAGCTGGCTGCCGGTGCATTTCACGGCCTGGGGCAGGTCTTCATGGCGCTCAAGGAGCCGCGCAAAGCCTCGCGCAACCTGGTCGAGACTCTGCGCCTGGTCGATATGAGCCTGGCGATCAACAACGAGGAGCGCGAACAGCTCAACGCGGTCTACAATGACCTCCAGGTCAGCATCCCGAACGGGGATGAGCGCCAGCTCGTCGCCATGAACGAGCGCTTCTTCAGCCTGCTGACCGGCGCGGACTGGAAGCAGCGCGTCGCGGAGACCCGCCGCCAGCTTGAAGAAACCACCCGGACTGAGGGCGCCTCCGGCATGGTGGAGCAGCTGGCCGAAGGCGGCGAGGAACTGACCGAAGCGATCGCCAACATCGACCGTTACCTGCGCCAGGGCTACCTGACGCTGGCGATGGACGAGGCGCACTACGCCATCGAGATCGCGCCGACCTACCTGCCGACTCACATGCGTATCGCGCAGATTCTGCTGGCCGAAAAACGCCTCCAGGAATCGACCGACAAATTCCGGCTGATCGCGGAAACCTACATGATCCGTGGCCAGAACGACCGCGCGGCGAGCATCCTCAATGAAGTATTGCAGGTCGCTCCGATGGACCTGGCGGTCCGCGGCACTCTGATCGAACTGCTGCGCAAAGAGGAACGCTGGGACGCCGTCCTGGAACAGTACATCGATCTGGCCGACGCCTACTACCAGTTGACCGATTTCGACAAGGCACGGGAGACCTACGAGGAAACCCGCCGCCTGGCCGAACGCCAGGGCGCACCCAACGAGCAGATCATCCACATCCTGCACCGGATCGCGGACATCGATGTCTCCCGCCTTGATCTGCGCCAGGCGTTGCGCACCTACGAGCAGATTCGCTCGATGGCCCCGGAGGACGAACGTACCCGCAAGGCGCTGATGGACCTCAACTACCGGCTGAACAACCGCGCTGAAGCCATCCGAGAGCTGGATATGCTGATGCGCCTGTACGCCCAGCAGCGCCGTCCGGATTTGATCGTCCAGGTTTTGGAAGAACAGGTCGCGCTCTACCCCGACGAAATGGCCCTGCGCTCCCGGCTGGCCGCGTTCTATGCGCACGTGGGCCGGCGGCAGGAGGCCGTCGCCCAGCTCGACACCCTGGGGGAGCTTCAGCTCGACGCCGGGATGCACAAAGAGGCCGCCCAGACCATCCGCCAGATCATCGCCCTCAACCCACCAGGGATTGAAGACTACCAACGTCTACTCAGCCAGTTAGGGGGCTAGTGCCCGCGCCGCGATGGAAATTCTGTGGGCATTCGACAACTTCAACCTGGTTTCGCTGCTGGACATCCTGCTGGTCACGGCGCTGCTATTCGCTGCCAGCCTGCTGATCCGGGGCACCCAGGCCGTCTCGCTCCTGCGCGGCACCATGCTCGTGCTGATCGTGATCGGCTTCCTCACCAGCGTCTTCCAGCTCGTGGCGCTGCGCTGGCTGCTGAGCCATATCATCACAGCCGCGGCGCTGGCCATCCCGGTCATCTTCCAGCCAGAGCTGCGTCGGGCGCTGACTCACCTGGGCGGCATCCCACTCTTTGGGCGGCAGCAGGCCAAGACCCAGCAGCAGTATATCATCGACCAGATTTGCACGGCCTCGGACCGGCTGGCCGAACGGCGGCACGGCGCGCTGATCGTCCTGGAACGGCACGTCAACTTGCAGGAGTACGTCAACACCGGGGTTGCCCTGAACAGCAAGATCACCCCCCAGCTCCTGCTGACGATCTTCTGGCCCAAAACCGAGCTGCATGACGGGGCCGCGATCCTGATCGGGGATGAAATCGCGGCGGCGGCCTGTGTGCTGCCCCTGTCCTCCGGCCATCGCATCGCCGATCGCAAGCTGGGCACCCGCCACCGCGCCGCGCTCGGCATCAGCGAAGTCAGCGACGCGATTTGCGTGGTTGTCTCGGAAGAGACCGGGCAGATTTCCGTGACGAACGGCGGCCGGATGATCCGACGGCTGGATGCCACCCGGCTGCATACGATCCTGACCGCCTTCTATGAAGACGATAACCGGCGCGGCGCGCGGCGGGCCAGATTGGAGCGACGGCTCCCGCGCCCCGTCCATCGCCTGCTTGAGCGGCTGTCGCTCATCGATTGAGTTTTCTCATGCGTGTCCTCTCCCCCCGCATCGTCGCAGAAAACCTGGCCTGGCTCATTGGGTGCCTGCTGCTGGCGATCTTCGTCTGGATTTCGGCGACCGTGGAACAAAACCCGGTTCAGGTCAGCCGTTTTCCACAGCGCGTCCCGATTCAAATTTCGACGGACGAGGGGATGATCGTCACCAATTCGCCCATCACCAGCGCCCAGGTGGTGCTCCGCGCGGAAGCCTCCGTTTGGGAAACGCTAGAGGCTCAGGACATCAACATCGTGGCCGATCTGCGTGGCAGAAGCCCCGGCACCTATGTCGCCGAGCTTCAGATCGACGTAGCCACCAGCCGGCGAGTCGTCATCGAGGATTTCCAACCCCGCCAGGTGACTGTGGCAATCGACCAGGCCGCCGAAGCGCTGATCCCGGTGGAAATCGAGCAGCGCAACAGCCCGCCCACCGGCTTCGAAGTCACGGAGATCACCTTTGACACGCCCGAAGTCCGGATCACCGGCCCGGCCGGGGCCGTCAGCCGGGTCGTCGCGGCTCAAGCAGGCGTCAACCTGCTCAACGAGCGCAACCCGCTGACGCGCACCGATGTCCGACTCCTGCCGGTCGACGCCCAGGGGCAGATCATCTCCGGGGTGCAGCTCGTGCCGGAGACGGTGGACATCAGCATCGACATCCAGCCAGGCGCGGACTTCCGCGAGGTGTTCGTCACACCCAACATCGTCGGTGAGCCGAGCGCGGGCTACGTGATCTATTCGATCACCTACGATCCCCAGACCATCCTGGTCAGCGGACGGCCGAGCGCCCTGGAACAACTCCCCGGCACGATTCAGACCTCGGCCCTCGACCTGACCGGGCGGACCGAGTCGTTCACCCAGACGCTGTCGGTCGAACTGCCGGAGGATGTCTTCCTGCCCACCGAGCAGAACGTGACCGTCACCGTCCAGATCGACGCGCTCACGGCCAGCCGCCGGTTCGATCACCTGCCCGTCCAGGTGCAGGGGTTGAGCGCCGGGCTGCAAGCGACTGTCGCGCCTTCCGAAGTGACCATGCTGATCACCGGCCCCCAGCCCGTGCTCGATACGCTCACGCCGGGGAACATCTCCATCCTGGCCGATTTGAGCAACCTCGCGCCGGGCAACCATCAGGTCCAGCTCAACGCCGTCCTCAACCGCGAAGGCCTGAGCAACGCCGTCATCTCGGTCCTGCCGGCGATTCTGGAAGTACAGATCACCCCCAACACGGCCGCGCCCACCCAGACTCCCCAGGGCCAGCCAGCGGCAACGCCAACTTCCGGCGGGTGATTGCGGCACGAGGTCTTGCCGGATCCGCCTTTGTCCCCGTGCGGTCATTCCACTTCTGATGCAGCGCGCCCGCCAACCCACCGCCGGGGTTCAGGCTTGACGCTGGCCTGCGGGCGGCTACAATCGACTCGTTTAGGTCAGATTACTGGCGGAAGTCATGCTATGAAACACAAACCTCTCGTCGCGCTTGTCGGGCGGCCGAATGTCGGCAAGTCGACCCTGTTCAACCGGCTCGTCGGCAGCCAACTGGCCGTCGTGCACGAAATCCCTGGCACGACCCGTGACCGTCTTCAGGCCGAGGCCGAATGGAACGGCGTGGCGTTTCATGTCGTCGATACCGGCGGCATCGATGTCTACCAGCCCAAAGGCACCCGCGACACCTCCGCGCTGGCCGAGGGCAGTCTTGACTTCGTGCCCCAGATTCGCGCCCAGGCCATGATCGCCGTGGAAGAAGCCGAAGTGATCGTCATGCTGGTCGACGCGATCCAGGGCATTACGGCCGCCGACCAGGAGATCGCGGAAATCCTGCGGCGCACCAACAAGCCGGTGCTGATCGCGGCCAACAAGGCCGAGAACGAAGAACGCCGCAACAATGCCGTCGACTTTTACGCGCTCGGCCTGGGCGAGGTTTTCCCGGTCAGCGCCCTGCATGGCACCGGATCGGGCGACCTGCTCGACGCAATTGTCGAAGCGCTGAAAAACGCCCCGCCCGTCGACTACGACGATGAGGATGAAGACAGGGATACCCTGAAGATCGCGATCGTGGGCCGCCCCAACGTGGGCAAGAGCAGTCTGATCAACCGGCTGCTGGGCGAGGAACGGGCCATCGTCAGCCCGCTGGCGGGCACGACTCGCGACGCGATCGACACCCTGCTCGTTTGGGAAGGGATGCAGGTCCGTCTGATCGACACGGCCGGCATCCGGCGGCGCGGGCGGATCGAGCCGGGCATCGAAAAGTACAGCGTCCTGCGCGCCTTGAAAGCGATCGAGCGCGCCGACGTGACCATGCTCGTCATTGATGCAGTGGATGGCATCACCGCCCAGGATGCCCACATCGCCGGGATGATCCTGGAACAGACGAAGAGCACCGCAGTCCTGGTTAACAAGTGGGATGCCGTCGAAAAAGACGAGCACACCATCAACGAATACACGGATCAAATCAGGGAAGGGCTGAACTTCATGCCCTACGTGCCGCTGCTGTTCATCAGCGCCCTGACCGGCCAGCGCGTCCACCAGGTGATCCCGACCGCGGCGCGCATCCAGGAAGAACGGCTCACGCGCGTGTCCACCGGGGATCTCAACCGGATCGTCAAGGGCGCTGTGGAACGTCATGCGCCGCCTTCCAAGGGTGGGCGCAGGCTGAAGATTTTCATGGCGCAGCAGGTCCGCTCCGACCCACCGGTCTTCCTGTTTCACATCAACGATACCCGGCTCCTGCACTTCACCTATGAGCGCTATCTGGAAAACCAGATTCGCGCTGAGTTTCCGTTCACCGGGACACCCATCCGGCTCAGCTTCCGGGGCCGGGACAACAAACTCGAGTGACAAGAAAAGCGGCGGGATGTCCCGCCGCTCGTTTTTTCTCCGGTCCGGCTCGGCTCAGGCCAGGTCCTGCAATTCGTAGACCATGACCGGCTGCTGGCGGCCCTTGACCTGCACCAGGCCGAGCGGCCGGGTTTTAATCAGGTTGCCCAGGCTGGTGACGATACTCTCGGCCACCAGGATCTGGCCGGGCGCGGCCTGCTCCTGCAGCCGCTTGGCCAGGTTCACGGCATCCCCGATGGCGGTGTAATTCATCGCCCGCGAGGTGCCGATATTGCCCACCACGGCTTCGCCCTGGTTGACCCCGATTCCGAAGGTCAATCCTTCAACCCCGCGCCGCGCGTTCCAGGTCGAAACGGCATTGCGCAGGGCCAGCGCCGCGTCCACCGCGCGGTAGAAGTGATCTTCCTGCGGCTCCGGCGCATTGAAGACCGCCATGACGGCGTCGCCCAGGAACTTGTCGAGCGTGCCTTCGCGCGCCATGATCACGTCGGTCGCCATCCGGAAATACTCGTTGAGCAGCTCGACCAGCGCCTCAGGATTGGCGCGCTCGCTGAAGTGGGTGTAGCCGCGCAGGTCGGCAAACAGAACTGTTACTTCCTGCCGGACCCCGCCCAGACGCAGCGCCTCCGGCCGGTCGAGGACACGATCGACCACCGACGGCGCGACGTAGCGCTCGAACGTCTGGCGAATTTCCTGCTTCTCGCGTTCCTTGACCGCTTCCAGCCGGACGTAATTGTGCGCGTTTTCAACGGCAATCGCGGCGTAATCCGCCAGGGCGCTCAAGAGCGCGCCATCGTGCTCGTTGAAAATCTTGGCATTCTCGGAAACACTGTCCACGCCCAGGACGCCCAGCACCCGATCGGCCATGAGCAGCGGCGTGTACAGCAGGGTCATGGGCACCGCTTCGTTCGCGGCGCGGGCACGCGCCAGATCGTCCGGCGTGAGGACCACGGCCTGCCGGTTGTTGATCACTTCCTCAACCAGGCGATCGTTGACCGGCACGCACACCGCGCGAGCATGCAAGTCCGCGCTGCGCTTGGTCGCCCGGCACATTAACCGGTCTTCGTCCTCGACCAGGATCAGACTGCCCTGCTCCGCCCCGGTGACATAGGTCGCCGCTTCCACCACCCGCACCGCGAGTTGATCCACCTCAAGATGCGACGTCACGCTCTTGCCCATCTTATACAGGACATTGAGCTCCTTGACGCGACGTTGAAGCTCCCGGTTGGAGACGAGCAGGCGCTCGGTCAGCGCCTCCTTCTCTTTGCGAAGGCGCGTTTCGGAGAGGCTGCGCTCGATAGCCGCCAGCATCTCATCCACGGTGTAGGGCTTTTTGACGTAGTCTTTCACCCCCAGCCGGAAGACCTCGATGGCGATCTCCTCCGACCCGTGAAACGTCATCAGGATCACTGGAATGTTGGCGTTTTCGCGGGCCAGGGCGTGCAGCACCTGGATGCCGGTCATGCGCGGCATCTGGAGGTCAAGCAAGATCAAATCGGGGCGCAGAGACAGGGCCTTTTCCAGGCCTTCCACCCCGTCCCGTGCAGTGATTGCCCGGTAGCCATTCGGCCGTAGGATGTAGTCGACGACGAAATCCCGGTTTTCCCGGCCATCATCAACGACCAGAATGCGCTCACCAGCCAATCCGGTACCCTCAGCATAGAAGGAACGATGCTAGGGCCAGTATAGTGCAAAAGCAGGGCCGCGCCAACTCTCAGGGTCAGACCCTCACCCGGCCAAGATGCAATTGGAAGATAGAATTGCCGGGCTCTATCTCCAGCACGAAATTACGCCTCAATCATTACTAATAACCAGTCGCCATCGCGACCAATTGTTAGAAAGCCGATAGTTTGCGGAATGGCAATTGCCCCGCCTCATGCTCTGCACTATAATCGCGCCAACAGTGGACGAATGCCTGTGCGCAGCACGTGGCGACCCGCGTTTCTCATCCCGGATGCCAGCCCGATCCGGATGCTGGCAGGCGCACCCCAGGTACGGGTCGGCTCCACCCAGTCCGAAAGAGGCTGTTCACGTGACAGCACTTGAACCTGAAAACCCTGTGAATTCCGATGCTCCTGCGCTGTCAGGTGATGCCTCCGCCACCCTGGAACGCCTCCCTCACCCGCCCATCAGACGACGATTGGTCCGCGAGCTTTTTGAGATAGGTCTGTTGATCCTCGCGGTGTACGCATTGATGAATCTGCTCACCGCCCGGTTCATCGTCGATGGCAACAGCATGCAGCCCAATTTCGAAACCGGCCAGTACGTGCTGGTCGACCGGCTGAGCTACCTGCTGGGCGCGCCCGCGCGTGGGGATGTGGTCGTCCTGATCTCACCCGAAGCGCCTCACGATGACCTGATCAAGCGGGTGATTGGCCTGCCCGGCGAGACCGTGACAGTCGAGGCCCAGCAGGTCTGGGTCGACGGGGAGCCGCTGGATGAGCCGTACATCCAGACCGCGCCACGCTATACCGGTACATGGGCGCTTGGTCCTGACGAGTATTTTGTGCTGGGCGATAACCGCAACAACAGCCACGACTCGCATGCCTTCGGGCCAGTCGAGCGCCAGAGTCTGGTCGGCCGGGCGGCCCTGGTCTACTGGCCGCCCGAAGATTGGGGGCCGGTCTCCCATGAAAGCCCAGCCATCCCATCGTTCGAAATCCTGTTATCCGACGGCGTATTCACCGGCTTAACCTGGAGATCATCATGATCACCCACGACCCCCTCACCTGTCCCGCCTGCATGGTTGGCCGGCTGCAACAGCGACGGATCACCTACGTGCACGTCTACAACGGCACCCTGGTCAGCGTGCCGAATATGCCCGCCTGGCAATGCGATTTCTGCCGCGCGATCGAGTACGACACGGACTCGCTGCAACGGATCGACGCGCTGGTCGGCCACTCCGGGCCGCCGCCCAACCGGCATCCTCGCCAGAAAGGGCCAGGCATTGTCGCCAAACCGCGGGCATTCCCGCCCGAAATCTAGACTGACCCTCTGATCCTGTCCGGCAAGACAAAAGAGGAATCAAGGCGCGAATGCAGCGGTTCATCCCTTGACCTGTGCGGGTGCGTGCCCTGGCCTGCGCAGGCTTCAACGCCCCCTGGCCCAGTCGGCATTCTCCCGATGGCGGCCTATCTGCCCGGTCGGGAACATGCTATGATTGGCGGCATAGACTCTTCTTGTTCGTAAACACATCGTTCCAACAGGACAACGCGGATCATGACTATCAACCTGTGGCACGGCCTGATGCCGGGGCCGAAAGTACCGGATGTGGTTTATTGTATTGTTGAGATTCCCAAGGGCAGCCGCAACAAGTATGAATACAGCAAGACGACCGGGGTCATCAAACTCGACCGGGTGCTGTACAGCCCGTTACATTATCCCAGCGACTACGGTCTGATCCCCCAGACCTATTACGAAGACAACGACCCGTTGGATATCATGGTCATGATCAACGAGCCGACCTATCCCGGCTGTGTGATCGAGGCCCGGCCCATCGGGATGTTTCAGATGCTCGACCGGGACATGCCGGACGATAAAGTCCTGGCCGTGCCGGCCACCGATCCGATTTTCGACGACTACCACGATCTGGGCGATGTGCCCCGCCACTTCCTGCAGGAAGTCGCGCACTTCTTCCAGACCTACAAACAACTCGAAGCCAACGGGAACATCGAGCCGAGAGGTTGGTTGGGCGCCGAGGAAGCCAAACAACGGATTCTGCACGCGATCGAGTTGTATCGCTTGAAGTATCCACCCACAGGGGTGTGATTCCAGAACGGGGACGTATGGACGCAGCCGTGCCACCCGCACTCAGCCTGGTCGAGACGGTGGCGCGCATTGAAGCGCGCGCCCGCCAGGCCGTCATGTTTGATGCCGGGTGGCTTGCCCTGCTCAATCCTGCCCGCGACACCTTCACCCTGTATCCCCTCGGTCCCCAGGCCGAGTCCGAAGAGACGGCGCGGCTGCCTCTCACCGAAGGCATCCCCGGTCAGGTCGCCGCCAGCCGGCAGGCCCTGCTCCGCACGAATATCCCCCGGAGCGACCCGGCGTCTGGCAACGGGTGCTACCGTGCCATTCTGGCGGTGCCGATCGCGAACGAGGGACGCCTGCTGGGCGTCCTCCAGGTGAACTCCGTTCAGGCCAACACCTTGAATCAGGGCCATGTGGCCGCGCTGTCCGCCCTGGCCGGGGAAGTCGCGGACAGCCTGGAGATCGCGCAGCAGCATGCGGCGCTGGAAGCCCGCTACGACACCCTGTCGGAAGCCTACCGCGCCCTGCTGGCCCAGAGTGAGTTCGGCAGTCTGGCCGCCCAGCAGGATGACCTGGACAACATCTTGCAGGCGATGTGCATCCGGCTGGCGGAGATTGCCGGAGTGGACGCCTGTCTGCTCACGATCTGGGAGGCGGGCAGCCCGCAGCGTGTGGCCGCTCACGGCCTCGACCTGCCACCTTTCCCCACGGGAGCGATTCGCAGCTCACTCACGGAGCGCGTGATGGCCAGCGGCGAAACCATCCTGCTGGATACGCCTCAGGCCGTCGCCGCCGGATCATCGCTCCTGCACGGCTCTCAGGCGCAGTCCGCCCTGGGCCTGCCCCTGGTCGCGCGCGGACGGCGCATCGGCGTCTGCATCCTGATCGCGACCCAGCCTGAGCGCGCCCTGACGACAGCCCATGCCGAGCGCGTGGTGCCCCTCCTGAAATACGCCGCGCTGGTCATCGACAACCGGCTCCTGCATCAGGCGGCCCGCCGCCAGCTTGCTCAGACCTCGCTGCTGCTGGAAACTGCGGCGATGACCGCCTCGACCGAGGCGCTGGAGACCATCCTGGCCCGGACACTGGATCTGACCTGTTCGACGTTCGGGGTGGGCATGGCGGCCTTCCTCCTGTACGACAAAGCCACCCAGACCCTGAGCGCGCCGCAGGGGGCCAGCCGGGGCTTCCCGCTGCCGCCGGAAGCGCTGCGCTTCAGCGCCGTCGATCCGGCCAGCCCGATCGCGGTCGCGTTCATGGCGAGCCAGCCCTTCTTCGCCAACGCACCCGAGACCCTGCGCCTTCCGGCGGAATTCATCCACGCGGCCGGAATTCATAACCTGGCCGGAGCGCCGCTCCGCATTCAGGACAAACCCTTCGGCGTGTTTCTGGTCGCCAACCGGACCGGCGAGCCGTTCACTCGCAACGACACCGACGTGCTCGCCGCGATCGGCGGCCATGTCGCTTCGGCCCTGCACAATGCCCAGCTTCACGCCACGACCCGCGCCCGCCTGCGCGAGAGCAGCGCCCTCCAGCAAATTGCCGTGATCACCAGCGCGACCCTGGACACGGACGAGATGCTGACCGCCGCGCTCAAGGAGACCGTCGACCTCATGCAGGTTGAGGCGGCATTGTTCCTGGTGCCCGATCGGGCGGCGCGCTACCTGATGATCCATACCCCGTCCCTGATCGGCATCAACCCGAACGACTACCTGCCGATCTGGCCCATGGACGGCCACGGGCACGTGATCCACGCCTACCACACCGGCCAGCCCTTCTACAGCAACGAGGCCATCGACGACCCCATCCTGGCCAATCCCACCACGCTGGGCCTGGCCGTCCACGACGTCATCACCTACCCGCTCAACACCCGGAATCGCACCCTGGGCCTGATGTGCCTGCTCAATCATCGCGGCGGTCCTTTCACCGAGGACGATCTCGACCTCGCCCGCGCGATCGCCAGCCAGGTCGCAGTGAGCCTGGAAAGCACCCAGCTTTTTGCCGCAGAGCGCGCCCGCGCCGACCTGATGGCCCAGATCAATCAGGTCAGCCAGGAGATGAACTTCGGCCTGGACCTGCCCACCCTGCTGCGCAACACCGTCCAGCACATCCACAAGCTGCTGGGGTACGAAGGCGTTTCGATCCTGCTGCTGGATGACAGCGGCAAGGCCGTCACCCTGGTCGCCAACGCCGCCAGCAACCCCGCGCTGAGCATCCCCGAGGGCTACAGCTTTCCAAGCACGCGGGGCATCATTGGCCAGGCGCTTTCCACCCTCGAAGCGCAGCTCCTCCCCGACGTGCGCGAAAGCAGCGAGTTCTTCGCGCCGGAAGCGCTACGCGCGGTGGCCTCCTGCCTGACCATCCCGCTGCGCTCCGGCGATACCGTCCTGGGTGTGCTGGAACTGATCAGCACCCGGGTGAACGATTTCGATGCGACCGACCAGAACGCCATGCAAACCCTGGCGGCGCAGATCGCCACGGCCATCGTCAACGTGCGCCTCTTCCGCCAGGCACAGCGTCAGGCCCGCGACCAGAGCTTCCTGCGAGAGACGACCGCCGAATTCAGCCAGGCTATCGTCATGGAAGAACTACTCGAGGAGGCAACCGAGGCCGCCGCTTCTGCCCTGGATGGCGCCCAGGCGGGCATGGTCCTCTTCCAGAACAACCAGATCGAACGGCATGCGTTCTGCCCACCGGGCGACTCAGGGTTGACGCTCATCACGGCCCGGCTTGGCCGCTCGATCGAAGATTATCCGGCGCTGCTGGCCGAGTTTCACCGCCCCCGCACCCTGGTTGTGCCCGGCCGCGCCCCCAGCGCCGTGCTGCACGAACTGCGCGCCCTGTTGGACCCCGAAACGCGCACCCACCTGCTCACCCCGATCATCCAGCGCGCGGTCGTGGTCGGGATTCTGGAGGTGATGATCGAGCGACCAGGGCATGTGTTCGAGGAGCCGGACATCGAACTGGTGGAGGCGCTGGCCCGCCAGACCGGCATCGCCGCCGAGAACGTCCGTCTGATCGAGGAGCTTGAGCAGCGCGCCCTGGAGCTGGCCGAAGCCAACCGCCTCAAGAGTGACTTCCTGGCCAACATCAGTCACGAGCTGCGCACGCCGATGAACTCGATCATTGGCTTCTCGGACATGCTGCTCAGCGGCCTGTACGGCGACGTGCCGGACAAGCAGCGCGACCGGCTGGATCGCATCCGCCGCAACGGCCGCAGTCTGCTGATGCTGATCGACGATCTGCTGGATATATCCAAGATCGAGGCTGGCAGGCTGGAACTGAGCCTGGAAACCGTCTCCCTGGTGGACGAGTTGCGCGCCGCCCTGGAGGGCGCCGAGAGCCAGATCGCCGCGCGCGGTCTTCAGCTCCGGATCGTGGTCCCAGAGACGCCTCTCCCACCGGTCACAGCCGACTCCTTGCGCCTGCGCCAGATCATCAACAACCTGTTGAGCAATGCCATGAAGTTCACGCACGAAGGGGGGATCACCGTCGAGGTCGGCCAGGACTCCCCTGAAACGCCATCGCGGGTCTGGTGCGCGATCACCGACACCGGGATTGGGATCGCGCTGGAGAACCAGGAGATGATTTTTGACGAATTCCGCCAGGTGGACGGGACAACGACCCGCGAGTATGGGGGCACCGGTCTGGGGCTGGCCATCACCCGCAAGCTCGTGGATCTGATGGGCGGCGAGATCACCGTTCGGAGCGCTCTTGGCGAAGGCAGCACGTTCACGTTCTGGCTGCCGGTCGCGCTCAGGACACCTGCCCCACCCTCATCAGGCGAACTTATCGGACGTTAAGCAGAGGTAAACACAATGCAGGGCGCATTCATCCACTTCATCACCATCCTAGCCAACCTCCTCACGTTGAGCGCCACCATTGGACTGACCTTCGGTATCCTCGTCCAGCCGCGCCGGGAACGCACCAACTGGTTATTCTCGCTCTTTCTGCTGGTGCTGACCGCATGGGCAGGCATCTCCCTGCTGCTGCGGGTCCCCGGCATGAGCCTGCTCGGCGACAACCGGACCGCGCTCTACCTGTATTTGACCTTCCTGAGTCTGATCCCTCCGACGTTTTTCCGGGCGGTGATCGAATTCTGCCAAATCAGGGAGCGCCCGATCCAACTCCTTGTGCGCCTGTCCTTGCTGCTCGTACCGCTGGGGCTGATCCTGCTCTGGGGAGGGCTGTTCGTCCAGGTCGAGGCCAGGCCGCGCGCGCCGGCAGAGATAGGCCTGCCGGCGTTCAGCATCGCCCCGATCGGCTACGTCGCCCTGGCGCTCATGCTCCTGTATGTGGTCGTCGCCGTCATCTACCTGCGCAGGACGCCCGGCGAGCGCAGCGAGGCGTTACGCCTGCCCGCTGGTCTGCTACTCGTCGCCTTCGCCGGAGATTTCATCCCGCCCCTGGCACAGCTCCCTTTCGATACCGTGCTGACCACCCTCGCCGCGGTGTTGATGGGCTATTCGATCATCTACCAGCAGCTTTTCAACCCGCTGGCCAGGATGAACGAACAGCTCACCGATGCCAACCGGAGCCTGCGCGACATGATCTTCGAGGTCGCCGCCGAAAAAGAGCGCGCTGAAACCCTCAACGCGGAACTGCGGGCCACCAGCCAGTACAAAAACGAGTTTCTGGCCAAGATGAGCCATGAGCTGCGCACCCCGCTCAACTCCATCGTGGGTTACAGCGAGTTGCTGCTCCAGGGCATCTACGGCGATCTGAACGACAAACAGTCCGACCGCCTGGAGAAAATCCACCGCAATGGGCGCGACCTGCTGGCCCTGATCAACGACGTCCTCGACCTGAGCAAGATCGAAGCCGGCCGCCTGGAGCTTGTCCCGCAGTCGATCAACCTGCGCGACCATCTCATCGAGGTCGCGGCCTCCTTCGGCCCCAACATCGAGCAGAAAGGGCTGCGCTTCGACATCGAGCTTGCGGAGCCGGCTTATCCCGTTTTCGCCGATTCCCTGCGGCTGCGCCAGGTACTCAACAACCTGATGAACAACGCGGTCAAATTCACCCACGAGGGCGCGATCGGGCTGGCCGCCAAACGGATCGAAGTCAGGAACGGGTTCAGCGAGCAGTTTCCGCTGCCGGTGCGCGGGTGGCTGAGCGACGGGCGATGGGTTGTGATCCAGGTTTCCGACACCGGAATCGGAATCGCTCCGGAAAACCAGGCCCGGATATTCGACGAATTCCGCCAGGTTGACAGCACCTCGACCCGTGAGTACGGGGGAACGGGCCTGGGACTGGCCATCACTCGCAAGCTGGTCGAGATGCACGGCGGGCAGATCTGGGTCAACAGCGCCGTTAACGCGGGCAGCACCTTCTACGTCGCCCTACCGGCCAGCAGCGCGGCCAGCGCCGTCCCAGAGCCGCCCTCCTCCGATATATCCCCCAACGGACAGGGCGCGCACGTGCTGGTGATCGATGACAGCCAGGAGGCCATCGACATCCTGAGCACCTACCTGCAGGAGGGCGGCTACCAGGTCAGCAGCGCGACCAGCGGGCAGGAGGGCATCACCCAGGCCATCGACCTCCTGCCCGATATCATCACCGTCGACATCATGATGCCGGATATGACCGGCTGGCAGGTGATGGAAAAGCTCCGGGCCGATCCGATGACCGCCTCCATCCCGATTATCGTGGTCAGCATCGTCGATCAACAGCCCACCGAGGTCAGCCTGGGCGCGGCTGCCCACATCAGCAAACCCGTTGACCGGGAACTGCTGCTCAGCACCATCGATCAAATCCTGCACGGCCGCCTGATCGATCCCATCCTGGTCGTGGACGACAACCCGGAAGACCTGGAAGTGATCTCGATCGGGCTGCGCAACGCCGCCTACCCGGTCGAGACCTGCACGGGCGGCAAGGAAGCGATCGAGTGGCTGGCGCGCCAGCGCGCCAGCCTGGTCGTGCTCGACCTGCTGATGCCGGAAGTCAGCGGATTCGATGTCCTGGCGCACCTCCGGGAGACGCCGACCCTGTGCAAACTTCCGGTGCTAATCGCGACGGCCAAGGACCTCACACCCGACGAGGAGCGTTTCATCCAGCAACACATTGCGAGGATCATCAAGAAACAGGGAACCACCGGAGCCGATCTACTGGCACAAATTCACAGTTTGTTGCATTAATAAGAGGGGCGAACGTGCCGCCCACGCCTGGCAAGGTCCAACGGTAGCACTGGGTTGACGGGCCTTCTCGCCCGCCAGGCCATCCGCCAGACAGGTGCGCGGGTCTGCCATGACAGGGTGAACTGTGACTACCCGCCCTTCCTGGAAAATTCGATAGGAGTGAACCACGAGCATGAGCAGGCCGCGTATTCTGGTTGTGGAGGACAATCCCGATAATCGTACCCTGATCACGGATATCCTGTCCGCGATGGAATACGATGTGATCGAAGCGATCGATGGGGAACAAGGCGTCGAAAAAGCCGCCGCCGAGCGTCCCGATCTGATTCTGATGGATCTCTCGCTGCCCCACATGGACGGTTGGACGGCGGCGGGAACGATCAAAGCCAACCTGGAGCTGGCTTCCATTCCGATCATTGCCCTCACCGCGCACGCCATGGTGGGCGACAAAGAGAAAGCCCTGGCCGCGGGCTGCGACGATTACATTTCCAAGCCGATTGATTTGCGCGAGCTGCAAGCCAAGCTGGCCAAATTCCTGAGTTAGCATGCCAAGGAG
>CAZHMJ010000065.1:0-19396 GCA_964533805.1 uncultured Anaerolineae bacterium | reverse complement strand
AGCAGAGACCAGAGGCCGAGAGGCCAGAAAAGGCGGCTTGTAGGGGCGGTTCGCGAACCGCCCCGCCACGCTGTCGCGCCGAGGCCGGAGAAAAGCGTCGAAGCGGCGGGCACCGAAACGAACTCTCTGTTTTTACTAATAACCGAAAACTAAGAACTGATAACTCCGCATCTTTCGCGGAAAACCGTTGTACAATAAAAGAGGGGTGTTCGTGTCAGGATTGGAGACTCGCCCCCTGCCACGCGCACCATCCAGGCCCCTGCATCCCGCCTCCCCCCAACCGGAACCCGTCCCGCATCCCGTCCGCGCGAGATCAGACCGGGAGGACCCTATGCCTGTCATCACCCTTTCCCGCCAGGTGGGCAGCAACGGCGACGAAATCGCCCAGCAGCTCTGCAACCGCCTGAATTACCGGTACATGGACAAGTGGCTGCTCTCCAAGGTAGCCGCCGATGTTGGCCTGTCTCAAAACGAGGTGGTGGACTTCACCGAGGAACACTACAAAGCCCGCACGTTCCTGGAATCCCTGTTCGGCCCGCGCAACCGGGTCGTGGCCAGCGTGACCACCCGCCAGCGCGACACGACCGGCGGGGATACGCTCAGTATCTCCTATCTGGATGAGTCGCAGTGCATGAATCTGGTGCGCACCGCGATCCTGGCCGCCTACCGCGAAGGCAACATCGTCATCGTCGGGCGCGGCGGGCAGGCCATTCTCCAGGACCGGCTGGATGTGCTGCACGTCCGGATCGAAGCGCCGCTGGAGGAGCGCGTCCGGCGCGTCCGCGAGCATGAGATGATGAGCGAGCTGGAGGCGCGGAGCCACATCGCCGAGCGCGACCGCTCCGCCGCCCAATACCTGGAGCGTTTCTTCGACGTGCGCTGGGATGACCCCGCGCTGTATCACCTGGTGCTCAACACCGGCAAGTGGGATGTCGCCGCCGCGGTCGACATCATCGAGCACGCCGTCACCCAGCTCCAGACGGAGCGCTTCCCGACCCAGCCGATGGCTGCGGCCACCGCCTGATCCGATCCCCCAGGCAGGCACACCGACGCAGCGGCGGACCGCGCCGTCCGCCGCTGCCACGTTTGACGGCCAATTCTTGTAGGGACAAGGCACCGCCCTTGTCCGGCGAAGCCCTGTGATTGACACCCAGCGGACGGGGCACTGCCCCCCGTCCCTACTCCACCGTGATCGTGCCCAGGCTCAGGCGGCTCGCGCCGAAGTCCTCCGCGCCGCCGATCGAAAGCCGCTCGAAGCTGACTCCGTCGTAGACGCCCAGTAGCAGAGCGTACTCGCCCGGCGGCATATCCCCCGGCAGGCTGATCCAGGTCGGGTCGCTGACCCGTTCGCCCGGCGTCCAGACCCAGAAGGGATACGTCCCCCCGCGCGGCGGACCGTCGAACTGGGCGGCGATGCCCGCCGCCGTGTCGTTGGCGGGGTCCATCACATGGACGAAGACGCGCAAGTCGCGCGAGGCCGCGGCCGGATCGAGCGCCTCCCAATGCAGGGTCAGCGGGATTACGTCGCCGGGCGCGTACGTGCGATCGTCGAGATCGTAGCCGGTCAGCGCGGTGACCGTCCCGAATTCGGCCCGCAGCGCGGTCTGCGGCGCTTGCGGTTCGGCGGGTGTGCCGCCCGCGTAGGCCCACAGGTGGTACAGCTCCAGCCGGTTGTCTGGCCCGGCCCCGTCCAGGATCAGGGCGATATGGTCGCCCGCCGCGCCCTCCGCCCGGTTCGCGGTCATCACCTCGGCCGGGATTGTGAAGGCGCTCTCGATCCACTCGCCGGGCACGGCCGGCAGCCGCCACAGCCCGGCGTCCGCCCCGTTGACCGTCACGCGCAGCACCAGCGGGGACTGGTTTTGCAGGCGGGCCACCAGCAGGGCATCCCCGGAAGCGGGCAGGGCCAGCCGGGCGCTGAGCGAGCCGTTGGTCACGCGCCCGCCGTCGGCCAGAACGAGGGCCGGATCGGCCCGGTAGGCCAGCCGCCGCACGTAGGTGGCGAAGCCGGGCATCTTGCCCTCCAGGCCCCAGGTCAGATCGTGGGCGGCTTCGTCGTCCAGGTCGGAGGCGTCCAGCGTGTCGACCAGCGCCCAGCCTTCGGCTTCCAGCTGGGCGGTCACGTCCGGCTGTTGGGGCAGCGGGGCCAGATCGGCGCTGGCCCAATCCGGCCGGGTGATGAGCTGGCGCTCCATCGCGGCGGCGATGGTCGACCACGGCTCGGCGCGAGCTTCGTAGAGCACCTCACCGAACAGGGCGGGCGCGTCCGACAGGCCGAAGTACGGCGCGACGACCGCCGGGTAGATGGCGTAGTAATCCGGCCGGACGCGCTCCAGGGCCTCGTACATCGCGCCGGGGCCGGAGCGGTAGGCTTCCGAGAAGCCGGTGCTGGTCAGGCCAACGATGTCGACCGTGGGGCGCTCCCCCAGGAAGCGCTGCGCCCCGGCGTCGGAGATGGCGATCACGGACTCGGCGGGGGTGTTGTCGCGCAGCCACAGCCCGGCCGCGACCTGGATTTGCTGCGTGGTGCGCACGTCCAGGTGATACGAGGCCGCGAAGGTCGCCACCGAGTAGACGCCCCACCCGGCCGCGATCAGCACCGGCAGGCCGAAGGCGATCCGCGCCATCTCGACCCGGCGCAGCGCGCCCACCCGGTTGATCAGCCAGCGTGTCGCCACGACCAATCCCGCCCCGGCCAGCAGGGCCAGCGCGGGATAGAGCGGCATCTGGTAGCGGTAGTGGTGCCAGGTGGCGGTTTGCAGGGTGGCGGTGGCGCAGACGTGGAGCACGATCCACGCGCCCAGGATCAGCGCCCATCGGCGCAACTCTCCCCCCCGCCGCAGCCAGCCGATTCCCCCAATCAGGGCCAGGAGTTGAGTCAGCGGCAGCACGTACCACCAGCGCCCATCGACCGCCGCCAGCCCGAAGCCCTTGACCAGCACGTCCAGGATCGTGCCGCCCACCGTGCGGATGAAGTCGTCCAGGTAGAAGGGCACGTAGGTCAGCATCGTCTTGGACAGGAAGCCGGTCGCGCTGGCGTCGCCGCTGGCCCGGTCGTTGACGATCAGCGGGATCGCGGCGGCGACGAGCGCGGCCAGCGTCCAGCCGATCAGCCGCCGGTCGCGCCCTCCCTCCGGCGGCAGGACAAGCTCCGCCAGCAGGATCAGGCCGGGCAGCAGGATCAACTCCGGGCGGGTGATGGCCACCAGGGCCAGCAGCACCCCGGCGGCCGCCGCCCGGCGCCGGGCATAAGCCCACAGCGCGGCAGCGATCAGGGTCACGGCCAGCCCGGTTTCCATCCCGGTCAGGAAGTTCCAGGCCGCCCAGCCGCTGCCCGCGAAAAGCAGGCCCGTCACCAGCCCCACCGCCCAGGCCGGGCCGGGCAGATGATGCCGCTCGGCCAGCCGCCGGGCGGTATCCGCCAGCAGGGCCGCCGCCAGCGGGAACAGGATCAGCCCCAGCGCGAGCATCACGTCCGGCATGGCCGTCCGCGTAATGCCCAGGCTGAAGCCGCCCGCCAGCAGGAGCAGGTAGAGCAGGCTGGTCGCGCCGGTGGTGGGCGTGTCGTCGGTGTTGTAGCGCAGGAAATGGCCCTGCGACGCCTGCCAGCCGTATTGCAGGTGGATGTAGGCGTCGTCCAGGGGCAGCACGGCGCTGCCGTCATCCAGGCGCGCGCCCTGGCTGAGGACCACAAGGCCGCTGATCACGGCCAGCACGGCCACGATCAGCGGGACGAGCCGTTCAGGTTTCCAATGGTTCATATTCGCACCCTAAAGAAATATGAACCGCCAGGCCGCCAGGAAAAAGAAACTCACCACAGAGGGCACCGAGATCACAGAGAAAAACAGAGCATAAGGAAAGATATACGGATCGGAATCTTGTTCAGGTCATCGACATCGGCGACTGCAAGGACGTTCAACTGAACGCCCCAAAATCCTTTATTCTTTCTCTGTGTCCTCTGTGGTGAGATTGTTTTTTCTCCTTGCTTTCCTTGGCGGTTCAATCGCTTGTCATCGGACCGTCACCGTGCCCAGGATCAGGCGGCTCGCGCCGTAATCGTCGCCGCCAACGATCGCCAGCCGGGTCTCGGTCGCGCCATCGTAGATGCCCACCAGCAGCCGGTACTGGCCCGGCGCAGCGTCGGTCGGGATAGCCAGCTCGACCGGCTGGCTCAGGGCCTCGTGCGGCTGCCAGACCCAGAAGGGATACGTCCCCCGGCGCGGCTGGCCGTCCCACTGGGCCAGGATGCCCGCCGCCGAGTCGTCGTCCGGGTTCATCAGGTGGACGAAGATGCGGTGATCGGCGCGCGGCGGATCGATCGCTTCCCAGTGCAGGGTCAGCGCCAGGGTATCGCCCGGCCGGACGCTGCGCTCGGCCAGATCGAAGCCGCGCAGGGTCACCACGTCGGGGCCGTCAGGCACGGCGAAGATCGCCCCGCTGACCGTGGCCGGCGGCTGGGGCGTGGTGGCATACGCCGCCGTCTGGTAGAGCCAGTAATGGAACGGCCGGTAACGCGCCTCTGGATCCGCGCCCTCCACCGTCAGCTCGATCTGGACCGCGCCGTGGCTGGCCTGGTGCAGGTGGGGCGGGATTAGGAAAGCTGTCTCCAGCCATTGGCCGGGCGTGGCGGGCAGCTTCCACACCCCGGCGTCCTGCGTCCCGTCGATCCGCACCCGGACGGTCAGATCGTCGATCGGGTAGACGCGCGCCACCAGCAGCAGCCAGCCCTCGTCCGGCGCGTTCAGGCTGAAGCGCTCCCCGCCGGTCAGAATGCGCCCGCCGTCGGCCAGTTGGATCGCCGGGTCGTAACGGTACGCGGCCAGCTCCGGCACGCTGGCGTAATCCTGGCCGGGGGCGGCGTTCCACCAGGTGTAGGCGTGCGCGGTCTCGTCGTCCAGGTCGGCCACGTCCAGCGTATCGCGCAGAGTCCAGCCTTCGTCCGCCAGCCGGGTCAGGATGTCCGGCTGCTGGGGCGAGTCCGCCAATCCGACCGCCGACCAGTCCGGGCGGGTGACGACCTGGGTCGATCCGGCGCTGGTGTTGGGCGACCAGGGATCGGCCGTCACGCGGAACAACTCTTCACCGAGCAGGGCCGGGGCATCTTCCAGCCCGAAAAAGGGCATGGCCGCGTCGGGATAGACGGCGAAATAATCCGGCCGGACCGTCTCCAGCCGCTCGTAAATCGCGCCCGGCCCGTTGCGGCTGATCGGGGGCATCCCGGCCGTGGTCAGCCCAACCACGTCGTAGGTGGCGCGCTCCCCGACGTAGCGCATCACGCCCACGTCGTGCACGGCGATCCGGGCGTCCTCCGGCGTATTCGCGCGCAGCCAGTCGGCCAGCACCATCTGCTGGCGGACGATTGTGCTCGTGTCGAGGTCGTAAGCCGTCCGAAAGCTCCCCAACGAGAAGACTGCCCAGGCCAGGCTGATCACAACCAGGACGCCCGCCGCCGGGAGGAACAGCCGCGCCGAACGCTGGGCGAATTCCTCCGCCAGCGCGACCAGGGCCAGGGCCAACGGCACGAGCAAGGCCGGATAAAGTGGCATCTGGTAGCGATGATGGTGCCAGGTGGCGGTTTGCAGGGTGGCGGTCGCCAGCGCGCCGACGAGCACCCAGCCCAGCAGGATCACGGCCAATCGCCGCTCGCGCACCCGCCCGCGCAGCCAGAGCAGGCCGATCCCCAGCAGGCCGAAGGCCTGGGCCAGGGGGAAGGCGTGCCAGCGCCCGTCCAGGGCCGGGCCGCCGAACAGCTTGGCGACCAGTTCCAGCCAGGTCACGCCGATCACCGCCGCCACCCGGCCGGGGTAAAAGGGGACCAGGGTGAACCACGATTTGGCCGTCAGGCCGGAGGCGCCCGGCGTCCCGGTCAGGATCAGGTTAAGGGCCGGCTGGACGGCCAGGGCCAGGACCGGCAGCAGTCCCCAGGCGAAGCGCCGCCCCCGGTCGTTGGTCTCGGCCACGTCGCGCAAAAGCTGGGCGACGAGCAGCATCCCGCCCAGGATCACGGCTTCCGGCCGGGTCAGCACGGCCAGGGCCGCCAGCAGCGCGGTCAGCCGGACGTGATCGGTGACCATCGCCCACAGAGTCGCAATGACCAGGGTGATCAGCAGGCCGGTCTCCATCCCGCTGAGATAGGCCCAGCCCATCCACCCGCTGCCGGCGAAGAGGACCCCGGCCAGCAGTCCCGCGCTCCAGGCCGGGAAGCGCGGCGTGGTCTTGTACAGGCGATCATGCAGCCGTCCGGCAACGCGCCGGGTCAGGTCAGCCAGCAGGGCCGCGCCCAGCATAAAGAGGGCCAGCCCGGCGATCAGCGCCGCGCCGGGCATGGCCGCCCGGCTGATGCCTGCCGCGAAGCCGCCCGCCAGCAGCAGCATATAAAGGAGACTGGTCGCGCCGGAGGAGGGGGCATCTCCGGTGGTGTATTGCAGAAACGCGCCCTGGGTCGCCTGCCAGCCGTACTGGAGGTGGATGTACGAATCATCCAGGGCCAGGACGCGCGTCCCGTCCCCGGTCGCCGCGCCGCCGCTCAGCATGACCAACCCGCTGAGCAGGGCCAGCAGGGCGGCGATCAGCGGCACCAGGCGATTCATTGTCCGAACAGGCATGGCAGGCGCTCTCCCATGAGACACAGGCCAGGATCAAATCGCCTAGAGTATACGAGACCAGAGGCCAGGAGGCCAGAGGCCGAAGGGAGAGGCAAGAGGCCAGGAGACCAGAGGCCGGAGAGAGGCAAGAGACAAGAGGCAAGAGTCCAGAGAGAAGCGGCAGGCGTGTAGGGATGGGGCATACCCCGCCCGCCTGTGTCGGGGCGCGGTCTATGACCCGCCCCGGATGACAGAATCAGTCATCAAAAACGCCCGGCCGATGTCTTGGCCGGGCGTCGCATTTCCGCAAGAAAGCGTGGCGCTTATCCCTTCAGGGTGAAGAGATAGGCCATGATGTCCTGGATGTCCTGATCGCTGAAGTAATCCGCGTAAATGCGCGGCATCAGGTTGTCCGGGAAGCCCGTCACGACGTACGCCCCCGGCTCCGTAATCGATTGGTAGATGTACTCGTAGGCGTCCAGTCCTTCGACGTGTGTCCCACCGTGCACGGACACGTTCAGCAGGCCGGGACCGATGAGTTGCTCGGTCGAATCGACGCGGTGGCAGGTCGCGCAAGCAAAGCCCGCCTCGGCCACCAGCGTTTCG
This sequence comes from uncultured Anaerolineae bacterium, assembly GCA_964533805.1. Taxonomy (GTDB): domain Bacteria; phylum Chloroflexota; class Anaerolineae; order Aggregatilineales; family Ch27; genus JARKOQ01. The sequence goes on along the minus strand of CAZHMJ010000065.1, from coordinate 12,206 downwards.
AACAGTTCCTGACCGCGCGCCGGGTCGCCGGGGACCGGGGTCGCGTCCGCGCTGGCCGTGGTCTCGTCCGTGCTACCGTGACCGTGGCTATCCCCGGTCGGAGATGGCTCGGCGGTTGGCTCGGCCGTCTCGCCCAGGGCTTCGGTAGGCGCTTCTTCCGTGGGAGTCTCTTCTCCCGCCGGGGCCTCACCCTCTGCCGGGGCTTCTTCCGTGGCCGCTTCGCCTTGGGCATGCTCCCCGGCGGCGGCTTCGCCGTGGTCAACCCCGGCCGTCAGCGCCGGCTCGCCGCAGCCCGCCAGAATCAGCGCCGCGATTGCCAGCAACGCCAATAACAACAATCGTTTCGACATGGTTTCCCTGAGTCCTGTGTACACGACGAAAAGCGCTATTCGCTGTTTACTTCGAGTTGTTCGCCAGGAGCCAAAAGCCCCCGCCAACAGCGCCCATTATATCCCCGGCCCGGCCCAATGTCGACTGCACCGGTCGTCTATCTCCGGGCTGTCAAATCAAATCCCCAAACCCTCACCGCGGAGCGGGTCATGCCGTTGGCAGCGTTCAAGCGGCAAGCGTCGACGCGAAAAACGCAACCCAGGCGCGAATCATGCTGCCGGTCCGAGTCGCCAGACGGCACACGAAATGAATAAAAATCAGGCCCGCTGACGACGCGACCTGGTCTTTGTTGCCTTTGGCTGACCGTTGGCTACTGAGTGCTGACCGCAGTTTTCCGAGGAGAGCGCGGAGAGCGCGGAGGAAAGCTTTGAAGTAAAAGCCTTTCTCTGTGTCCTCCGTGCCCTCCGTGGTGAATGCTATTTGCCTGTCCGGCCGGGCGACCGCCCCCTAGAACCCGGTGAAGGTCACGATCGCCACGTTGAGCCGGCAGTCGCCGGAGAAGGTCACCGGCTGATCCGGCGAGAGCGGATTGCCGAAGCCATCCTCGATCCGGATCGTGTAGGTGTTGGAGGGCGCGGCGTCGGTCGGCAATTGCACCTCGAAGCCCGCCGCCCCGTAGCGCGTATCGCTACCGCTGAGCAGGCGCAGGTCGAAGTAACCGGGGCCGGTGACGTGGAGCAGCGTCGCCGGGCGCGGGGAGCCGTCCGCGTTGCGCACCTCGCCCGCGATGCCGTACCACGCGCAGCCGGGGTGATAGGCGCTGGCGGCGCGGGTCGCCCCGCCGAGCGTGTAGCGGAAGCTGGGTGTCGGCGTCAGGGTGAAGGTCGGCGTGTAGGGCGCGTGCAGGATGGCCTGGATGGTCGGGTCGGGGGTGCTGGTCGGCGCGGGCACGACGATCCCGCCGCTGGCGTAGACCCCGTTGAGCAGATCGCGCACGGCGTTCATTTCCGCGCGGGACTGGAGCATCAGGTTGTAGCCGGTGATCCCGGCCTCGGGCGGCATCACGTAGCCCGGAATCGTGGTGTAGCCCCGGCACTGGTCGGTCCAGGTCTGGATGCTCTGGCGCAGCGGCACCAGGGCCAGGTTGAGCCGGTCAACCAGGGGGATCAGCTCTGGATAGGTGGCCCGCTCCCACTCGGTCAGGACGTATTCACCCGGCGCGGCGGGCAGGTTGAGGCAGGGCGGTTCGCCGGTCACGCCCAACCGCACGTCAAGCCAGATCGCCTCGATCCGCTCGAACTGGGACTGGGCGTAGTTGATGTGGGCGTGGATGGCCGTGACCTCGACCACTTTGCTGGACGTGATCCGGACCAGCACGTCGTCGAAGGCGGCGTGAGCGCGCACGGCCGCCGCCTGGCCCTCGCCCACGGTGGCCCCGGTCAGGGCCGGCTGCCCGGTCAGGCAGGCATCCAGCCAGGTCGTGATCGCGGTATTGACGTCGTGGATGCCCTGGTTGAGCCGGGCCACGGCCTGCACCAGGTCGGGGTAATTGTTGCGCTCGACCGCGTTGAGCCAGAAGTCCTCGATCACGGGCGGCGCGGAGCAGACCGAGGGCCACGCCCCGGCGGCCACGCTGGCCCAGGTCGCCTCGATCACGCCCAGGGTCGCCCCGGCGCTCTCCAGCGACTGGCGGATCGTATCCACCACCAGGAAGCGCTCGCGGGCGTTGGCGTCAGACAGGCGCACGCCGGTATCCGCGCCGGGCGGGATGACCGGCAGGTCGTTGATGGTCACGCCGGTCGGCGCGTAGAGCACGATCGCGTCCAACGTCACCCAGCCGATCAGGCCGCTGTAGGTAACCTGCACCCAATTAGCGCTGTCGGTGCGCCCGGTCACGCTGACTTCGGCGTAGCGCGGGATGTTGCCCAGGACGGGATAACCGAGGCCCGGCCCGCTGCGCAGGCGCGCGCCGCTGTATTCCAGGCGGGCGCTGAGCGGCCCGACCGAGCTGGCGCCGACCTCGCCGCCGGCGCTGGGATTGCTCAGGCTGTTGTAAGGGATGTTGCGCGGGTCGGCCAGGGGCAGGCTGTTCAGGTCGCCGGACACGGTCACGACCAGGGCCGCGACCCAGCCTTCGTAGCCGTCGAAATCGATCCGGATCCACTCCCCGCTGCCGGTGCGCCCGGTCGCGGTGCGGACATCGCCCGGCTGCATGTCGCCGATGACGGGCGCGCCGAGGGCGGGCAGCCGCCGGACGTTGATGTAATCGCGGTTGGGGGTCACGGTGACCGGCCCCTGGCCCGCGACGGGCGTCAGGCCGGGCAGACCCAGCCCGATCAGGATCAGAACAGACAGGCAAATCACCAGGGCGCGCTTGACCATGCTTCCCATCCTCAGACCACCCTCGAAAGCCGCACGCGGCGTGCCCACAGTGTAGCACAGGCTGGGAGGAGGGGCTATTTGGGGCCTGGATTTCCTTTCAATTCACCACGGATGGCACGGATTGGAAGGATGAACACGGTCAGAAACCGTGAAAATCCTTTTTATCCGTCGAATCCGTGGTGAATTGAAAGCCCATACGACGCCCTCACCGCCCGGTGAGCAGCCAGCGAATCCGGTCGTAGGAGAGCGCGTAGTGGACGGCGAGCACGATCCCCAGGATCAGCGCGGCCGTGGACTGGCCCGCCGCCGCCAGCCCGATCACCGCGCCGCCGAAGTACACGGCCTCCAGCAGCAGGCGGACCCAACCCGGCACAGTCACCAGCGGTTTGCCGGGGTCGTCCGGCACGCGGAACGTCCCCCAGGCGACCGCCGCCAGCAGCGGCAGGCCGATCCCCAGCAAGGGCTGCAAAATCCCCGTGTGCTGCGTCCAGCCCCAGTACCCAATGGCGAACAGCGCCACCAGTTCCAGCACGAAGCGCAGCGCGAGATTGATCGGATTGTGGCTCATCGGCCTCCCTCCTGGGATGGTGTGAACGGGAAGCAGTATAGCACTCGCTTTCGGGCGATCGAAAAACTGACCGTTGACATCAGGTTCGCGAGATGGTATCCTCCTGCGCATAGGATACAGGCAGAAGTTGATTGCATCACGCAAAACCAAACGACGCCCCTTCCGGGCGTCTTTTTTTTGCGAGCACGGCATCAGTCATTTGCATGTCACCCTATGAGCGATAACCAGTCTAGATGCAATAAGGAGCATGACAATGGCTGAACAACGTGTGCAGGGTACCGTCAAGTGGTTCAATGGCACCAAGGGCTTTGGCTTCATCGAGCGTGAGGGTGGCGAGGACGTCTTCGTTCACTACTCGGCGATCACCGGCAACGGTTTCCGCAACCTCGAAGAAGGCGACCGCGTGGAATTCGAAATCACCAAAGGCCCGAAGGGCCTCCAGGCCAGCGCTGTCGTCAAGCTCTAGGTCACCCCTGAGCACCCCGAACGCCGCCCCCAACCGGGCGGCGTTTTTGATTCCCGTTGGACTTGCGGCGGGCAGCCGTCAGCCAGGGGTCAAGCGTGGCGCGGCCCTCCCCCGCTAGACTGGGAGCAGATTGGTCTGATCCAGAGGGAGGGAAACCATGCGCAGGGGGATCGTGGTGCTGGGGCTGATCGGGCTGCTGCTGGGCTTGATTGGGTTGCCGGGGGCGACTTCCGCCCAGGCGGCGCCTGCGGGCAATCTGTGCGAGATCGACGGCCATGCCGATCTGTTCGCCCGCTATGAATGGCGCAACCAGCGCGTCGTGCTGGTGAGCTGGGCGACCGGCGAGGTCGTGCGCGTGGTGGAAAGTTCCCTGGAAGTGCCCAGCTTCGAGGCGGTCAATCGTTCCCCGGACTGCCGCTACCTGGTGGCCGAGGTGGGCGGGGTGGGCACGGTCGTGTGGGACGTGCTGACCAGCGCCCGCGTGGCGATCCTGCCGGCGCTGGCCCGCTCGGATGGCGGCCTGACCGGCAACACGCGCTTCGTATGGTCGCCGGATGGGGCATATGTCCTGCTGACCATCGACGGCGGCCAGGCCCTGATCTGGGATACCCGCCACGGCACGTACACGCCGCTGGTCGTCCAGAGCGGGCCATTCCTGCGCGTCGGCTGGGACCTGAGCCGTGCCCAGGTGCTGGTCGTGCCCTCCCGCGCCCAGAACACCGTCGTCGCCTACGATCTGCGCACCGGCGGCCAGCTCGCCCTGTTCCACACCGCCCCGACCGCGACCGCCGCGCGCTGGGCGCTCTCCGGGGATGGCAGCCGGATCGTGGTCTACGGCAGCGTGTGGACCACCGAGCCGCCCTACGGCCTCTCCGTCTGGAACCGCGACACGATGGAGGCGATCCACCTCAACGCCGGATCGATCATCTCCCTGATCGACCCGATCATCACCCTCAGCCCGGATGCCCGTTACCTGGCCATGGCCCGCGCCAACAACGTCCGGGTATGGGACCTGGCGACCCTGCCGGCGGCCATCGAGCAGCGCGTGCCGTTCTTCGACTACGGCTGTGATCAGAATAGCTGCCACAATTTCATCGAGGTGCGCTTCCGTGACGGGCACATCCTGGAGGTGGTCGAAGACCAGACACTGGCCGTCCGCGCCTGGGATTTGAATACGGCGCGGTGAGGGCCGCGAAGCCAGACGGAAACATCCAGAGCCACGAACGGCCCGTCTCGTTTGATACGCCGTCCGTGGCTCTGGCTGGCTGCTGACCGCCGGTTTCCCGGCGGTTCGCCCTGCTCCCGCGCCTGCGTTATAGTTTTCCTCTTGAGTTGAATCGAACCGCTGCCCGAAGGAATCGCCCATGTCTGTTTTTCCACCGGCCGGGGTCCTGACCCGCCCGCGCGCCGTCCAGAGCGCCATCACCCTGCTCGCGCTGGGTTTCGCCCTGATCCATGCCGGGCCGCTGCACGGCAGCCCGCTGGCCCTGGGGCTGGTCGTGCTGGCCCAGGTCTACTGGCCCGGCGTCGTGCTGGCCCGCGCCCTGGGCCGCTTGCGGCGGGGGGATCATCCCCTGGTCAGCCTGAGCTGGATTCTGGCCGCCGGGCTGGGCCTGACGATCGTGCTGGGCGGGCTGGCGCGCCTGTTCGAGGTGCCGGTGATCGCCTACCTGCTCGTCCTGCACGGGCTGCTGCTGGTGCTCGGCTGGCTGCCCGCACGGACGGCCGCCCCGGCGGATGGCCCCGTCTGGCGCTTCGAGCGGCGCTCGATCCCCCTGTATACCCTGCTGGTTCTGCTGTGCGTGCTGATCCTGGCGATCACGGCGGTCCGCCGCCAGTGGCGCTTCACCTACTATCCCGACGAGACCGTCTTCGCCGGGCTGGCGAGCTGGGTGGCGAACGTCGAACCCGACGACCTGGGGGAATACACGCGCCGGGTTGGTTATTCGGTCAGCGGCGACATCCGTATGCTCACCGATGGCTGGACGTACAACCATGCCGCCTGGGAATGGAGCTGCGGCGTCCCTGCCTCCACGATCGTCTGGTCGGGCACATCCTTGCTCTTTGCCTGGCTGATGCCCCTGATCACCTTCGCCGGGGTATACGTCCTGACCCGGCGGGAGACGCTGGCCACCTGGGCCGGCGCGGCGATGACCCTGCTGGCCCTGCTCTCGATCGACAATTTCGTCTATGTCATGCCCACCAATGTCGTGTATGGCCGCGCCCTGTTCGAGCTGGGCTTCCTGCGTGACATCTCGACCACGATCATGCTGCCACTCAGCCTGTTCGTCGTCTACGACTACTGGCAGCGCCCCGGCTGGCGGACCATCCTGATCGGCGGGCTGAGTGGAATCGCCCTGGGCATGGTTCACCCACGCGCCGTGATGGTGCTGATAACGGCGGCCGTCCCCGCCACCGGCCTGTGGTGGCTGGTCCAGCCGGGCAAACGCTTCAAGCCGGCGCTAGGTGCGGCGCTGATCATCGCCCTGAGCATGGCCCTGCCCCTGATCCAGCGCGCGAGCAACGTCGGCAACGCGGCAGGCGTGGCCGATACGGTCGAGGCGGATGTCCTCAATCCGGCCAGCGCGCCCTCCGAAGACGCGGCAGCCTCCATGTCCCAGTTACCCGGCGGGATCACGGTCCGGCGGGAAATCATGGGCGATACCCTGGGGGGCATGGCCGTCGTCCCGGCCCTGGTCTTCGAGGGGCTGCCCCTGCTGGGTGCTTCGTACATCGTCGCGCCGGACACCATTTTCTACAGCCCGCTTTTGATCCTGGCCGCCGTCCTCGGGCTGGCGGCGGGCCTGCGCTGGCGGCGCAGCCTGGCCGCCCAGGTGGCTTTTGCCGGAACCCTCGCCCCCCTGGCCCTGCTCTTCATTCCCGGCCTGGCCCCGCTGGCCATCCGGTTCGTATCGTTCTCGATGGCGACGGGCCTGATCTTCGCCCTGCCGGTGGGCCTGATCCTGGGCGGCGCGCTGGAAGCCGTTCTGGACGGCCTCGCCGCGCGCCTGGGCCGGCTCCGGCCCTATCTGCCCGCCCTCGGGGCCGGGCTGTGGCTTGTGGTGTTCCTCGAGATCATGTGGGAGCCGGTTCCCTTTTCCGGTAGCGGCCTCGATCAGATCAGGACGATCAACGACATCCAGGCCATGGCCCATGTGCTGCCCGCCGACGATGCGCTGTCCCAGGCTTTCAAGCCATACGTACCGGGCGGGGAACCGTCCGTGGTCGTGGCGGACGTCCGGGCGGCGACGGTGGTCCAGGAGGACGTGCCTTACACCCTGATCACCGGCGGGCGGCCCAGCGGCAACCTGACCTACCCCGCCACGGCCCGCTTCTTCAACGAAAAGACGCCCCATGCCCCCTGGCTGGACAGCGCCGACCTGGCCTTCCTGCGCGAGGTGGGCGCGACCCACATCATCGCCGAGGCGGGCGATTCGCGGGTCGCCCAGATGCAACTCCAGCCGGAGCGTTTCCCCTTGCTGGATGGGGCGGCGGGCTACCTGATCTTCGGCGTGGGCGACCTGGAGGCAACCGGGGCCGGGGTCGACGCGATCTTCGCGGAGATGAACGCGATCTACGCCGGTCTGGAATCCCCCCGCTGGACACCGGACGGCTTCTTCCTGGTGCGGCCTGCCGATCCCGCCCCCTGGCGGCCGGTCCTGGCCCGCTGGGAGGCACTCCTGGCCGCTTCGCCGGATGACCTGGCCGCCCGGCTCGGACTGGCTTTCACCCTTCTGATGATGGACCAGGACGAGCAAGCCCTGCCGGAATGGGAAACCCTGCACGCCGCGCGGCCGGACTCGGCCCTGATCGCCGGGGCGCTGGCCGCGACCCACAGCTATCTGGACAATCCCGGCGCGGGGCGCGATATCCTGTTGGGCCAGCTCGACTCGGCGGAGACCGGGGCGCGCCTGCTGGCCGCGCGGAGGCTGCTCTCCACCGAATTCCTGTACCTGCTCGACGAGTCCCAACTCGACCGGACCTTGGCGGTGACAGACGCCAACCCGGCCGCCTGGGAGCTGCTGGCCGAATTCGATTACTGGCCCGAGGTCCGGGCGCGGGCCGCGCTGCTGGCCGGCCGGGGCAGGCTGGCCGAGGCCGAGGCGACCCTCCTGGCAATTCCCATCGCGGAGCGCGGGCCGGACGACCTGATCAGCCTGGCCCTGATCCGGCTGACGGCTGCCGACCCGGACGGCGCGCTGGCCGCCCTGGCCCCGGCCCTCGACCCCGACCAGCGCGCCGCCAGCGCCTGGCTGCACCCCGACCGCTGGGAATCCACGGCCGCGATCCAGGTCTACCACCTGCTGAAGGCGGCCGATCCCTTGAACAGTTCCGAGGATGCGATCGCCGCCTACCGGCAGGCGGTCGCCGCCGGATCGACCTGGGCCGGACGCGCTCTGCTTCGCGATGCGCTGCGGGCCGCCGGGCAAACGGATGAAGCCGGCGCGCTGGCGGAAGCCCTGGCTGCCGACTGGTCGGCCGTGGCCGGTGACCGCCCGCTGCCGGAGTTTCGCTCGCTGCGGACCCTCGACCCGGCCAGCCCCTACGCCAGCGGCCTGACGGTGACCGTCGACGACGCGGCCCATCGGCTGACGGTCGACTTCGCCGCGGCCAGCCCGCCCGGCACGCTGGCCGTGCGCGAATGGCGGATCATCGCCGCCAGCCCGGACGCGGCGACTCGCTACGCCGAGGTCCGCCTCCCGGCCGTGTGGGTCCCGGATGACCTGCGCCGCGCCGGGACGAGCGTGGCCTGGGAAGTTGGTTCGGCGGCCTGGGTGACGGGGGCGCTGGCCCGCGTGACGGCCACGCTCGATCTGCCTGCCGATCTGCCCGCGCTGACTCCGGTGCGCGTCTTCGTCCAGCCGGCCTACGACAACCGGGTGATCTACCCTGCCGCCAGCGCGAATGTGGTTGTCCAGCGTCCGGCGAGCGCGGCCATCCCCGCCGAGGCGATCCCGCTGGGGGTGCGCTTCGTGGAAGGGATCAGCCTGCACGCCGCTTTGATCGAGCGCGACGGGGATGCCGTGGCCGCGACCCTGTACTGGGAGGCGGATGGCCCGGTGGGCCGGGATTACCAGGTGTTCGTGCACGCGCTGGACGCGGCGGGAGGATCGCTGATCCAGGCCGATTCGGCCCCGCTGGACGGCCGCTATCCGACCGGGCAGTGGCTGCCCGGCACGGTCATCGCCGACCCGCACCGCTTCAGGCTGCCGGCGGGCACCGGGGCGTGGCGGCTGTACGTGGGCCTGTACAGCCTGCCGGAAGGCGCGCGCCTCCCGGTCGACTCCGCTCCGGAAGGCATCGACATCCAGGACAGCGGGGTGATCGTGCCGTGAGCGCGTGAAGGTTCGAGACCGGCCGAGGGGAAAGCATGGCAGGCGCGCGCAGCAAGGCGCGCCTGCCGGACACTCGCACGCTGGACCTCAAGGGGCGGCCGGTTCCTCGGTGGCGATGGCTCCCAGCACGCCGCCCAGGCGGGCGGTGATGTCGGGCACGTCCACGTTGACCTGGTAGGCCAGCCCGCGCTGGGTGAACAGCAGGTTGGGCAGGCGCTGGGGAGCGTGGATCGTCTCCCAGGCGAAGCGCAGCCCGTCCGCGCTCAGCCCGGCTTCCGGATCGTCTTCCTGCCACACCGGCTCGTGGACCTCTTCCAGCTCGATGTATTCTTCCGGCCATGCGATCAGCAGGTAGTCGGGATTATCCTCGTAACGGGTTGACGGCCCCTGCTCGATCGCCCACAGATACCCGGCCAACGGCGCGGCGGGTTGGAACTCGGTCAGGCTGGCGCACGGATTGCGCGCGGTGCGGACCGATCCGGTGCCCAGCGGGTAGAGGCGGGTTGCCTCGCGCCCGTCGTTGAGCATGATCGTCACTTCCTGGACCAGCATCTCGGCCGGGGGCGGAGTCGCGGTCGGGGCCTCGGCGGGCGGCGGGTCGAAGAAGCCGGTGTTGATCCAGCCTTCCAGGAAGTTCTCCATCTCCTGGCGGGTGAGGCGGCCTTCCTGGACCCGGCCGACCGGCTGCTCGCTGATCACCACCCGGCCGTCGCCGTAAATCGTGCAGGCGTCGACGATGTTGGCCCCGATCGTCTCGGAGGGGATCGGCGTGCCGCCCGTCAGGCGCGCCACGAACACCCGCGAGAGCTGTTCGAGCGTCCAGATCGTCGAGGGCGGCGGGGCTTCGTCTGGGTTACGGGGCTGGCGCGGAGTCTCCGGCGTCACGCCCGGCACGCGCAGGACAACGCGGTAGGCTTTGTCCAGAAAGCCGAAGGTCACGTCCGCGCCCGAATCGCGGCGGAGCGTCCAGACCTGGCGGGCCAGGTCGCCCTCGGCCCAGCGCGGGCCTTCGACCAGAGTCGTCAGGGGCGGGCCGGCTTCCTCCGGCCAGGGGGTATGCAAGGCCCCCGGCGCGGCAACCTCGAAGGCGTACAGCCAGCCGCCGTCGGGCAGGATTTCCTGGGCGGCCTCCGGCTGGCGCAGGCTCTCGCACAGGCCGAACAGGGCATCGTAGCCCTGCGGCGTGATGGTGACGTCCGAGACCTGGACGGTGTGCTGGGCCCAGCCCTCCAGCCGGATGGTCAGCCGCCGCACCGGGCCGGTCTCCACGCCGTAGACCGGGGCCATCCCGAAGAAGCCCGACCCGGCGACGGTCGGGATCAGGGCGTTGAGCTGGGCTGCGTCCACCGGGCTTTCCAGCAGCCGGCCGGTCGCCCCGGCGGGCGCGCCTTCCGGCGGCGGCTCCAACCAGCGGACGCGCCGGTCGCCATAGACCGCGCAGGTCGGCACAAACGCCGTTTCATCCGGCTCGGAGAGGGGCAGTGTCACGCGGTCGGCCTGGATCAGGGTCACGGCGGCGCGTTCATCCCAGTAAAGCGGGATGGCGGTGGGCAGCGGGGTGGCCGGGATGTTGGAGCCGGGCGCGATCGACTCGCAGGCGGCCAGCAGCAGGAGACAGGCCGCCAGTCCCAGGCGGACCCGGCGGGAAGCTACCCGGCGGGAAGTTACCCGGCGGAAAGGTGTCCGGCGGGGATGGAGTCGGACGGTCATGAGCCAGCGCTGGCAGGCGCCGTCTGGGTGGGCGCGGCCGGGGCGGTGGGCTGCAAGCCGGGCACCTGGACGACCATCCGGTAGGCGATGCCGTCCCGGGTGATCTGCATCCGGCCCTCGCGCACGATCTCCCACATGACCCGGGCCAGATCGCCCGTCACCCAGCGGGGGTTCTCCAGGGAAATGGCTGTCAGGTCCAGGTCCGGGAAGCTCTGGGCGAACATATTCCAGGGCAGGCTGGGGATATCGCTGCGCATCTCGGCAGGCACGGCGCTCAGCCAGGCCCCGCTGGGGATGAACAGGGCCGGGGTGCTGCTCAGGTGCTGGCAGCGATCCAGGATCGTGGCGAAGGCCTCGCTCGGCCAGTTGGAGAGCGCGGTCTGCTCCACCGTCTGGCCGAAGAGCGTGACCGAGATTCGCTCCACGATCGGGCCAGGTTCGTTCGGCTCCTGGGTCACCGGCAGCAGGATGCCGTTGGTGGGGTCCCAGCTATAGAAGCCGGTGCCGATGATGAATTCCAGGAACTCGCGGACGGCCGGCTCGCTGAGCCGGTCTTCCAACACCTGTTCGGGGTCGGCGTAGGGATCGACCCACATCAAATGGCCGTCGCCAAACAGGGTGCAGAAAGGCAGGGTGTTCCGGTCATACACGGGATCGCCGGTGCTGCCGGTCGTATCCAGCCGCACGACGACGGCCTCCGGCGAGCGATCCCAGTCCAGGGCGCTGCCAACTGAGTTGGCGTCGACCGACGAGGAGGATTGCGTTGGGCTGAGGGGGGTGCAAGCGCCGGAAAACGCCAGCGCGAGAAGTCCAAAAATCAGCAGTCTGCGCATGAGCCTGCTCCTGATGGTCTACCGGGTACCCTGGCATTGTAGCGCCGGAACGGGACGAGTCGCAACCCGACGCAGGTCATGCTTGTTGGCTCAGCCCAGGTAACGCTGCACCAGGGTCCGGAGCTGGCCCACGCTGAACGGCTTGACCAGGAACAATTCGATATCGTATTCCTCCGCCTGGTTCTGGAACTGTGGGTTGGCCGTCACGACGATGACCGGGATGGCATTCAGCGTGGGACTCTGGCGGATGGCGCTCAGCGCCTCCAGGCCGGTGCGGCCGGGAAGGTTCATATCCAGAATTGCCATGTCGACGGCCTGCGCGGCCAGGATGGCCTCGGCCTCGTCCACGGAATACGCGGAGACGCAGGCATGACCGTCCGCGCCCAGCACATCGCACATCAGCAGGTTTTGATCGGGATCATCTTCCAGGATCAGGATTCGTCCAGGCATAAGCTTTTCCTGTGAACGTGGCGTCGAACCACTCAGTCTGACGTTCGAAAAACGAAGAAGCGCAACAAGTCGCCTGGCGTTTGCCTTGATGGTGGGATGGCTCCCTGCCCGGCTGGGCTTCACAGGAAGCG
>CAZHMJ010000064.1:12210-19422 GCA_964533805.1 uncultured Anaerolineae bacterium | reverse complement strand
GCGGCTTCTGACTCGGGGGAGGGGCAGGCATAATGACACTCATCAACAGCGTGCGCGATCTGTTCGCCAATCTCGACCAGGTCTATCCTTCCCGCCTGGCTTTCCTCCGGGCGCGGACCCTGGCGATTCTTGCCATGGCTTCTTGCGTGGGGGTGGCTCTCCTGCTGGTGGCGGCCCTCGCGACCGGCGGATTCGGCTCGCAGACGCCCCTCCTGATCATCCTCGCCGGCCTGGTGGCGCTTGGGGTACTGGCCCTGGTGGCGTTCCTCGCCCTGGTCGGGTACATGAAAGTTGCCCGCCCGCTGTTTGGCGTGCTTTTCCTGTTGGTGGGCCTCGTCGTTATCTTGCACCAGGGCCCGCTGGGGATGGGCATGGCGGTCTTGATCGTCGTGCCGCTGTTGGGCAGCGTGATGATGGGCCGGCGCGGCGTTCTGGTAGGCACGGCGATCTCGCTCGGCCTGGTGGCGCTGCCGCTGCTGCTCGAACAGATGGGCGTCGATCTGCTTTATACCCGAGGGCCGGAGTTCGACCTCGGCTTGTTGGTGCTGTTCTGGTATTTGCTGGGTGCCGGCCTGATTCTGTGGCTGTTCAGCGCCAACCTGGAAGTCGAGCTGTCCCTGGCCGAGCGCACCACGAACCAGCTTCAGGCGATTGCCGACATCAGCCAGGTCGCCACCAGCACGATGGGCCTGTCCTCGCTGCTGCCCCAGCTCGTCGATCTGATCCAGGATCAGTTGGGCCTGTATCATGTCCAGATTTTTCTGCTGGATGACCGCCGCGAATTTGCCGTTCTGCGGGCCAGCACGGGCGAGGCCGGGAAGCAATTGATGGGCCGCGGTCATCGTTTGGCGGTCGGATCACGGTCGGTGATCGGGCAGACCACCCAGCGCAGCCAGACGATCTACGCGACCGATACCAGCACCGATCCCATGCACCGGGCCAACGAATTCCTGCCCGGCACGCGCTCGGAGCTGGCGCTGCCCCTCCTGGATGGGAGCCGGGTGATCGGCGCCCTGGACGTGCAGAGCACCGAGCCAAACGCGTTTTCATCCAAGGACATCGAGACGCTGGAGATCATGACCAGCCTGATCGGCGTGGCGATTCGCAATGCGCGCCTGTTCGAGCAGATCGAAGCCAGCCTGACCGAAAACCGGACCCTGTATGACCAGGCCCAGACCAGCCTGCGCGAAGTCGAGCGCCTGAACCGCCAGATCACCGGCCAGGCCTGGCTGGACTTCCTGAGCACCAGCGAGCGCGATTATGGCGTCACGCTGACCGGCGGGGAGCTTCAGCGCGTGGCGAACTGGTCGCCAGGGCTGGCCCAGGCAGTCCAGGAAGGCCAGACTCTGCTCCGGCAGGATGGCGATTCACCGGTCGTGGCCGTGCCGTTGGACATGCGCGGGCAGGTCGTGGGCGCGATCGAAGTCACCCTGCCGCCCCACGCCGACCCCAAGACGGCCCAGGAGTTGATCGAGGCTGTCTCCGCCCGTCTGGCGCTGGCGCTGGATAACAGCCGGCTGTTCGAGGAAGCGCAAACCCTGGCCCAGCAGGAACACATGATCAACGAAATCGGCGGGCGGCTGCAAGGGGTCAGCGCGGTGGATGATATCCTGCGCCTGGCCCTGTCCGAACTGACCGCCGCGTTGGGCGCTGAGAGCGCGGCGGTTCGCCTGCGCTCGGCCCCGCTGGAGACTTCGGGTTAAGACACGGGCCCGAGAGGCACGAGCCCGAAAGCCACGGGCACGGGAGAACTCATGGACGTCTTGAGGCGTTTTCTAACCATCCAATTCCCCTATCCAGACCTGTTCAGCCAGCGCCGGGCGGATTCGCTGGCCAAGCTGTGCGTGGCCGGGCTGCTGCTGGGCGTGGCCTTTCTCGGCTTTGTCCTGATCCTGAGCGCGCAAGGTGGAACGCCCGACAGCGCGATCGTCGCGTCGATCCCGGTTGCGATCGCGGGCAGCTTCCTGGCGGTCTCTCTGGCCAATCGAGGCTGGCTTCAGGTGGGGGCGTGGGTCTACGTCGGTCTGGTGTTGGTCGCCGCGTTTTGGCAGGTCTCAGCCAATGGGCTGTTCCACGAGGCGGTCCTGGTGCTGGCCGTTCCCCTGATCGTGGCCGGGCTGTTGTTCAACCGGCGGAACATCGCGGTGCTGACCATCATCGAAGTGATCATGGTGGTGGCTCTGGCTGCGAACCTCTTCCGGGGGGCCGACCTGGCCGTCCAGGACAGCGTGGTGCGCCGCGTGCCGCCCATTCTCATCCTGATCGTGTTCTCCGGCGGTGTGCAGTGGCTGCTGGTCAACCAGTTTTACAGCAGCCTGGGACAGGTTGAGGCGGTTCGCCAGCAGCTCAAGGGCGTCAATATGCTCACCCAGGCCGTTAACCGGATGAACCAGGAAGAGCGCATCATCCAGACGTTTTGCCAGACGATCCAGCATGACTTTGGCCTGTACCAGGTTCTGGTTTACCTGCGCGATGTCGAAAGCCCCGGCACATTCCAGCCCCGCGGCGCGTCCGGCATGGCCGCTCAGCGGGTTGTCCTGGAAGCGCGCCCCGTCTCGCTGGCGGCCGATCTGCCCCTGACCCAGGCCGTCAAGGAACGAAGTCCGATCGTGGTGCGCGTGACCGACCTGGCGAACATGCGCGGCGGTTTCCTGCCGGGGACGAACAGCCAGTTGATCCAGCCGGTGATAGCCGGGGATGAGATTATCGGCGTGCTCGACTTGCAGAGCACCGATCCGGCGGCGTTCGATCCACAGTTCGTCGAAACGATGGGCGGCCTGGCCCGTCAGTTGGGAATGGCGATCCGCAACGCGGTCCTGAGGGTCGACCTGGAGCGTGCCCAGACCGAGCTGGAGCAGTTCAATACCCACATGGAGCGCAACGCGGCCGAAATCCAGCGCCTGCGCCGCCAGGCGGCCGGGATCGTCTGGGAACGCTTCTTCCGCGAACGGCGTAAGGATACCCTGGGCTACGACCAGACCCCCGCTTCCGAGGCCCCGGTCCCCGGCGAAGATATCTCCCCGACGATGGCCGAGGTACTCCAAAGCGGAAAGGTGACCGTGAAGGTTGTGCCGGAAGGCCACGTGCTCAGCCTGCCGGTGATCCTGCGCGGTCAGGTGTTGGGCGCGATGGAATTCACGATCAAGCGGCAGGGCGAGCTGCCGGAACGCATGATCGAACTGGCAACGACGGTGGCCGAGCGCCTCTCCCTGGCTCTGGACAACGCCCGTCTGGTGGAGCAAACCCAGGCGCTGGCTTCCCGCGAACAGCAGATCGGCCGGGTGTCCAGCCGCTTGCAGACCGCCAGTTCGATGGAAGCCCTGCTCAATGTCGCCGCCGAGGAGTTCAACCAGGCGGTGGGCAGTACCCTGACTCACATCCGGCTCCAGCTTGCCGAGGATCAGCCTGAGACGAAACCCGTTCCGCAAATGGAGCGCGGGGGAGGTGCCGCATGAGCCTGTTTCAGCGATTGATCCGGCTGATTGGGTATGGACGCTGGCCGATCCGCTACAAGATGTTGGGCGTGGTGGTGGCCGCGGCCGTGCTGCCCTTGCTGGCCTTTCTGATCGTGCAGACGGTCGTGCGTTACCAGAACCTCTCGGAAACAACCGGCGTCGTTCTGGAGCAGCAGGCCCAGGTGGCGACTCTTCTGGTCGAGGGCCGGCTGGAACACCTGCTCACGACGATCAAGGAGGCCGGTAACGAGCCGCGCATCCGCGCCTATGGGATCACACTGGCCCTCGCCAACAGTCGTTCCGGCGGCGGCGCTATCGAGGCCAATCTGGTCCGGGAGGCGATGGAAGAGACGATCGAGCAACATCCGGAAATCCGGGCGATTCGCCTGCTGGATCCCCAGGGCAAGCTGCTCGTGGTGAGCGGGCCGGTGGCTGAATTGCAGAGCATCGCCATGTCCCAGCAGCGGGAACATCCGGCGTTTGTGCAGGTCGCCGGGCGTGAGTTGTCCGGCGAGGATGTCTTCCTGCTGGAACCTTATCTCGATCCGGGCAGTCAACTCCCGATGTTCGAAGCGGTCTCTCCGCTGGTCGAATCCAACACCCTGTATGGCTATCTTGTGTTCAGCCTGGAGCAGGATATGGTGCTGGCTCAGCCGCTGGCGGAGGCGCTGGCCGCGTCGCGCGACCTCACGGTTGAAAATGGCGTGCTGTATGTGCTCGATGCGTCCGGCAGGCTGCTTTCCCCGATGGGCGACCGGCCGCTGCTGACGACCGAGATGCCGCTGGAGCGCATGGAGCCTGAAGAAGCGGAAGAGAGTCCCCGGCCGGGCGTTTATTTGCGGGACTGGGGGGCGAGTCCGGCGGAGGTGATGGGACGCTACCGCGTGGTGGACCTGACGGGCTGGCACGTGGTGAGTGAAGTGCCGACCGCGTCCGTGATGGTCGCGGTCCTGCGGGAGCTTTCGGCAGGCACGCAGCCGGCGCTGATCGTAGTCGTGATCCTGAGCCTGCTCCTGGCTTTCTGGACGAATCGTCTGGTGGCGGTGCCCATCGTGCGGCTTCAGCAGGCTTCGGAGCAGCTTGCCGCCGGGAACCTGGACGCGCCGCTGCCGGAGATGACACGGGCCGATGAGCTTGGCGCGCTCACCCAGACCTTCGGCAGCATGGCCGAGCAGGTGCGTTCCTCCATTCAGGACCTGGAGCACCGCGTGGCGGACCGGATTCGGGACCTGGAACTGGCCACCACGATCGGGCGCGAATCCGCCTCATTCCAAGAGCTTGACGCGCTGCTCAACTACGCCATCGACCGGATCGTGGAGAGCTTCCCGAAGATTTACCACGCCCAGATTTTCCTGTTGGATGACTCGCGCGAGAACGCGATCCTGGCGGCCAGCACAGGCGAGGCCGGGCGCGAGTTGCTGCGGCGCGGCCACTTCCTGGCGGTGGGCAGCGTCAGCGTGATCGGGCGTGTGACCGAGCTGGGCGAGACCGTCATCGCGCGCGATACTTCCACCAGCCGCGTTCACCGCAGGAACGAATTCCTGCCCGATACGCGGGCCGAGATGGCCCTGCCGCTGGTGCATGGCAATCAAGTGTTGGGCGCGTTGGACATGCAGAGCAAGCTCCCCAATGCCTTCAACCCGGATGAACAGGCCTTGTTTGAAGCCCTGGCGGCCCAGCTCGCGATTGCGATCGACAACAATCGCCGGCTGGAAGCGAGCCAGCAGCGGATGAGCGAGTTGGAAGCGCAGAACCGCCTCCTGACCCAGCACGCCTGGCGGGAGGTGTTGGGTGGCAAGCGGCGCGGCGTCCTCGACGCGCGGGCGGGGGCCGTGGCCGATCCGGCTCGCGGGTCGGAATGGAGCATCTGGCAACACCGGGCCGCGCTCCAGCGCGAGGTTGTCGTCAGCCCGCCGGACGCGGACGGGTTCGCTGCCCTGGCCGTGCCCATTCTCAGCCGTGGCGAGGTGTTGGGCGTGGTGGAATGGCAGATGCCCGCTGACCGGATCAACCCGAATACGCAACTCCTGGCCCACGGGTTGGTCGAGCGCCTGACGACGACCCTGGAAACCTTCCGCCTCCTGGAGCGAACCGAGCGCCAGGCCGAGCGCGAGCGTCTGGTCAACGAGATCAGCGGCCGTCTGACGTCCGAACCGAATATCCCGCTGATCCTGCAGGCCGCTGTCCAGCAGCTTTCCGACGTGCTGGGCACGTCCCAGGTCAGAATCCAGCTCAAGCAATCCGATGCGGCGCCTGCCAATGGCCGGCCTGACGCTGATCGTATGGAGAGCATGTGATGTCCCGACTGAAGAACCTCCTCCAGGCCTTCACTCCCCACCGGTTCCGGTCCTGGTCGCTGCGGAATCGCCTGTTGATCGCGATGCTGGTACCGCTGTTGGTGGGACTCATGATGCTGGCGCTGTTCGCCCGGCAGCAGATGCATACCTCGGAAGTGCGGGTGATCAGCAGCAACCAGCGCCTGATCACGGCTTCGATCACCAACAGCATCACGGCCTTCTTCGCGAACCTCCCGGAGAATACGATCGCGATCTCCAACAGCACGTCCCTAACGGCCATGCTGGAAGCCCAGGATATGCTCCACAATCCGGGGAATGAGGTGTCTTCGGAAGACATGCTGGCCGCCAGCGAGCGGCTGGCCGAGGTCGCCGCCAATCTGGGGACGGAGATTTTCCAGGTCATCCGCCAGTCAACATCGTTCCGGGCCGTGAGCGTCTTCGATTTGCAGGGGCAGGAGATACTGCGCGTCGAGCGATCTGGGCCGAACGACGTGACCCGGATCGCCCTGCCGACCGAGCTGCGCAACCTCTCCGATCTGGCCTACTACCAGGTTGCGCAGTCGCTGGAGCAGTACCAGATCCATATCTCCGCGCCGGAGATTTACCAGGGCCGGGCGGTCGTGCATATCACGACTCCGCTCTACTATCGCGGCGAATGGCGCGGCGGGATCACGATCGACGTCCAGGCCGAGGCGTTCCTGAACTATGTCAATGGCCCGGCCGTGCGGGATGGCTTGCCCGAGTCGATGCGCTATATCCTGGTCGACAGCCAGGGCATGTATCTGGCCGATACTCAGGACAGTGGCCTGCCGGGCGCGGAAGACTACACCGGTTATCTGTTCGGCCAGGATTCCTCGGGGACGACCCTCGCCGTCCGCGAGCCGGAACTGGCCGGTCTGGTGGGAACGACCCAGTCCGCCGTCAGAATGGAGCGCGTGATCGCCACGTCCACGACGTTCAATCCGTTCTCGGTGCCGGTCGCGAACACGCCCTGGACGCTGCTGGTCGTCGAGGATGCCTCGGTTGCGATGGCCGCGCTCCGGTCGTTTGAGACGGTCTTTGGCCTGCTTACCCTGCTGACGGCGGGCATCCTGGGTCTCATTCTGTATTACGTCAGCCTGATGCTGGTCCGGCCGTTGCAAACCGCGGTCAAGGTCGCGGACCGGATCAGCGCGGGCGACCTCACGGCGCGCGTCCCGGCGGACACCAACGACGAAGTGGGGCGGCTCGGCAAGGCGGTCAACAGCATGACCAACCGCCTGCTGGTGACCATTCAATCCCTGGAGGAACGCTTCCAGGAGCGGACGCGCGACCTGGAAATCGCTTCGGAGATCGCGACCGCCGCGGTGGGCAGTGGGGATTTGAGACTGCTGCTGGAACGCGCCGTAAACCTGATCCGCGATCGCTTTCACTTCTATCACGTCCAGGTCTTCCTGGTGGATGACAAGAACGCCGTGGCC
>CAZHMJ010000064.1:0-12200 GCA_964533805.1 uncultured Anaerolineae bacterium | reverse complement strand
CCGGGGAGGCCGGTCAGAAGATGCTCGAGGAAGGCTGGGCCTTGCCGGTAGGCTCCCAGTCGGTCATCGGTCAGGTCACCTCGACCGGCAAGACCGTGATCGCTTCCGACACGGGCGAGACCGGGGCCGTTCACCGTCCCAATCCGAACCTGCCCGAAACCCGGTCGGAGATGGCCGTGCCGTTGCAGTATGGCGAGCTGGTGATCGGCGCGCTGGATATCCAGAGCATCTACCCCAACGCCTTCTCGAGCGAGGATGTGCGCATCTTCGAAATCCTCTCCAACCAGCTCGCGATTGCGATCAACAACGCGCGGCTGCTGGATACGTCGCGCCAGCAGATTGCGCGGGTGGAAGAACTGAATCGCCGCCTGACCCGGACCGCCTGGGATGAATTCATGGCCTCCGAGCGATCGCTGCCCACGACCTACACGGCCGATGCCAGCGGCGTCCGGCCCGGTGAAGTCGATTCCAGCGCCAGCCTGCATATGCTGAGCGTTCCCCTGGCGGTGCGCGGTGAAGTCATCGGCACGTTGCAGACTGCTCCAGCCGGCGGGGCCGCCTTTGGCTCGGACGAGGTGGCCCTGATCAACGCGGTGGCGGAACGTGTCTCCCTGGCCGTGGAGAATGCCCGCCTGGTGACGGAGACCCAGCGCAGCCTGACCGAGACCGAGCGGCTCTACCAGGCCGGCCAGGCCATTAACCGTGGCGCGACCGAACGCGATGTGCTGGAGGCCATCCACACCAATTTCGGCGTGCCCGGCCGGTCGACGACCCTCATCATCTTCAGCCAGGAGCGCGATGCCGACGGTTATCCGCTGGAGGAGCGCCAGATCACGATGGGCGCGCCCGGCCAGAAGGGCATCCAGGAACGAGTCGTCCCGATACAGGGGCCGACCCGGGTACTCTACCGCCAGATGGCGACCGTGCAGGTGCTGCCTACCCCCGACGACATCCGGCAGGTCTATCCCTCGGCGCTGGTCGACGACGTGCTGGAGTCCGGGGTCGAGTCGATGGCCAGCCTGCCCCTGGAAGCCGATGGCATCCGGATCGGGCGGGTGCTGCTCAGCCACTACTACGAGCCGTACGATTTCTCCGAGCGCGAGATCGAAATCTTCGAGGCGCTGACAGCCCAGACCTCGACCGTGCTGCGCAGCCGCCAGCTCTTCAGCGCGGTGGAAACCGAGCGCCAGACGCTGCAATCGATCCTGTCGACGATGCCCACCGCCGTGACCGTGATCGACGCCCATACCGGGCGCGCTATTCTGTCCAACGACCGCGCCGTCGAACTGCTGGGGGAGGAAGTCGACCTGGTCCGTCTGGCCAGTGAAGGCCGCGTGATCCGGGCGGACAGCAGCGAACCGTATCCGGTCGAGGAAATCCCGGTTATGCAGGCCATTCGCGAGAATGCGGCCGCCTTCACCGAGGATATGAGCATCATCGTCGATGGGCGAACCATCGACGTCCTGAACAACGCTGCGCCGATCCATGACGCCGAGGGCAACGTGACGGCGATCGTGGCCGTGTTCGAGGACATCACCGAGCTGCGCCAGTTGCAGAGCGCCCTGCAGGATACCCTGCGCGAAACCACGGCCATGTACGAGGCCAGCAAGGCGATCTTCGCGGGGCAGGACGTGCAAACGATCACCGACATGGTGCTGACCAGCCTGGCGGTCAACGTCGCGCCGGACGTGTCGCACCTGATGATGCTGGGATCGTCCGGGACCACGCTGGAGGACCTGTTCCAGGTGGTGGGGGCCTATCCTCCCGAAGCGCGGGCCACCCAGCCGTATCCGCCCCGGCTGTTCCAGATGGATCGCATGATGACGATCCAGGCCAGCGCGCCGTCCCTCGATTCTGCCGAGCGGACCCTGCTGGAACAGCACCACCTGGCCACTGCGGTGAGCGTGCCCATGCGCGTCGCCGGCGAGGTCGTGGGCTGGCTGGCGTTTGGTTATCACCAACCGCACCAGGTTGTGCCTGAGGAGGAGCGCCTGATCGAGGCCCTGTCCGACCAGGCCGCGGTGTCGCTCCAGAACACCCGCCTGAAGGAACAGACCGAGGAGGCCCTGAGCCAGACCCTGCTCCTCTACAACGCCAGCCGCGAGATCACCCGCGCGAATACCGTCCAGCAGGTGCTGGACGTGTTCGTGTCCTACGCGCTGCCCAGCGAGGCCAACCAGGCTTCGATCCTGGTCGTGGAAGGCCCGGAGGAGTTGCACAACCTGCAAGTCTACGCGGTGTGGGGGCACGATCTCGATCTGGCCAACCGGATCGTCGAGCAACTGCTCCTGCGGCGCGAGACGCTCTTCCCGCCGGATGTCTTCGAGCAGGATCAGCCGGTCATCATCGAAGATTTCGCGGTGCGCGCCACGCTCGACGAGGTCATGGCCCAGAACCTCGACCCGTCCGAGTTGCCGGCCGCGATCGCGCTCCTGCCCATGCTTGTGGCGGAACGTTTCCTGGGCTTCCTGCAGATCAGTTACTCCAGCGTGTACACCCATCACGAGACCGTGATGCGCAACTACCAGGCCCTGGTGGACCAGGTCGCCTCCGCGGTGGAGAACCGCCGCCTGTTCGAGCGCACCCAGGAATCGCTGGACGAGACCCGCGTGCTGTACGAAACCAGCAGCGCCATCGCCGACGTCAACAGCCCGCAGGACATCCTGCGGACGCTGGTCGAGCATGCCGCGCCCGAAGCGGTGACGGTGGCTCAACTGCTGCTCCTGCGCGGCGAGGACTGGACCTCGCCTTCGGCCGCGCTGGAGATCGCGGCGATGTGGTCGCGCGAGCCAGGGCTGGACCTGACCGGCATGATCTTCACCGCCGACCAGTACCCCGGCTGGGCGGAACTCGCGTCCTGCTTGCTGATGCACATCGATGATGTCGAGACCGACCTGCGCATCTCCGACGAAAGCCGGTTGAGCTACCAGGCCCTCAATACCCAGTCGCTGGCCCTCGTGCCGTTGGAGATCGCCGGACGCCCGATTGGCGCGCTGCTGTTTGGCTCCGCCGAGCGGCGGACCCACAGCGAGCGCGAAATGCGCATCTTCGGCAGCCTGGCCGAACTGACCACCATCGCCCTGGAGAACATCCGGCTGCTCGAACAGACTCGCAGCCGCGCTCGCCAGCTCCAGACCTCGGCCGAAGTGAGCCGGGCCGTGACCTCGATCCTGGACATCAACGAGCTGCTGCCCCGCGTCGTGGACCTCATCCGCGACAACTTCGGGTATGACCATGTCCAGGTGTTCCTGCTCAACGCGGCCAGGGATAACGCGCTGCTCAAGGCCAGCACGGGCGAAGTCGGCCGGACGATGATCGGCCTCAACTGGTCGCTGGCGGTTGGCTCCGACTCCGTGATCGGCCAGGTGACCAGCCGCGCCCAACCGGTCATCGCGCTGGACACGGCGGATGCCAAAGTCATTCACCGGCCCAACCCCTACCTGCCGGATACCCGTTCCGAGCTGGCCGTGCCGCTGATCTCGCGCGGTCAGGTGGCGGGCGCGCTGGACGTGCAGTCGAACCGGTCGGGCGCCTTCAGTGATGAAGACGTCACGGTGCTGACTTCCCTGGCCGACCAGATCGCGATTGCGCTCGACAACGCTCGCCTGTTCGAGGAGACCCAGGACTACACCCTGGCGCTTTCCGAACAGGTCCACAGCCTGCAAAGCCTGCTGGACGCCAGCCAGGGCTTCACGACGATGTACGAGGCCGACGAAATCCTCCAGTCGGCGGCCCGTTACCTGGTCGAACTGATGGGCGTCGATCACAGCGGGATCGTGATCTCCGACGGCACCAATTCGCAGAGGGGTGTGGTTCGCGCCGAATATCCCGATGCGGGCCTGGTGGGTACCCCCATCCAAATGCTCGGCCCGTGGTGGGACGAAGGCGATCACGGCACCGATCCCTTCATCATTCAGGATGTGATGGAGAGTGACGCGCTGGCGGACGATACCCGTGATGTCCTGCTGGACAACAATATCCAGGAGCTTGTGATCTTGCCCTTCCTGGTGTCCGAAGGGAAAGCGACCGGCACGATCGGCCTTGACCTGAGAAAGCCGGGCCGGGTGTTCACCAGCGAAGAAGTCACGCTGCTCCAACTTTTCGCGACCCAGGTGGCGACGGCGTATCAGAACGCGTTGCTGTTCCAGGGCCAGCAGGCGGCTGCCCGTGCCCTCGAGCAGCAGGTCACCCGGATGGAGAGCCTGTTCACGACCAGCCAGACGATCAGCGCGATCCACGATCCCGTGTCCATCCTGACGCTGGTCGTGGAACAGCTTCAGAAAGTGCTGGCGGTCGATAACGTGTCGGTCGCGATCTTCAACGAGGACCTGAGCGGCGGTAAGGTGACCGCTTCCTTCCCCCATACCGAATATGTGGGCTGGAATATCACGCGCAACGGTCTGTACTACGTCGATCAGTTGCTTGAGCGGCGTGGGCCGTACGTCGTGAAGGATGTGGCGGCGGAGGAAGGCTTCAAGCCGACGCTGCGCGCCTCGCTGACCGAACAGGGAATCCGATCGATCGCCTTCGCGCCGCTGCAAACCGGCGAGCGCCTGTTCGGCAGCATTGGCGTCGATAGCTATGCGCTCCGCGAATTCGACCGGGACGAAATCACCCTGCTCCAGCTCTTCGCGACTCAGGTGTCGACCGCGTATGAGAATGCGCGCCTGTTCGACGCCAGCGAGCGCGCGGCGCGTGCCCTCGAGCAGCAGGTCACCCGCATGGAGCGGCTGTATGTCACCAGCCTCGCCCTGACCAAGACCCTGGACCTGCGCGAGCTGCTGGTCACCGGGCTGAACGGTCTGGTGGAAACCCTGGGTTCGGACTATGGCACCGTGCTGATGCTCCACCCGGACAATCCTTCGCTGGCCAATGTAGTCGCCTGGGAAGGGGCTCAGGAGCCATCGGTGACCCAGATGGCCTTCGCCGAGAATCCCTTCTATCAGCAGATTGTCCAAACCAGCGCGCCGTGCGTGATCGAGGACATGGAGGCGACCGATCAACTGATCGAACCGCTGAAAGCCAGCCTGCTGGCTTCCGGCGTGCGGTCGCTCGTGATCGCCCCGCTATTTGTCCACAATCAGATCGTGGGCGCGTTCACCCTGGACATGCTGGCCACGCGCGCGTATTCGCAGGCAGAACTGACCCTGATCCAGACGCTGACGACCCAGGTCAGCCTGGCCTACGAAAACGCCGAACTGTTCGTCCAGGCCCAGCGCCAGGCCGAGGACATGAGCTTCCTGTTCAACGTCACCACCGCGGCCGCGGCGTACTCCGACATGGAAAGCAGTATGGAGAGCGTTACCGAGCTGGTCAATCAAAACCTGCCCAGTGACGTGGTGGTGGTTTACATCAAGGAGCGCGAGGAGAACTACCTGCGCCAGGTGTCGCTGGCCCGCCAGATTCCCGATCTGTTCGTGCCGCAGCGGCTGCCGCTGGAGAGCCGCCTGGTCGAGCAGGCCAGCGCCGAACGCTGGCCGTTCCCGGTGACGGACCTCCAGGACCCGGCCCTGCATGGGCAGGTTGTGCCCGGCATGCGCAGCCTGGTCGTGGTGCCGCTCCTGGCGGGCAGCGATCTGGTTGGCGTGGTGATGCTCTACCGGCAAGGGCTGCGGGCCTACAGCGAAGCCAACCTGCGCCTGCTCCAGGCCCTGTCCGGGTCGCTGAGCGCGGTGGTTCAGAACATCCGCCTGCTGGAAGAAGTCCAGGCCGCCAATGACCGTCTGCGCGAGCTGGACAAGCTCAAGAGCCAGTTCCTGGCCAACATGTCGCACGAGCTGCGTACCCCGCTCAACTCGATCATCGGCTTCAGCCGCGTGATCCTGAAGGGCATCGACGGTCCGCTCTCCGACATGCAGATGCAAGACCTGACCACGATCCATTCCAGCGGCCAGCACCTGCTCAACCTGATCAATGAGATCCTGGACCAGTCCAAGATCGAAGCCGACAAGCTGACCATCAACGCCGACTGGTTCAACATCCAGGGCGTGGTCGATGTGGCCAAGTCGATGAGCATTGGCCTGCTCAAGGAGCGCCCGATCCGGCTCAACATCGAGATGGAAGCCGATCTGCCCAACGCCTATGGCGACGAGGTCCGCACCCGCCAGGTGCTGATCAACCTGCTGTCCAATGCCTCCAAGTTCACCCACGAAGGCTCGATCACGATCTCGGTCTTCAAGGTCGAGCAGGCGGATGGGCCTTACATCCAGGTCTCGGTGGTCGATACCGGTATCGGCATCCCGGACAACATGCTGGAAGTGATCTTCCGTGCCTTATTGAGATGATGGGCGGCGAGCTGTGGGTGGAAAGCACGCTCAACGTCGGTTCGAACTTCAGCTTCACGATCCCGGCCTTCCCCAAGTCCACCAAGGCCTCCAATCCTGAGCAACCCGATCTGGAGAACGATCCGCTCAAGTCCGAGGCCCAATTGCCTGTGGCCGAGCAGATGCTGCCGCCGCGCAAGATCATCCTGGTCATCGACGACGAAGTGGGCATGCACCAGCTCTACCGGCGCTACCTCAACAAGGCGGGCTACACCATCGAAGCCACCTCCAATCCCGATATCGCAGAGGAGATGGTCCGGCTGGTCAAGCCCCAAATCATCATTCTGGACGTGCGGATGCCCAACCGGGACGGCTGGGATGTGCTGACCAAGCTCAAGGCGCACGAGGATACGGCCGCGATCCCGGTGGTCGTGTGCAGTATCGATCCCGACCGGGATCGCGCCCTCCAGTTGGGCGCGGTGGAGTACCTGAACAAGCCCTTCCTGGAGGAAGACCTGCTCAAGGCTCTGGAGCGGGTGGAAACCGAGCAGGCCAGGGACCGGATTCTGATCGTCGACGACAAGCCGGAGACGGTGCGCATGATCAGCGAGTGGCTGCGCGCCAACAGCCCGTACGAAATCATCACGGCGACCAGCGGCGAGGAAGGGATGGCTCAGATCGCCCGGCGGCTGCCCAGCCTGGTGCTGCTCGACCTGTACATGCCCGACATGAGCGGCCTGGAAATGCTGGCCCGGCTGCGGGCCGAACCCGCCACGCGCTTCCTGCCCGTGATTCTGATCACCGCCGAGGATGATCTCATCCCGATCGCGCGCGGTCAGTATGGGGATGTGAACATTCTCAGCAAAAATGCGCTGGATGAAGCGCAGTTGCTCGCTGGTGTGGCGGCCGTTTTGGGGCATAATGCCAACAGCAATTAAGAACAAAGTGTGTCTGGGAGGGGAGCAGGCTGGAATAGCCGTCTATGAGCCGCAAGAACATTGATCTGGTTTGCGTCTACTGCAAACATCGCATGCCGTACGATCGGCCCACGCCTGAGTGTCCGGTGTGTGGGGAAAATATCCTGGAAGCTCAGTATGACCTGACTCCGCTCAAACACGGGGTCTGGGCGCAGCGAGTCAAGGATCGCAAGCCCAGCCTGTGGCGTTTCCATGAATTGCTGCCCCTCCACGACACCAAGAACATCGTCACGCTGGGGGAGGGCGCCACACCCCTGCTCCACCTGCCGCAGCTTGGCTCCATGCTGGGGCTGAAGAACCTGTACATCAAGGATGAGCGCCAGGGACCGACCGGCAGCTTCAAGGACCGCCAGGCGTCGGTCGCCATCAGCGTGATGCGCGAGATGGGCATCCACGAGGCCGTGGTCGCCAGCACCGGCAACGTCGCGATGGCTTACGCGGCCTATGCCGCGCGGGCCGGGATCAAGCTGTGGGTCTTCCTGACCAGCCAGGTGCCCGGCGACAAGATGCGCGAAGTGGCGATCTACGGCTCGGAGGTGATCAAGGTCACCGGCACCTACGACGAAACCAAGGTCGTCGCCAACCGCTTCGCCAAGAGCAAGGGGCTTTACGAGGACCGCGGCATCAAGTCGATCGCGGCCGTCGAGAGTATGAAGACCATGGCGTACGAGATCGTTGAGCAGCTTGGCCGGGCGCCTGACTGGTTCATCCAGGGCGTCAGCGGCGGGATGGGCCCGATTGGCGTCGCCAAGGGCTTCCGGGAGCTGATCGAACTGGGTATGGCGGACCGCGTGCCGGGGATCGGCATCGTCCAGAGCGCGGGCTGCGCGCCGATGGTCAACGCCTGGAACGCCGGCCAGCCGATTGCCACCCCCGTGGACAATCCCACAACCGTGATCGCCACCCTGAGCACCGGCAATCCCGGCCGGGCCTATCAGATGCTCTACGAGGTCATGACGGCCTATGGCGGCACGGCCGAGGTGGCGACCGACGAAGAGGCTTTCAACGCCATGCGCATCCTGGCCCGGACGGAAGGCATCAGCGTGGAGCCGGCCACGGCGGTCACGTTCGCCGGCCTGATCAAGATGGTGCGCAGCGGGGCGGTCAAGGCGGACGACCTGATCGTCCTCAACTGCTCCGGGCACACCTTCCCGGTCGAGAAGCATATCCTGGGTGACCAGTGGAAGCGTGATGTGGACGTCGCCCCGATGGGCAACCGGATCAACTTGCCAACGGAAGGCCTGCTCAGCGCCCTGGAACAGGTCCAGGCCCCGTTGCGCCGCGTGTTGATCATCGAGGACAATCTGGACGCTGCCCGGCTGGTGCAGCGCCTGCTCCAGGCGCGCGGCAACTTCGAGGTGATGCTGGCGGGCGACGGCCTGCAAGGGCTGCGCATGGTGCGCGAGCACCGGCCGGACCTGGTGATTACCGATATCATGATGCCGGGCATGGATGGCTTCCAGGTCATCGAACAGATCAACGCGGACGAGCACCTGCGCGACATCCCGATCATCGTCATGACGGCCAAGGAACTGACCGCGTACGAGCGCGAGCGGCTCAGCGGGCAGATCGAGGCCCTGCTTCAGAAAGGCTCGTCCCTGGACGAAGACCTGCTCCAGAACATTCTGGGCAGCCTGAACTGACGTCTGGCCGGGGCGGGTGGGATGGCCGCCTGCCCTGGCGTTTGGTTTCTTTAGCAGCCTGCGGGGTTCGAAGTGACGATTTCTGGCGAAGGCACACCGTCCTCAAGCACACCGGGCTCCACCCTGTTCACGATCCTCTACATCGAAGACGATCCCGCCAGCCAGACCCTGGTCAAACGGATGCTCGAATTTCAGGGGTACCGGGTGCTGGTGGCGGCCACGGGCCTGGCCGGGATCGACCTGGCCCACGAGTGCCAGCCCGACCTGATCCTGATGGACATCAACCTGCCCGATCTCTCCGGGCGGGAGGTCACCACCCGGCTGCGCACGGCGGAACGCTTCAAGGACACGCCGATCGTGGCCCTCACCGCCCAGGGCCAGGAGGTCGAGCGCGAGAAAGCCTTCGCCGCCGGGCTGGATGGCTACATCGTCAAGCCGATTGACGTGGACGCCCTGCCCGCGCGGATCGCGGAATACCTGGCGGGCCGGCGCGATCACGTCGATGCGGAGACGCTGGCGCGCGGCCAGGCGGCGTACTCTCAGGAAGTTGTCGAACGGCTGGAGGCCAAGCTGCGCGAGTTGGAAGCCTCCTACGGCCAGCTCAAGAAGCTGGACAACCTGAAGGAAGCCTTCATCCAGCTCACCGCCCACGAGCTGCGCACCCCGCTCACCCTGATTTATGGCTACGGTCGCCTGCTCCAGACCAGCCCGGTTGTGGCCCAGATGATGCAGGACAGCGGCGAGATCAACAGCCTGATCGTCAACCTGGTGCAGGCCATCGACCGGATGTCGGCCGTCATCAGCGAGATTTTGCTGATCAGCCGCGTGGCTTCCGGCCAGACGGAGCCGGTTTTCAACGTTGTCCAGGTCGCCACCCTGGTCGAGCGCGTGGTGGAGGACTTCCGCCTGCCCCTGGAGCAGCGCCGCCTGACCATCGAAACCGAGCTGGACCAGGCCCCGGCGACGTTGTACGCCGACCGGGGATTGCTGGCCCTGGCCCTGGGCAACCTGCTCAGCAACGCGATCAAATACACGCCCGACGGCGGGCGAATCACGATCCGGGCCGTGCAGGAAGAGGGCAATGCTCTGATCAGCGTGCGGGATACCGGGATCGGGATCGACCCGCAGGATCACCATCTGATCTTCGAGAGCTTCTATACCACCGGCAGCACGCACCTGCATTCCACCAGCAAGGTCGCCTTTCGGGGCGGCGGGCTGGGCCTGGGCCTGGTCATCTGCAAGGAGATCGTCCAGGCGCATAGTGGTAAAATCTGGGTGGAGAGTCCCGGCTGCGACGAAGCCAGCCTGCCCGGCAGCACGTTCTACGTCTCGCTGCCGCTCAAGAGCCGCCAGGCCGGGGCGTTGCTGCTGACCGAGGTGATCTGAGGCTCACCCCACGCCGGAAGGAAGACCGATGAGACAACGAACCGCGATCCTGCTCCTGGTAGCCTGGCTGGTCGGCGCGCTGGTCGCCTGCGGTCCGGCCCCGGTGATTTCCGATCGGGATACGGTGGTGATCACCCCCACGCTCCTGGTGTTCGATCCGCCGGTGGTCGTGCCGCCGACGGCCGTCGTGGTGCCGGATTCCGCCGATCCACTGACGATCGTGCTGGGCGGGGCCTACGTCAACGGTGGGTACTGGACCTGGGAGGACATCACCAACCTGTTGGGCGTCTATGGCGAGTACGATGTCTACGCGACTACCACAGTGGATGGGGTGGACTATACCGGCGTGCCGCTCAGCTACTTGCAGACGTTCGCCCAGCTCGATCCGAGCGCCCAGACGACGGTGTTTTTCACCCGGAACAACGGGAGTATCGCCGTGACGACTTCCCTGGTGCGCGACTGCGCGAACTGCCTGCTGGTCCGCGCGGCGGATGACACCATCAGCGCGATCCTGCCGTTCCGCCAGCCTTCGGTGATCCCGCAACTGGTCCGCATCGAGTCGCGGTAGAGGCAAGGACAATCGGGCGCGGATGGCACGGTGAGTGATCGAAATCAAGCGCATGGATTCAGCGTCACCCGGGTCGCGGATTGATGCAGGTTGACAAATTGATCCGGTAACATGGCGACCGGCCGGTCGCCCCTACGGCGATGGATCGATCTTGTTGCCGGATTAATTTGTAAAGGTTCATAAATCCACGCCTCTGAATAACAAGTCCTCCGGACTGAACAGCCGTTCTTAGTCCGGAGGACTTCCTGTTCTGAGTCGGGGATTTCCAATTCCCGACCCGCCCGACGCCCGATCCACCCGTGTCCTATGCTTTTCTTTGCAGGATGCTGTAACGGTTCATATCCCCAGAGCGACCATCGGCCCGGTACGAGTGGATCTCGACCAGCCCGGTCGCGCCGACCAGGGCGGCGTGCTCGGTCTCGTCCACGGAGTGGCAGTAACGCAGGGCCGAGGTGTCTCCGTGCCGCCAGTCGAGCAGGCAGTCGCCCGGCTCGACCGCGCCGGCCAGGTCGTCCGGCCAGGGGACGATCCGGTCGCGGAAGCGGCGGTATTCCAGGAAGCGCCAGCAAGCGAAGGCCAGCAGGCCCCCCGGCGCGACCCGCGCCGCCAGCGCGCGCAGCAGCGCCCGGCGCGTCTCACTCCCTGGCACGTGGTGCAGCACCCCGAACAAAACCACCAGGTCATATTCCCCGGCGTCCGGCGGGTGGGCAATCACGTCGCGCTCTTCCAGTAGGGACAGGGCATGCCCTGTCCGCCCCAGGGCCTCCCGCGCTCGCGCCAGCAGTCCGGCGTCCGCATCCATGCCGTGATACCGTAGGGACGGGGCATGCCCCGTCCGCGCTTCCACATCGGCCAAACGTTCCGCCAGGAACACCCCGAACCGCCCATTGCCGCAGCCCACGTCCAGCACATACAGTGGTGTAGGGGCGGTTCGCGAACCGCCCTGCGAACCACCCCGCGAACCGGCTCGCGCCTCGCTCATCGCCGCCCACACCCGTTCCCAGCCCGGCCACGGCGCGCCGCGTGTCTGGTCGAAGTCGTCCCCGACGGCGCGGTAGAAGTCCTGGTTGAGCGCGTTGAGGCGCTGGATCGTCGCATCATCCATGATGAGCCTGACCTGGTGCGGTACAATAACACCCACCAGCATACAGAGAGACAGCCGCCGCCGCCATGCCCAGCCGCAAATTCCAGCCCTACCTCGATCCCGACACCTACCGCGAACCGCTGATCGCCATCCTGCGCGAGCTGGTCGCCGCGCCAGCCCTGGACGCGCGGGCCATCCAGCAGGCGTTGCGCCGCCACCCACGGGATGGCAGCGGCTTCTTCCGCCGGGAAGACCTGGTGCGCGCCTACCGGGCCTATG
>CAZHMJ010000063.1:0-19453 GCA_964533805.1 uncultured Anaerolineae bacterium | reverse complement strand
ACCTGTTGTGGGCCGGTCTGATCGTCGTGACGCTCGGCGCGGGTTTTCTTCTGGGTGCCCAATATGAGCGCGCTGAAGCTGGTCCGGATGCGCAGTCGACCGAGGCCCTGTTCGCTCCTTTCTGGGAGACGTGGGATTTGCTGCACGATAGCTATGTCGACCCGCTCAATGACCAGGTGCTCATGGAAGCTGCGCTGAATGGGATGATGGAGTCGTTGGAGGATCCTCACAGCTTCTACATGGATCCTTCCACGTTCGAGATCATCAACGACGATCTCTCTGGGGAGTTCGAGGGAATTGGAGCTTCCGTCCGCCAGGATCCCGAAAGCGGGGCGCTGGTCATCGTGGATACGCTCCCTGACTCTCCGGCCCAGGTGGCCGGGTTGCGACCGGGCGACCACGTCGTTGAGGTGGATGGGGAGGACCTGACCGGCTGGACTCTGACCGAGATCATCGGCCGGATTCGAGGCCCGGCCGATAGCCAGGTGACGCTGGGAGTTCAGCGGGACTCGAACGAAGATCTGTTGGAGATTGTGGTGACACGGGCCAGGATCACGATCGAGAGCGTCCAGGCTCAGACGTTGGACAACGGCCTGGACTATATTCAACTTCTCCAGTTTGGCTCGGATACGTCCGAGGCATTGCACCAGGCGTTGGTAGACCTGGATGTTGAGCATAGTCCAGGGTTGATCCTCGATATGCGCGGGAACCCAGGGGGCTTTCTGTCGACGGCGATCGATGTGGCCAGTGAGTTTATGGCTGACGGGATCGTGGTTCGCGAACGGCTGCGCGACGAGGAACGCGAGCATGAGGTACGAGGCGATCCTGTCGCTCCAACGGTCCCCATGGTCGTGCTGGTGGACGAAGGCAGTGCCAGTGGCTCGGAACTGGTGGCGGGAGCGTTGCAGGACTACGGCCGCGCCTTGGTGATTGGAATGCCTACGTTCGGGAAAGGTTCGGTTCAGACTTGGCGCGAGCTCTCGAATGGCGGTGGGGTGCGAGTCACAATTGCGCGGTGGTACACCCCCAATGACCGGTCTATTCAGGACAGTGGCGTGATCCCGGATATGGAAGTGCCATCGGATGACACGAACGAAGGCCCCGATGTTCAACTCGAGGCCGGGATAGCGTGGCTGTTGGAACACGCGGCTGTGCCGGAAGTTCGGTGATCGGACCAAGCGAGATCACGGGCGGGGGGAACGTGAAACCGACGGTTGCGTATTCGATTGACGAACTCATGTCGGTCTGTATTGCGCGCCGTGTCCAGGACAGCGACGTTGCCGCGCAGGGAATCGCCACTCCGCTGGTCGTGGCGGGTTATCTACTGGCGAAACTGACGCACGCGCCCCATCTGCGTTTCGCATCCGCCATCGGTCAGGGGATTTGCCAGGACTGGGCGCCGATGGGTCTGGCACGCGCGGAAGAACTCTGGCTGGGAAAAGCGCTCACTTCGGTGGGGTTTGTCACGGTCGCCGCGGATTTGCTGCCGCGCCTTCATCCCCTTGAGTTCCTGCGACCGGGTCAGATCGATGCCCAGGGCAATCTCAACAACCTGGCGATTGG
Source organism: uncultured Anaerolineae bacterium (assembly GCA_964533805.1). GTDB lineage: Bacteria > Chloroflexota > Anaerolineae > Aggregatilineales > Ch27 > JARKOQ01. The sequence continues at coordinate 17,890 of CAZHMJ010000063.1, read as the reverse complement.
GGATGATCTGGATCATCCCCGGATGCGTCTGCCGGGGAGTGGCGGGATTCCGGACGTCAGCGTGGTGTACTCCCGGATGCACGTGTACGTGCCCCGTCATTCGCGCGCGGTTTTTGTCCCTCAGGTCGATTATGTGAGTGGCCTGGGCCATTCAGCGAACCGGCGGTATGGCAGTGGCCCGGTCTATCTCCTGAGCAACCTCGGTGAGTTCGACTGGTTCGAGGGGCGGATGCGTCTGACAGGCTGCCATCCCGGCGTGACTGTCGAACAGATTCAAGCACGGACGGGATTCGATCTCGTGATCGCAGACGATTTGCGGACTACACAGCCGCCCAGTACCGAGGAAGTACGGCTGCTCCGGGAGGTCATTGATCCACTGGGCTTACGCCAACTGGAGACCTTAGGTGGAGGGGCGCGGAAAGCCCTGCTGCGAGAGATTCTGGCTCGTGAAGGGGTGTTGTGATGGAGGAGAAGCAGGAGAAAGATGCCACCCAAAGACCGTTTCGTCAGTGAAAACTCGTTCCATGTGCGTTATGCCGAGACCGATGCGATGGCGATCGTCCATCACGCCAGCTACATCGTGTATTTCGAGGAAGCCAGGTCTCATTACTCGCGCGCTCGGGGCCTCGACTACGCGGAATTCGAGCGGCGGGGGTACTGGTTGGCTGTCAGTGAGGTTCATGCACGCTACCTGGTTCCAGCGCGCTATGGACAGGTGTTGACCGCCTACTGCTGGATTGAGGATTTGAAGAGCCGATCCATCGCGTTCGGGTACGAGATCGTAGACGCGGCAGCCGGGACACTGTGTGTCTCCGGGAAGACCAAGCATATTTGCATCAATCACGAGGGTCAGGTGACCATACTCCCCCCGGACTGGCGAGATTTGTGGGTGGACAAAGCAGCCGGATAGCCGCACTCATTCAGTGTCTTTTGGCGGCGCTCTCACTGGTCAGACTCCTGGCGGCTGTGCTTGCCGGTGCAAGCTATCGGGTAAATATGCTAAAATATATCTGATTGGTTTCTTTTGATTGGAGTTCAATCTCATGGTCACGTACAGCGATCGGCCCTGGCTCAAGCACTACGATCCTGGAGTGCCCGCGACGCTTCACTATCCCAATATTCCCCTTCATGGGTTTCTTCAGGACAGTGCCCGGCGGACTCCCCACGCAATCGCGTGTCTGACATCGGCAAAACTCCCTCTGCTGGGGCGTCTGCACAGCACAATCACCTACCAACAACTGGATGCGTCTTCAGATGCGCTGGCAGCCGCATTGCTGGATCTGGGACTCCAGAAGGGGGACCGGGTCGCCATCATCATGCCCAACTGCACCCAGTTTGTGATCGCGTTCTATGCGACGCTCAAGGCCGGTGGAGTGATTGCAGCTATCAACCCGACTTTTCCCGCCAACCGGATGCAGAACTATCTTGCCGATTCAGGCGCCCGGTTTGCGATCACGTTGAGCCTGTTCTACAACACCGTCAAACAGGTCCAGGCGGAAACGGACGTCCAGCAGGTGATTGTCACCAGTATCAAGGAGTATCTGCCTCCCGTCGCTCGATTTCTGTTCACGGTAGCACGAGAGAGAAAGGACGGGCACGCCATCGAGATGCAGCCCGGTGATCACTGGTTCCAGGACCTTCTAGTGCGCTATGCGGGGCGGATGCCAGCCACTGAGGTTAGCCCAGACGACAAAGCGCTATTCCAGTATACGGGCGGCACAACCGGTGTCTCCAAAGCGGCTGTCTCGACTCACCGGGCACTGGTCGCCGATACGCTTCAGTGTCAGGCCTGGCTCTCGACCGGCTCTGCGGATCGCCGTGAGAGTTTTCTGGCAGCTATTCCGCTGTTTCACGTTTTTGGTATGATCGCCGTGATGAGCTTCGCCGTGGCGATCGGGTCTGCAATGATCCTGGTGCCTAACGCCAGGGATATCGACGACGTGATCGAGTCGATTGATCGGTTCAAACCCACCATGTTTATGGGTGTGCCAGCGCTGTACAACGCGATCAACAATCATCCGCGCGTGATCAACCATGAAGTTTCCTTGGAATCGCTGCGAACCTGTTTGAGTGGATCCGCGCCGCTGCCGCCGACCACGAAGAAGCGCTTTGAGGAATTGAGTGGAGGCAAGCTGCTCGAGGGCTTCGGAATGAGCGAGATGCCGACTGCGACCCATGCTAATCCGTTGGCGGGGGAAAATCGCACCGGGTCGATCGGGCTGCCATTTCCTGATGTAGAATGCCGGATCGTGAGCCTGGATGATGGCGAGACCGATCTGCCAGTTGGTGAAATTGGCGAACTGGCCTTGCACGGACCACAGATGATGCTGGGCTACCATGGTATGCCGACCGAGACTCAGAATGCCCTTCGGGCGGATGCGACTGGCAAGAAGTGGATGTTCACCGGGGATATCGCCCGCATGGATGAGGATGGCTATTTCTACATCATCGATCGCAAGAAGGATATCGCTCTGATCGGCGGCTTCAACGTCTATCCTCGTTATGTCGAGGACGTCCTGCTCGGGCACCCGGCCGTTCTCGATGTGGGGGTTGCATCCATTCCACATCCCGATCCGGCCAAGGTCGGACAGGAAGCACTCAAGGCGTGGATCGTGCTCAAGCCGGGATGCACGGTCAGTGAGGCGGAGTTGATCGAGTTTGCCTCGAAGGAACTTGCCCGGTACGAGGTTCCCAGTCGCTACGTGTTCGTGACGGAACTGCCCAAGAGCACGGTGGGCAAGGTGCTGCGGCGGGAACTCGTGCGGATGGAACTAGAGAGTCACGGATAACGAGACTTGTTGATCACAGGTCATACTCGACCCGGCACCGACGGGGTTATAATGACAGTGCCGGGTTTTTGCTTGGGTGATCACGGGAGAAGGCCGCAGCGGGTTCTGGGAGGGCAAGGGAATGGAAGTGCAGTGGACGACGATTGGCGGCCTGCTGGTCGTGCTCTGCCTGGGCGGCATTGCGCTATCGTTCGTTCTGCCGGCGATAGGTGGTCTGCTCTCGTTTTTGGGATCCATTTTTGAGCTGGTGCTGGATGTCTTTACCGGCGGACCCGTGGCCTGGTGCGGTTGTCTCGCCTTGGCCATTCTGCTCGTGGGCTGCTGCGGGGCGGCGGCGATTGCCGGTTACAGCCTGTCTACGTGCAACACCCCGGATGCGGTCAATTTCTGCAGCTGGTTTGGCTTCTGATTCAGGGATATCCTGTTCATTCCACAGGGAGGAGACTCTCAGCCATGGATGCAAGCTACAAGACCATCATCGAGCCGTTTCGCGTCAAGACGGTCGAGCCAATCCGGTTCACGACACCCGCGCATCGCCAGCAAGCCCTGGCGGAAGCAGGCTACAACCTGTTTATGCTGCACGCCGAAGATGTCCTGATCGATTTGCTGACGGACAGTGGCACCGGCGCGCTGTCTGCCCAGCAGTGGGGCATGATGATGGTTGGGGATGAGAGCTACGCTGGCTCTCGTTCTTTTTATCGCCTCGAGGCGGCCGTGCGTGACATCATGGGTTTCAAGCACGTGATTCCCACCCATCAGGGGCGCGCGGCGGAACGGATTCTGTTCGCTTCAGCGGTCAAAGCCGGGCAGGTTGTCCCCAACAACACGCATTTTGATACCACTCGGGCCAATGTCGAATACATGCAGGCCGAGGCTCGCGACCTGGTGATTCCAGAAGGACGGCAGCCCGGCCTCATCCACCCGTTCAAGGGCAATATGGACCTGGATGCGCTGCGCCAAACCATTGAGAGCGTGGGGGTGGAGCGAATTCCGATGATTATGCTCACCCTGACCAATAATTCCGGGGGTGGGCAGCCGGTCAGCATGGCAAACATCCGGGCTGTGAGCGAGATCGCCCATGCCAACGGTATTCCGCTGATCATCGATGCCTGCCGGTTCGCGGAGAACAGTTGGTTCATCAAGCTGCGGGAAGCCGGGTATGCGGACAAACCCCCGCTGGAGATCGCCAGAGAAATCTTCTCCTACGCGGACGGCTGCACGATGTCGGCCAAGAAGGATGGGCTGGCCAATATTGGCGGGTTCCTGGCGCTCAATGACGACGATTTGGCCCAACGGAGTCGCAACCTGTTGATCCTGACGGAAGGTTTTCCTACCTACGGCGGATTGGCCGGGTACGACATGGAGGCGGTCGCTCAAGGGTTGCGGGAGGTCCTGGACGAGGACTATCTGCGCTACCGCATCCGCTCCACGGAGTATTTGGGCGATGGCCTTCTGAAGGCAGGCGTTCCGATCGTGCAGCCTACCGGCGGGCATGCGGTCTACATCGATGCCAGAGCTATGCTGGCGCATATTCCACAGTCGGCCTATCCGGCCCAGGCGCTGGCTGCGGAGCTGTACCTTGAAGGCGGAATTCGGGCGGTCGAGATTGGCTCGCTGATGTTTGGCAAGCCGCAGCCGGATGGGGCGGAGCAGCCCGCCATGCTGGAACTGGTCCGACTGACGATCCCTCGCCGCGTGTATACCCAGAGCCACATCGATTACGTGATCGAGGTCGTCAGCCGGGTGAACGCGCGCAAGGAGCGTATTCGCGGTTTCAGGATCGTATGGCAGGCGCCATTCCTACGCCACTTCACGGCCAGGCTGGCTCCTCTGGATTGACGAGCTAACTGCACGCCCGCACGTTGGCGAGGTGCTCCTCGTAGGTGTTGGCGTACAAATTGCCAGGGCCATTGCAGTTGCCGTTGTAAAACAGGTACGTGGTCTCTGCCGGATAGAGCGCGGCCCGGATCGCGTCTGCGGCGGCATTGCAGATCGGGGTGGGAGGCAGGCCGCTCTCGACGTTGGTGTTAAACGGGTGATCCATGCCCAACTGGCTGCCGCGCAGGCGCGGCCACCAGTCGCCTGGCACGCCCAATGCATATTGCAGCGTGACACTGGCTCCGAGCGGCATGTTCCTTCGGAGCCGGTTGTGAAATACGCTGCTGACGAGCACCTGTTCCGCGTAGGCCCGTGACTCCCGTTGGACGATCGAGGCAACAATGAGCGTCTGGTACAGGCTGAGGCCACGCGCGGCTGCCGCCGAAGCGGCATCGCCGGGGAGATTTGCCCCAAAAGCGACGAGAAGCATGTCGCGGAAGTCCACGGCGGTATGCTCGTTGGATAGCTCATAGGTACCTGGGAAAAGAAAGCCTTCCAGTGAAGCGCCAGCCGGCCGGCTGGCCAGGAAATCGTAGGCAGGCGTGGTCACGCCGGGACCGACGGCGGCCAGAAAGTCCGCGCCCCAGAAGGCCACGGGCGTATTGTCGATCGTGGCAGCGATCTGTTCCGCGCGCCAGCCAGGCTGGATGGTGATCACGCACGGAGAACAGGCCGGGGTTCGGGGGGCCGAACTTATCGCGGCGGAGACACCGACCGGGTCGCTGGAGGGCGCGTTCTCGGCGGCGCCTGGGGGCAGGTACAGGGTTTGCCCAACCTGGAGCAGGTCGCTCGTCAAGCAGTTGGCACTGCGCAGGTCATTCGTGCTGACCGTACTGCCCGCGCTACTTGCGCCCAACACGAAGGCGAAGAGTGTATCTCCAGGTTCGACCTGGTAGGCTTCCCAGCCTGCTGGCGACGGGCAAGTGCTGGTTGCGCCCTGAGACTCTGGCTCCATCGTGGCAACTGCCGTTGGAGACAGTTCAGTCGGAGTGACTGTGGGCGATGGCGTTGGAACTGTCGCTGTCAAGAGCGTGGTGGGATGTGGCGATGGCGTAGTCGTGGGCAGCGCGGCAAGCTGGGTGGGTTGCGTTTCGGGCAGACTGGACTGGACGATGGGCTGGTCAGGTGGGGTGCGGTTGACCAGCACCAGGCCCAGTACGAGCCAGAGCATCCCCAGGCAGAGTGCTATCGCGCCAAGTCCGAGCAGGGCCAGTGTTCTGCGCTGTGAACCACCCATCCCGGCGACCACTAAGCAACCTCGGAGTATTGCCGGCTCAGCCGCGCCAGAACATCCATCAGCCTGTCCTGCCAACGTTCTTTGGAAACTGTGCGTGGCAGCCAGACGGCCGTCCGGCTGACGCGCACATCGTTCTGGAGATAAGCCTGGAGCGCCGACCGGTCGATCTCGGCGAGGTAGGGCAGCTTCACGAAAACCTGACCGTCTTCATTGCCGATGGCACTGGCGTTGGCTCGCTGAGCGCGCAGCTTGATTTTGAGCTGATAGAGCAAGCCGATCACGGCTTCTGGCAATGTGCCGAACCGGTCGGAAAGCTCCATGCCGATCTCGTCGATGGCTTTTTCGTTTTCGAGGTCAGCCAGCCGCCGGTAAAGCTGAAGGCGCAATCCCATGTCGGGGATGAAATCCGTGGGTAGGTAGGCGGGCAGGGGCAGGTCGATCGTGATGGTCGCTGGCTGCACCTGGGCGCGACTGATCTCTGGCACGCCGGTCTTGAGACGCTGCACGGCCTGAGCGAGTAGCTGGGTGTACAGGTGGAACCCGACCGCCGCGATGTGCCCGCTCTGCCGGGCGCCCAGAATGTCTCCCGCGCCGCGAATCTCCAGGTCGCGCATGGCGATGTGAAAGCCCGCGCCTAGATCGTTGTATTCCTTGATGGTTTCCAGGCGGGCCGCTGCATCCTGGGTTAGCTTGCTCCAGGATGGATGGAAGAAGTAGGCGTAGGCGCGCATCGCCCCACGGCCGACGCGGCCCCGCAGCTGATAGAGTTGAGCCAGGCCAAAACAATCAGCTCGATCGACGAGGATGGTATTGGCGTTGGGGATGTCCAACCCGGACTCGATGATCGTCGTCGTGAGCAGAACGTCGAACTCACCCTGGGCAAAGGCCAGCATCACGCGTTCAAGCTCATCCTCGTCCATCTGGCCGTGGGCGATTTCGACCCGTGCTTCTGGAACCAGGTCCCTGATCTCACGCGCCTTGGCTGCGATCGACTGCACGCGGTTATGTACAAAGAAGACCTGACCGCCGCGTTCCATCTCGCGCAGGATGGCCTGGCGGATTAGCCGCCGGTCGTAGGTGCTTACGTGGGTCGTGACCGGCAAGCGTTCCTCTGGAGCAGTCTGAATCGTGCTGATGTCGCGGATGCCGGTCAGGGCCATATAGAGCGTGCGTGGGATAGGCGTGGCTGTCATGGTCAGCGTGTCGACCTCGGTACGCATGCGTTTGAGCATTTCCTTGTGGGTGACACCGAAACGCTGTTCCTCATCAATGATGAGTAGTCCCAGGTCCCGCAGGACGACATCGGTCTGTAGGATGCGGTGCGTCCCGATGATGATATCGATCTGACCCTGGGCGAGTTGGTGAAGGATGGTGCGCTGCTCGCGGCGATCACGGAAGCGGGATAGCATCTCGACCTTGACGGGGAACGCGGCCAGTCTCCGCACAAAGGTGTTGTAATGCTGCTGAGCCAGGACCGTGGTTGGAACCAGGATCGCGACCTGTTTGCCATCCATGACAGCTTTGAACGCGGCTCGTAAGGCGACTTCGGTTTTGCCGTAACCCACATCCCCGCAGATGAGGCGATCCATCGGCTGGGGGTGTTCCATATCCGCTTTGACTTCCTGGATGGCCTTGAGCTGATCCTCGGTTTCGACATAGGGGAATGAGGCTTCAAGCTCATGCTGCCAGGGGGTATCCGGGCTGAAGGCGTGACCTTTGACCTGGGCGCGCAGGGCGTAGAGTTCCAGCAGTTCACGCGCGATTTCCTCGACGGCCTGGCGGGTGGAATCTTTGGTTCGAGCCCAGTCTCCGGTGCCTAGCTTACTCAGCCGGGGCGGATTGTCGTCCGTGCCGATATAGCGCGCGATGCGGTCGGCCTGATGGATCGGCACGAAAAGCTGATCGGTGCCGTCATATTGAATGACCAGATACTCGCGTTCGTCACCGTTGATAATCCGCTTCTGCAGGCCGGAGAAGCGACCAATACCATACTCTACATGAACCACATAATCACCCGAAGCAAGATCGGCGAAGGAGGCTTCCGGCGCGCTTGCACGTGGCTGGCGCGTACGGCGCGGCTCCGGCCGCCGCCAGCCGAAGATCTCGGCGTCGGTCAGCAGGTGAAGATCGCCTTCCGTGCGGCGAAGGATCCAACCCTCGGTCAGCGCGCCTTCCACAAACTGGAGCCCGCCCGCCTCCGCAGGTGTTCGAACTGTTTCGACCGGCGCGGAATAGCTATCTTGTTGACCCCATAGCTCCGCCAGCCGCTGGGCCTGGCGGGTGACGACCACCGCAGGCCGATCGTTCAGACGCAGGTCGACCAGATAATCGACGAAGGATTTGATCTGGCCGCTGAATCGAGGCCCCGGCGAGAAGGCCTCGGCCAATGCGGAAGCCGTCTCTGGGGTGGCGCGATCATTCGCCATGCTGAGATCAGCCAACGGGTCCGGGCTGCCCAGGTGAAGGATTTGTCGCTCCGTGAGCACGTCCTGGATTTCATCCCAGGTCAGGTAAGGCAGCGGATAATCCGGTGGTAGCTGGCCCGCCGCAGCCTTTTCTTGCTTGAGGGTGAGCGCTTGCGTTTCCAGGTCTTCGATAGTGTCGCGCAGGGCCGCCCAATCGTCGATCACGATCAGCGCGTTGTCCGGGGCGAAATCGAGCAGTCCGGCCGGGTAGCTGTACATATAAGGCAGGTAGTGCTCGATCTCTGGGAAAGCCATGCCCTGTTCGAGTAAGGCCGCGTGGGGCTGTAACGAGATCGGATCATCCTCCGGGTTGGGCTGGGCGGCGAACCAGGGGAGAAGACGCTGGGCGATCGGAGGCGCAAGGCGCGGCAAAGCTTCCCGCGCCGGCGTAATGGCGATCTGTTCGATCTCATGTTCCGAGCGCTGAGACGCCGGGTCGAACTGGCGCAGGCTTTCTACTTCATCGCCGAAAAACTCGATTCGCACCGGGTGGCTTGAGGCCACCGGGTAAATATCGACGATCCCGCCGCGCCGGCTGAACGTGCCTGGCGTGGTGGTGATGGTCGTGGTCGCGTAACCCAGGCCCAGCAGTATGCGCAGAAGCTTTTCGGGATCAATCTGGCTCCCACGTTTGAGTTGTCTGGAATTTGCCCGGAACTCCCGGACTGGCAGAGTCTTGTGGATGAGGGCTCGAGCCGAGGTCGCGACGACAAAAGGCCGGTTGTCCGAAGGCTTGGACAGCGGCGGTGGGCAAAGCCGGGCGAGCACGGTGAGGCGCCGCTCGATCGTCGTATCCGACCAGGGCGCGCACTCGTAGAACAGCGGCCCTGGTTCGGCAAAACGCAGCACTTCGATCTCCTCGGTCCAGACGGGCAACTGCTCCGCGATGTTGTATGTCTGGTCGATGCGCCCCGCGAGATAGATCAGCGGACGGTTCAGGTCTTGGGCAAGCGCCATCGTCAGAAAGGGCCGGGCCGCGCGCAGGATATCCAGGTCTCCGGTGGAGTGGGACGCTTGTAGCGCGTGAAGCAGGCCGGCATACTCCGGCGTGGAGCGGAGCAGATCGAGGAGGCCTTTGAGCTGCATAGTCAATCTGTCACCGTATTATCGTCGGATTCCCCGGTCAAAGATGCATTGGCCGCACTGCGCTGTCGTTGCTCGATCTCCTCAGATGAGCCGTTATGCCAGTTCATCGTGTTTTCGATTCCATCGGTGAGCCAGGTCGAGAGCGCCCGAACCACGCGATCGATGGTTTCCACCACGAGGCTTTCTTCAACTGCCTTGAAGGGCAACAGGACAAAAGCCGCCGGGTCCATTCTCCCCGGTGGGCGGCCTATGCCGAAGCGGATTCGTGGGAACTCCTGGGTGCCCAGATGCTCGATGATGCTTTTCATCCCTTTTTGCCCGCTTGCGCCACCGTTTTTTCGGATGCGCAGGGTTCCCAGTGGAAGGTCCATGTCGTCGAAAATGACGATGATCCGACTTGGTGGAATCTTGTAGAAGCTGGCCAGGGCGCCCACCGATTCACCGCTGAGATTCATGTAGGTCTGTGGCTTGGCGAGGATGACCGGAACGTCGTTGATCGTGCCCACCGCGATTCTGGCTTTGCCCTGTAACTTGTCAAAACTCAAGTTGTAAGTGGCAGCCAGGGTCTCCACACATCGAAACCCGATATTGTGTCGGGTTGCTTCATATTTGCGTTCCGGGTTACCCAATCCGACGATGAGATGGCGTTCAACCATGGCTGATTCTTTTCCTGTTGCCAGCCTGGTGGTGTGTGGGATAGACACAGGCGGCCGGCTGGTTTCGACGCGACAGCAATCGACGAGTCTAGCAAGATGGCTGGAATAGCGCAACGCGGTGCGTTTTTTTCGGTGCGTGATGCGAAGAATCCATCGATTCAGAAGAGAAGAATCGAGTTAGAACTTTTGCTCGAAAGGGGGTTTTGAGGTAAAATTACAGGGCTTTGAACGTAGTGAATGGTTGAGGAGGAATCTGTGGCGGACGCTGCGCGTTACAGTGAAAAAGACATCCAGTATCTCGAGGGAATGGAACATGTCCGCCGTCGACCTGGTATGTATGTGGGGGGCACGGATTTACGTGCATTGCATCACTTGGTGTACGAAGTCGTTGACAATTCTATCGATGAGGCTCTGGCCGGACGCTGCGATTCTATCGATGTCGTCCTGCACGACGATGGATCGGTGTCGGTCGATGATAACGGGGACGGTATTCCCGTGGGCATCCACCCTGTGGAGAAGATATCGTCTCTTGAGCTGGTCATGACTCGCATTGGTGCTGGGGGAAAATTCGACAGCCAGGCGTATAAGGTGTCCGGCGGCTTGCACGGGGTCGGCGTTTCTGCGGTGAACGCGCTGTCCAAGACGATGACGGCTACAGTTCGACGCGATGGCAGACTATGGCAACAGACATACCATGCGGGCCGGCCAGAAGGGCCTGTCAAGGAAGTACGCAAGTTGAAAGACTCTGAGTCATCCGGAACCCTGATCCGGTTCTATCCCGATGACACCATCATGCAGGAGGTCGAATTCAGTTTTGCGACCCTTGCCCAGCGTTTTCGTGAGATGGCGTTTGTCGCGCGCGGAGTCAGGATCAGTCTGCGCGATGAGCGTGTCAAGCCATTCCCGAAGGAAATCAATTTCTACTTTGAGGGCGGTATCCAGTCCTTTGTGCGTTATCTGAACCGGAACCGGAAATCGCTCCATTCCGTGGTTTATACTGAGCGCGAACTGACGTTCAACGAGGATGATCCCAAAAAACGGTATTCCATTGGGATCGAAATTGCATTCCAGTACACCGAGGCTTCGACGACCACCGAGCTGGCGTTTGCCAATACCATTAACACGCCAGATGGTGGCAGTCACCTGACGGGCATGCGCACGTCTGTGACACGCGTGATCAATAACTACGCGCGCAAGGCGGGCCTGCTGAAGGAGAAAGACCCAAACTTCTCCGGTACGGATACGTTGGAGGGTTTGACGGCAATTGTCAGCATCAAGCATCCAGATCCCCAGTTTGAGAGCCAGACGAAGGTCAAACTGATGAATCCTGAAGTGGCCGGGGCTGTTTCCTCGGTCACGGGGGATGCATTTGCCGAATATCTGGATGTGAACTCGCGTGACGCGCGCCGCATCGTCGAGAAATGCATGACAGCAATGCGGGCGCGGGATGCCGCCAAGAAGGCGCGCGATCTGGTCCGGCGTGGGACCAGCCTTCTGGAAAGCACGACGCTGCCTGGCAAGCTGGCGGATTGTTCGGAGCGCGATCCAGAACGGTCTGAGTTGTATATCGTCGAGGGTGACTCGGCTGGTGGCAGCGCCAAACAAGGGCGCGATCGCCATTATCAGGCGATTTTGCCTTTACGTGGCAAGATCTTGAACACCGAGCGGGCGCGACTCAATCGTATTCTCGACAACAACGAAGTCAAGGCTCTGATCTCGGCTCTGGGGACCGGGATCGGGGACGATTTCAGCCTGGATAACCTGCGATATCACCGGATCATCATCATGACCGACGCCGACGTCGATGGGGCGCATATCCGGACGCTACTGCTGACATTCTTCTTCCGCTATATGACCCCGCTTCTCCAGGAAGGCTGTCTATATATTGCTCAGCCGCCGCTGTATCGTCTGGAGCACAAGCGCAAGGTGTTCTATGCCTACTCCGACGTCGAGCGCGAGCGCATCTCTCGCGAACTGGGGGCGGATGACAAGATAGCTCTTCAGCGATACAAGGGTCTGGGCGAGATGAACCCGGAGCAACTTTGGGAGACAACCATGAATCCCGCGACGCGCACGCTGCTGCAAGTCACCGTGGAAGACGCGGCCGAAGCCGATCGGGTCTTCGACATGTTGATGGGCAGCAACGTTCCTCCGCGTAAGCGATTTATTCTGACCAATGCGAGGAACGTGCGCAATCTGGACGTTTAGCTGCCCACGCGACCGACAACCTGAATGAATGCGGGCCGGATGTTCTCCGGCCCGTGTGGTCTCTCAGCGTTTCTCCAGCGTGACGGCGTCCAGTGGACGCCAGACCCAACCCGCAGGCGGCAACTGCTCTGACCTGGCCTCGCACAGATACAGCAGGTCCATGTGCGGCTGGCTGGCCATGTCTGACAGCGCATAGCGGGCGGGCGCTATGTTTGTTTCAGGAGACTCTGAGGGCTGAACCAGGGTGACTTGATCCAACCTCAGTTCAGCGAGCAAGCGCAGGATCGCGTCTTGAGGCAATTCCCCACGCTGGAGCCGGACTTCGGGTAGTTCACCGGTGTCTTCGCGGACAATTATCCGATCCTCATGGCGAATCATGACCCGCACCGTGATAAAGTGATGCAATTTGCGGCGGCTATGTTCGGCCTGGATGATGCCGACCAACTCGGCGGCAGCCTGTTCCAGATCGTCATTCACAATGAGATACTGGCAATTGGCTGCGAACTGCATTTCGAACGGGATGCGGCGCAGCCGGATCTCGATGTCTTCAGGGCTGTCGGTACCACGCTTGCGGATGCGCTTCTCCAGAGTTTCCGGAGAAGGCGGGCTGACGAAAATCAGGACGCTGTTGTAGGGATACGTGCGGTGCACGATCGACGCGCCCAACACCTCGATATCCGCTATCTGATCGCGGCCCTGATCGAGTGCTTCCTCCAGTCGCGCCCGGATGATGCCATACCAGTTATCGTGGACTTTCTGGTATTCAAGCAGTGCGCCACTGTCTATCAGTTGCTTGAATCCAGCACAGTCAAAGAAGAAGTGCTCCCTGCCTTCTTTCTCTGTTTCGCGGATTGGGCGGGTAGTGGCTGTCGGCATTTGCGCGAGTTGGGGAAGCTGCCGGAGCGCGATTTTCATCATTTCGTTCTTGCCAACCGCAGTGGGGCCGACCAGAACAAACAGCAGCCCGGTGCGGGGTGTCTCAGAGACCATACCGATAAGTTCTCCTGTGGCTCTAGCACTTGCCAGAAGTGTATCAGGTGGGTTCGGCTCTGACCAGTGAAATCAGTCTCAAAATGAACAGGGCCGCCCAGCGGCGGCCCTGTCAGCAAGTTCAGGTCGGCTTAGTCAGCCAGGAGGACGTCGTCGATCCACCAGCCAGGATCTGTGTCGGTGGAGTTCCTTGCGTCCATTCGGAACCGGAAGGTCAGGAGCTTGTTGGTAAAGTTGAAGCTGCCTGAGGGCAGCCCCAGTGCGGTCTCGATGGGGCCACGGAGTGGGATGTTGCGAAGCGTCCAGACATCGTTGTAGTCGGCACAACTGTTGTAAATCTGGAGCCACTGGTTAAAGAGGCCGGGTTCGAACGGTGCGGATATCTCGACAATCCGGCAGTCGAGCGTGTCCATGTCATACGTCTCATACCAGCTCAACGAAGGATTCGTGGACCCAGTCATATCGACGACGCCGTTCAGGATCAATGCCATGTTGTCCCAGTGCTGGTAGTTGCCCGCCGGGCTTTCATGGAAGGAGAAGCTCTGGCGCGCCACATCGAGTTGGACGACGGCCGCACCGCCATTCTCGTAGTACCAAATCTCGACCAGATGTGCGCCGGCCGACAGGTACGTCGAGGCGGTATCCGTCCGTGATGCGTCGTACCATGCATTGATGATACGTGTGCCGTCAACGTACAGGCGGGCTCCATCGTCATGGATCAGGCGGAACTGATACTGCCCGGCTTCCACATTGATGGTGCGGGAGAACCGGATCGCCATCAGGTCATGACTGCCATTCGTCTTCCACGAGGTTGTATTGCAGGAACCATTTGGATTCGGACTGTTCAGGCTTGAGCAGTTGAAGGCGATGTTGGCCATCGACGCTGTGCTCTGGATCGTGAACGTCCGGTAGGCGCCACTGCAGTACATGGTCTGGCCCGAAATCGCTCTGCTCGCTCTTGTCACGGCATCGTTACAGGGCCACTGCTCCAGGTCGTAGAACTGCGCCTGCCACACGCCAGGGCCAAGCACGGCCGGGCCGCTGCCGGAACCACGGTATTTCTCGCCCAGACCCCAGGTGCCTTCGGCAATCCAGTTCGTGAGGTTTTCGGCCCCATCGTAGAAGTTGCCTGTAAAGACTTGCGGCTGGTAGAGCTTGATGGAGACGTCGTCAATCCACCAACCGGGATCGGTATTGTCGTGTGTCAGTGCGTCCAGCACGAAGCGGACGCGAATCTTCTTGCCGATGTAGGGTCTGAGATCGACCTGGGCGAGGCCCCAGGAGAGCGTAGCCGTGTAGTACGTCTGGTGCACCTCGGTCCATTCCGACCAGTCGTTCCAACCTGGGCCGAGCCAGGTCGAAACCTGGACGCGTGCGTAGTCGTACATGTCCAGATCAAAGCGGTGCCACCAGGAGAGGACCGGGAAACTATTGGCGGCCAGTGCGGTCATGTCCACCGGGCGGATCAGCTCGAGCACGGACCAGGTGTTATTCAGGTAGTCCGCTCCTCCGGGGCTGTCGGACCAGGCATAGGAGCCGCTGTGGACACTCTCGTTGCTCAGCGTCCACTGGCCGCCGGCCCGCCAGTTGGTCGTGCCCTCCATGTCGTCATTGAAGGGTAAGGGGACCGGCGATTCGGTGTATTCGGCCAGCCGGACGTCATCGATCCAGACGCCTCCACGGGTTTCACTGTCGGTCAAGGCATCCAAACGGAAGCGGAGCAGGAACGGCGTCGTGTCGCTGATGTAGCTGGACAGATTGATCGACACTCGCTCCCAGCCCTCTTGCCGGTTGAATTCCAGGGCCTGCA
The DNA here is from genome assembly GCA_964533805.1 of uncultured Anaerolineae bacterium. Classification (GTDB taxonomy): domain Bacteria; phylum Chloroflexota; class Anaerolineae; order Aggregatilineales; family Ch27; genus JARKOQ01. The sequence goes on along the minus strand of CAZHMJ010000063.1, from coordinate 2,771 downwards.
CGCCAGGAGCATAACTCGGGGCTGACGTACTGGCAGTGTATTGGTAACTCCAGATCGATGTCCAACTTGCGCCATCATTGGTGCTGATGTCGACGTAGAACTTGTCCACTTTGCCAAGGTAGCGTCTGTACCAGAAGCTCAACTCTGGACGGGTCGCGATGCTGGTGGTCAGCAGGAAAGGCCGACTGATCTGGATACTGGAGTTGGTGTTATGTGTGTAGTACGCTCCAGGGCTATCGGACCAGGCGGAAGAACCACTGTAGGCGGCTTCTGGAGAGATCGCCCAAGTGCCATCTGCCAGCCAGTTGCTGCCGCCGGCTTCCATGTCATCGAAGAAGGGATAGGGCATATTGCCCGTTAGGCGGTTCTGGATCGCGATGTCGTCGATCCACCATCCGCCTGCATTCCCGGAACTGTCTGCGGTCAGGCGGAACCTGAGGTAGAAGACCTGGCCATCGTACGACTGGAGGGAGATGGATTCACGGACAAAGGCGTCATTGCGGGTCGCGGCCTGGACGGCATCATAAGGACGGTCCTCAGTCAGCGAGACCCAGGTGGTTCCGTCCAATGAAGCTTCGACCTTGATGAGGTCCGTTGCCGCGAGGTTCCACGAATGGTAGAAGACCAGTTCGGGCTGAGTTGATTCTGGCACGGTCAGGTCGACCAGGCCATTCAATGTCAAGAAGGTGTTGGCATTGTTGGCGTAGTTTGTGCCAGGCGAATCACTCCATGCGCTACCGCTGCGCGCTTTCTCCGAAGAGATGGCCCAGGTGCCGCTGGGTGTCCAGTTCTCATCCCCGCCTTCCATGTCGTCTGCGAAGCCGATGGTGTATGTATTGACGACATTGGCCTCAATCGAGATGTCATCAATCCACCAACCGTTCTCGACCTCGGAGGCGTCGGCTTCCAGGACAAAACGGAACTCGATGGTCTTGCCGGTCCAGTCGATGGTCGTTGCTGCCAACGTGGCGGTGTTGATGCTGCTGTAGCTGGCCAGATCGACATCCTGGCGCATCCAGGCAAGCTGTTCCTGGTAGTTTTGGTGGATCAACTGGGCATACCAGGGACCGGTATCCCCATATTCACGGATCTGGAGCCAAGCCTTGTCATAGTTGTCCAGGTCCCAACGGTTCCAGAAGCTCATCCGCGCCGGGTCGGTAAGAGTGGAGAGGTCAACCGCACCGCGCAGCGCCAGATGGCATTTCGTACTGTTGAAGTAATCGCGGCTCGGACTATCGCTCCAAGCTGAAGGAGAACTGTGGGCGAACTCGGTTGACATCGTCCAACTGCATGTGCCGACGTCGTCGGTGGCAGCCCGCATGGAGAAGGCCAGGGCGGAATCTCCGCCGCCTTCGAAGTGTTCGACCACGACCGTGTGTTCGACCCCACCCGTGAACGTATAGTTTGTCTGCCGGATGGTTGCGCCCTGATAGTTCCAGGAGCTAATGGCACTGATGAGAGCACCATCGACATAGACGCGGATGCCGTCGTCACCAGCCGTAGTCAACTTGAGAGGCGTATCCGACTCAAACTGCACAGTCCGGGTCCAGCGGCTGGCAAAGTCATCGATGCGCCAGGGCGAGCCTGAGCAGGTGCCGCCAGGTGTAGGGCCAGAGGACCCCCAGTAGAACGCCAGGTCAGCCCCCGCCGTGTAGTCGTGCGTGCTCGTGCAGGTTGGCGCCTCGGCCATTCGGGCGTTGACATGCGCCACCGTCCGGGTGCTGCTGCTTGTCGTCCACCATTGGACTGACCATGCGTTCGAACCGGTGTAAATCGAGTCTTGGTCCAGACGCCACCAGTTCCCGTTCGAGATGTTGTCGTAGAACGGGGCGTTATGCACGATGTCGACAGGTGTATCGCTTGGCGCCGGGGTGTCCGTGGAAGTCGCCGTACCGGTTGGGGTAATCGGCGTGGAAGTGGGCGGCGTGCCTAGGGTAGCCGTGCTGGTGGGTGGAACGTACGTATTGGTTGCCATCACCACTGCATTGGGTGTGTAAGAGGCAACGGCGGTCACCAGTTCCCAGAATTCGGTGGGATTGAGAGGGGTCACGGATGGCGCTGGCGCACCAATCAGATTAAACACCGTATTACTGAATACATTGCCGATAGCCGGGCCAGTCGCGGTGAGAGCGACTATGATCGCAATGACCAGAAGGGCCGTGATCAGCGCATATTCAACCAGCGCCTGCCCCTGAGCCAGTGGACCTTGCGGCCGTTTTCTGGATCGGGTTGTTTCAGTTCTATGCAGCCAGTTTGTGATGGATTTGAGCATGCGTAATCCCCTTTATCCCTCTAGGAGCGGACGCTGGGTGGGTCGGGTATGACTGTAGGAATGCTCTAGCACGACATAAAGCTCACTGACTCTCATGCGCGGAAAACGGCGCTTGAGAATCTGTACTCCCTACCTTTATGTTACCTGACTGCCGTCCATGTGCGGTCTATATTTGTCGAAAAGTTGTACGGATGCATTTACAATTATGCAGGCGAGGCGAAGAAGTGCACTATGCACCCTATTTAACCACATGTTATGCTGTTGGTATAGCAGGTGGTATCCAGGGTCACGCCCTTTGATAAGGAGGAAGTGGTGAGCGCTCAGATCATAGATGGAAAAGTGATTGCCGATCGAATGCAGGGCGAGATCGCCGCAGCAGTGACCGTCATGCGCGAGAAGCATGGTGTGATTCCCGGATTGGCGGCGATCCTGGTGGGTGACAATCCTGCATCGCGGCAGTATGTAGGGATGAAACGCAAGCGGTGTGCCAGCGTGGGAA